>CACIOV010000001.1 GCA_902588335.1 uncultured Pelagibacteraceae bacterium
ATGGAAAAGTTGGTGAAATTTTTATTGATATGAATAAAGAAGGAGAGCTAGTAAAAGCTCTTATGAATAATTTTGCTATAGCTATTTCTTTAGGTCTCCAGTATGGAGTTCCTTTGGATGAATTTGTAGATGCCTTTATAGAAACTAAATTTGAACCTTCGGGAGAAATTACTGGTAACGATAGAATATTAAATGCATCATCTATTCTAGATTACATCTTTAGAGAACTAGCAATATCTTATTTAGGCAGAGAAGATCTTGCTCACACACCTTTGATCAACAAACCTATTAATGAAAAAATTGGAAATGATGATAACGAAGATACTTTTTTAAAATTAGTTAAAGGTATAACAAGTAAAGGTTTTATTAGAAGCAATTATAAAGATAAACTAGTTGATCTTAGTAATGTAAGAATAAATTTAAAGAGTAATAAGTAAAAATTATTTCTTTTTTTCCAAAACTTTGATATTTAATTCTTTAAGTTGATGTTCATCTGGTCTTGATGGGGCTCCCATTAATAAATCTTCTGCCTGTTGGTTCATAGGAAACATAGTAATTTCGCGTATATTATCTGTGTCTGCTAACAACATAACAATTCTATCAATTCCTGGTGCCATTCCTCCATGTGGTGGAGCACCGTACGAAAGAGCTTTTATCATTCCTTCAAATTTCTTATTTACCTGGTCTTTGGAGTAACCAACTTTAGAAAAAACCTTATACATTAAATCTGGTAAATGATTTCTTATTGCTCCTGAGGATATTTCATGACCATTGCATACTAGATCGTATTGATATGCTTTTATCGACAGAGGATCAGATTTATCAAAATCATTTAAATCAATTTGTGGCATGGAAAAAGGATTATGACTAAAATCGATTTTCTTTTCTTTCTCATTATATTGGTACATGGGATAATCTACTATCCAACAAAATTCGAATTTCTTGCTATTTATTAGATTAAGTTCTTTGCCCAATTTTTCTCTTACAATACCAGAAATTCTTTCCACTTCTTTTACCTGGTCAGAAGAGAAAAATACTGCATCACTTTCTTTTATTTTACAAATTTTTGCCAATTCATTAATGGCCTGTTCAGAAAAAAATTTTCCTAAAGGTCCTTTTCCAATTAATTTATCTTTGTTTTTTTCAAATAAAATATAGCCCAATCCTTTTGCTCCTTCTTCTTTGGCCCAATTATTATACCCATCAAAAAAACTTCTGGGTTTAGTTGAAGTGTTTGGAGCAGGTATGGCTCTTACTACTCCTCCTTTTTCAATTACTTTTTTGAAAATTTCTAATTTACAATCATCTCTTTTCATAACTTCTGTTACATCAAATATTTCAATTGGGTTTCTCAAATCTGGTTTGTCAGTCCCATATTTCAACATTGAGGTTTTATAATCGATTCTTTTAAATGGAGTTTTAGAAACAGTTTTTCCTTTTCCAAATTCAGTAAAAAGTTTATAGAAAATTGGCTCTACTGCATTAAACACATCCTGCTGTTCAACAAAAGACATCTCTATATCTAATTGGTAGTGCTCTCCAGGACTTCTATCTGCTCTACCGTCTTCATCTCTAAAACAAGGTGCTATTTGAAAATATTTATCAAAGCCAGAAATCATAACCATTTGTTTAAATTGCTGAGGTGCTTGTGGTAATGCATAAAATTTTCCATGATGCATTCTACTTGGAACTAAAAAATCTCTTGCTCCCTCGGGGCTAGATGCAGTTAATATTGGTGTTTGAAATTCCAAAAACCCTTCTGAGATCATTTTATTTCTTACGTAAGAAATTACTTTGGATCTTAATATAATATTATCATGCATTTCCTTCCTTCTTAAATCTAAGAATCTATATTTTAATCTTGTTTCCTCAGGATAATTTTGTTCTCCAAAAACAGGCATGGGCAAATCATTAGATTCTGATAAAATTTCAAAAGAAGAAACTTTTATTTCAATCTCTCCGGTAAATAAATTTTTATTTATTGTTTCCTTTGATCTATTAACAACTAACCCTGACACACATACAACTGATTCAGGTTTTATTTTTTCTGCTATCTTAAAAAATTTATTGCTATTTTCAATAACACACTGTGTTAAACCGAAATGATCTCTTAAATCGAAAAATAAAAGATTGCCATGATCTCTCTTTCTATGAATCCAGCCTGAAAGTTTTATGGTTTCACCAGTATTTTTTTTGGTAATTTCCGAACATGTATGAGTTCTATATTTGTGCAATGTGATTCCTTTTTTAAAAATTTATATCATTTTTAACACTTCTTTAATCATTTTTAAGCCAAATGGGCTTCCTTTTTTTAAAGAATATTTATCTAAAGTTAAAATAAATTGGGATATTTTTTCATAAGACCTATCGATTCTTTTTATAATGTAGTCAATATGCTTTTTTTCAACCTTTATTTGCTTATCTGAAAAGTTTTTTGCAAGAATTACACTAATCAAATCATCACTAGGTAGTTTTATTCCAATAATTAAACTGCTGTTAACTCTAGATATTAAATCTTTTAACTTAAATTTATACAAATTAATTGGCTTTGTTGATGTTATAAGAAGATACTTATTATCTTGCAAAGCGACATTCCATAATGAAAAAAGTAATTTTTCCGAAATATTTTCATTCAAATTTTCAATGATTAAAGCTTCTTTTGTTTTAAACTTAAA
Source organism: uncultured Pelagibacteraceae bacterium (assembly GCA_902588335.1). Classification (GTDB taxonomy): domain Bacteria; phylum Pseudomonadota; class Alphaproteobacteria; order Pelagibacterales; family Pelagibacteraceae; genus AG-414-E02. The sequence continues at coordinate 2,676 of CACIOV010000001.1, forward strand.
AAAAACTTTTTCATTTAGTTCTTTTGATTCCATTTGTAAACATTGTGTCTTATTTTTTAACATAGCAGCTAAATGAGATTTTCCCGAACCATAGGGGCCAAAAACATTAGCAATTCGTTTTACCCATTTTGGCCAACTATTTATAAAATCATATGCCTCTTGATTACTTGAAGAAACATAGAAATCCTCTTTTTTAAAAGCGTGCTGTGAAGGAAATTTTAAAATTAATTGATCATTCATTTAAATAAAGTTGCCAAAATCCTTGATCATTCCTTAGCTGATAACCATGTCTAAGCAATTCTGACCTTAGTTTTTTTGGATTGCCATAATAATATATTTTAAAAAAAGAATTATTAATATTAAATTGTTCCAAAGCGTAATCCTCAATTATGCTTATTTTGTAAAAGATTTTTCTCAATTTATCCAAATCTTTAATATTTGCATGTTGAAATTTTATTTTTATTGATAGTGGCATTAAGAGGTTAATAAGATTTTCTTCTTTCCAAAGATCGGTGATTTTGAATTTCAAATCTTTTAAAATAGAATTTAATAACATTTTATCATTAATATTTTTTGCTTCATATGAAATATTTTTATTTATCTTATTGTTATTAAAATTAGTTTTAAGATGTATGTTTATTTTTGTATTTTGATATTCTATAAGTGCAAAAACATAATTTTTTACATCATATTTATTTACTAGATCGCTAACATCTATTTCTTCTATTCTATCTTTTATTGCCACTATTTTAGAAATATCATCTAAATCTTCTAATGGTAATATAAAATTTATTAATTCATTTTCTATTTCAACTTGATTCCATTGTTTATAAAAAAAATTTTCATCAAAATTTTGAATTTCATTATTAATGAAAAGTAGAGGAAAGAATACTGCTGAAATGTTTTCAGGTTGAGAAAAAGAAATATTTCTTTCGCCCAAGAACTTTTTTACTTTAATATCATTATAAAATATTTTTATATTTGCTGTATATTCATTCTTACGATAACTTTCCTCTAATATTTGAAAACTACTAATCAAATTTTTTATTTGCTTTAATTTTATATTGTTTACTTTTGCTAAATCCCTTGAAAGTAGAATCTTAGTCGTAAGTATTTCAAAAGAATTTATAAAAGCTTTATTGAGATATTTGTCTCTAGAAAAATTTAAATCTATTGTGCCTTTAACTTTAACATTATTTATAGTAAATATGTTTTCTTCTGCAAAACTTTTTGTAAATGAAATAAATAGAAATATAGTTGCTGTTAAAAAAATAAGAATATATTCTCTTAAAGGAGCGATTAAATATTTAAAAAATAAATAACTTTTCATGAAGAAGGCCTATAATACTTATAAAAAAAGCGGTGTTAATATGGCAACCGCAGATAAGTTAGTAAATTACATATCTAAAATATCAAGGAAAACTTACAAAAAAAATACTGAAACAAAATCTTTTAAAAATATTGGTAGTTTTGGTTCAATTTTTGATTTGTCCCAATTAAAAATGAATAACCCTCTGATTGTATCATCTGTTGATGGCGTTGGTACAAAAATTGAAATAGCAAACAAATTTAAAAAATATAAGACAATTGGAATAGATCTAGTCGCTATGTCTGTTAACGATTTGCTAGTTCAGGGCGCAAAACCAATTTTTTTTTTAGACTATATAGCTATTAATAAACTCAAATATAAAAAAGTAAAAAATATTTTAGATGGAATAGTTTTAGGATGTAAATTAGCAGATTGTGCTTTGATTGGTGGGGAAACAGCTGAAATGCCAGGAACTTATGCCAAAAATAAGTTTGATTTAGCTGGATTTGCAGTTGGTCTAGTTGAAAAAAAAAAATTATTAATCAAAACTAAAATTAAATCGGACGATATTGTGTTAGCAGTACCATCTTCAGGTCTACATTCAAATGGGTTTTCTCTAATTAGGCATGTATTAAAAAAAAAAACAATTTCTTCTTTGCCTTTGTATATTAAAAAAGAATTAATAAAACCAACAAAAATTTACGCCAGAGAACTTAACAAAATTAATAAAAAAAAATTAATTAGTGGTTGTGCAAATATAACTGGTGGAGGATTGTTGAATAATTTAATTAGAATTGTTCCTGATAATTTGTGTTTAAATATTGATTTATCAAAAATAAAAATTAAAGCTATTTTTAAATGGTTAAAGCAAAAAAATATAACGGATTCTGAAATGCTTAAAACATTTAATTGTGGAGTTGGTTTTTGCTTAATTGCAAAAAGGCAAAATATAAATAAAATTAAAAGAATATTTTCTAAAGAATATCAGCCTTATCCAATTGGTTTTGTTTCTAAAGAAAAAATAAAAATTAAAACATCGGGAATACTTAAATGGTAAAAAAAATAAGATCATGTGTTTTTATTTCTGGCAAAGGATCAAACCTTAAATCCTTGATAAAAAACTCAAGAGATTACAATTTTCCAATTAAAATCGAACTAATTATATCAAATAATATAAAAGCAGGCGGAATCCGGTTAGCAAAACAATACTCCATTCCATATAAATTTTTTCCATCTGATGATCAAAAAAAATTTGAAAGAAACTGCTTAATTGAAATAAAGAAAAGAAAAATAAAGTTTTTATGTCTAGCTGGCTTTATGAAGATATTATCAAGTGATTTTATAAGAACCTTTCGTCATAAAATTATAAATATTCATCCCTCTTTACTACCAAAATATAAAGGAATTAATACTCATAAAAGAGTTTTAAAAAGTAAAGAGAAATACTCAGGTTGCACTGTTCATTTTGTTACACCCATATTAGATTCTGGAAAAATAATTTCACAAAGGAAAATCTTAATCGGCAAAAGTGAAACGGAAGATTCTCTTAGAACTAAAATTTTAAAGCAAGAGCATAAACTTTATTCTCAATCAATCATTGCTATATTTAAATAATTATTTATTTAAAAAAAAAATTTATTTCAATTTTTCCATTTTCAACACTATCTGATCCGTGAACAGAATTTTTATCAATTGAAATACCGTACATTTTCCTTAATGTTCCTTCTTCAGCTTTAGTAGGATCAGTAGCTCCCATTAACTGTCTATTTTTTGATACTACATTTTCACCCTCTAATATCATTGCTATTATTGGGCCAGATGACAAATAGCTACACAATTTATCATAAAATGGTTTTGATTGATGCACTTTATAAAATTCAGATGCTTCTTCTTTTGAAATTTTAATCTTCTTACTTTTTAAAATTTTTATATTATTTTTTTTAAAAAATGATTTTATTTCTTTATCTAATTTTCTTTCTACAGCATCAGGTTTAATGATTGATAAAGTTTGCTCAATCATATTTTATTCGTAATATTCTTTTACTAAATTATTTAACAGCCTTACTCCAAAGCCCGTTGCACCTCCAGGATTTAAATTTGCAGCTTTTTTTGAAAATGCCATTCCAGCAATATCCAAATGTACCCATGGAGTATTGTTAATAATAAATCTTTGTAAAAATTGAGCTGCTGTAATAGATCCTGCTCCTCCTGCATAATTAATGTTTTGAACATCAGCTATACTTGAATTCATCAACTTGTCATAATTCTTATGAAGAGGCAATCTCCAAACTTTTTCATTTACATTTTCGCTTGCTTTAAAAACATTTTTAGATAGTTCGTCGTTATTTGAAAATAATCCAGCATATTCTTCTCCCAAACTTACAATTATTGCACCGGTTAATGTAGCAAGATCTATAATAAATTTTGGTTTATATTTTTTCTCTGCAAAACTTAAAGCGTCCGCTAAAACAAGTCTTCCTTCAGCATCAGTATTGAGCACTTCTATAGTTTTGCCTGAATAAGATTTAACAATATCACCCGGCCTTTGAGCATTTCCTCCTGGCATATTTTCAACTAATCCAACTACACCAACAGCATTTATTTTTGCCTTTCTTAATGCAAATGATTTTAACAAACCTACAACAACTGCTGAGCCAGCCATATCATATTTCATTTCTTCCATGAATCTTGCTGGCTTTAATGAAATACCTCCTGTATCAAAGCACACTCCTTTTCCAACAAAAGCTAAAGGATTTTGTTTTGATTGTTTTTTTCCATTCCATTCAATAGTCACTAGATAAGATTCATTAACACTTCCTTGCCCAACTCCTAACAAAGCATTAAAACCTAATTTTTTTAATTCTTTTTCATCATATGCTTTTACTTTTAGTCCAAGCTTAGACAATTTTTTAATTTCTTGTACATAAGTTTTGGGATTTAAAACATTAGGAGGCTCCGAAACTAAATCTCTAGTTAAAAAAACTCCATCTTTTATTGCTTCATAATATTTATAATTATTTCCTATATCATTTTTATAAGAAGTTACAATTTTGGTATCGATTTTACTATTTAGGTTTTCTTTACTTAAAGTTTTATACTTATTGAAAGTGTAACCCTTTAGATTAAATCCAAAAATAAATTCGGAAAAACACTTTGCTAATTTATCCTTTTGTTCATTTAAACTGTCTGCATATATATCAATTGAATTAATATTTTTAAATTTTTTAACATAAGTATAAAACGCTCCGCCAATCTCTTCGAAATAATAATTTTCATACTTATTTTTAACTTTAATTATAAAACATTTCTTTTTTTCAGAAATATCTAACGAGTTTATTTCCTCTTTCTTCTTTTTTGTTTTTAATGACTTGAGAAATGAATCAATTTTTTTACCTAGTTCATTAGATAAAACATTCTTTTTATCTTTGTAGTCGTATTTTTCTGTTACAAAAATGACAAATGCATCATTATTTTCACCTAAACTGCTTGCAAAACTTAACATTTTTCCTACCTTTAACGTAAAAATTGAATTCTATTCAAAGTTGATTTATTAAATACATAATACATCTTTTAAATGAAAAAAACAATTTACAGATATTTTTTTTATGAATTTCTAAGATATTTTACCATAACTCTATTTGCTTTGGCTATAATAGTTTGGACTATCCAAGCAGTAAACTATCTTGATCTTGTTTCTGAAGATGGACACGCATTTACAATTTACTTTTCTTATTCATTTTTAACATTATCAAAAGTAATAACAAAGCTTATGCCCTTCTGTTTCTTGATAGCAACAGTACTAACGGTTTCAAAATTAGAAAAGGATAATGAGCTTATGGTCCTTTGGACTTCTGGTTTAAATAAAATTCATATTGCAAATTTTTTATTTACTGTATCCCTTCTAGTGATGTTTTTGCAAATTTTATTTACCACCGCTATTAACCCCAAACTATTATATATTTCTAGAATGTTATTAAAAAATTCAGAATTACAATTTATTCCATCGTTGCTTAAAGAAAGGCAGTTCAATGACACTGTAGAAGGTCTAACAATATTTGTTGATAAAAAAGATGATGATCAAGTTTTTAGAAATATTTTTATAAGGGATGATGGCAAAATTTTATCTGAAGTAGATGGTTCGTCTTCTACAATTTTTGCTGAATATGGTTATATCAATGATGAAGAAAAAAATTTAATTTTACACAATGGTAGTATTCAAAGACTGAAAGAAGATGGATCAATTAACGTTTTTCAATTTGATAAAACCGCACTTAATCTTTCTGGTCTTGCTACAAAAAGTATTTCTGAACCAAAAATGCAAGAAACTTCCACTATAGAAATTTTTTCTTGCCTCATTCAAAAAGATATAAGTATACATAACTGTAATCTTGATAAAAAATCTCTTATGGATAATAAAATAGAAATTAATAAAAGATTTGGTATGCCCTTTTATATACCTTTGATTGCACTGCTGTGTAGTTTTTTGCTAGCTTCAAGAAAAGACAAAAAAATATACAGTTATAAAAAATATATTTATTTTTTTATTGGTTTTTTAATCCTAGCTTCTTCAGAAATAATCGTAAGATATTCTGGAACTTCATGGAAACATAGTGCTGCTTATTATTTGATACCTTTGCTAATGAGTCCATTGTTTTATTTAATTTTAATAAGAACTTTTAAATATGAAAATTTGTCTAAATAATCATGATTAGATCTCTCATAATAAATAAATATATTATTAAAGAATTTATTAAAACTGTCATAATTATGCTCTTAGCTTGTTTCTGCTTAGGTTTTATTGTGAACTTATTTGAAGAAATAAATTTTTTTAAAGACCTTGATGTTGGTATCTACCTTCCCATAATGATGACAACTCTATTTGTACCAACTTTACTTTATAATATGTTTCCTTTCATAGTTTTGCTTTCAGGTATTTGGTTTTTTTTAAAAATAAAAAAAAGTGATGAAGTAACAGCCATGAAGGTTTTTGGAATGTCAAATTTTTCAATAATTATAGTTCCAGGTCTTATATCAATTCTTTTAGGTGTTTTTTTTGTAACATCAATAAATCCAATCACTTCTGTTTTGGTTATGAAATACGAAAGAATAAAAGGAAACTATGAGAGAGATCTAGACTATCTTGCAGCAATTACTGAAAACGGAATATGGATTAAAGAAAAAAGCTTAGAAAAAAATACAATTATTAGATCTTCTCACTTAGAAAATGAAAATTTAATGGAGGTAACAATTTACGAATTTGATGATGATATAAATTTTTTAAGAAGAATTGAAGCTACTTCTGCTAATATAAATTCAAATAAATGGAATTTGAAAAATGTAAAAATTATAGACAAAAAGGGAAAAATTGTTTCGGACAATATAAAAAATTTTTCATACACCAGTGTATATGATTTGAAAAAAATCAAAACTTTATATTCAAATCTAGATACTATCTCATTTTGGAATATAGAAGATCAAATTAGACTTCTAGAAGAAAGAGGCTATTCTACAAGGGAAATGGAAACAAAGCTCCATAAATCACTCGCTTTTCCTTTCTTTTTATTAAGCATGCTTTTGTTAAGTGGTGTTTTTACTTTAGGGACAAATATTAAAGAAAATAATTCGACCTACATATTTTTAGCTATAGTTTCGAGTGTAATAATTTATTTTTTTAATGATCTTTCATCAGTTTTAGGCAAAACAGAAAAATTACCGATAAGTATTTCTGTTTGGATGCCAATAGTAATTATTTTTATTTTTAGCGCAGTAGGTGTTATCCATGCAAATCAAAAATAGAATAAAACTTTTTATTATTTGTTTTTTAAGTTTACTTTTTTGTAATGCGAATCTTGTTGCAGAAGAATTTAATATTACTGCTAAAGAAATTCTAATCGATAAAGAAAATAAAATTCTTATTGGAAAAGGATCCGTCCAAGCTGAAGATTCCGAAGGAAAGCTTATAACTGCTGATAAAATTACCTATGAAAAATCAAGAGAATTTTTGCTTGCTGAAGGTAATGTAAAAATTGCTGATATTGAAGGAAATGTTTTAAATACGGAAAAATCAACATATGACAAAATGAATGAAATAATCTCTTCTTACGGAAATACCAAACTAATATTAAAGGAAGGTTATAATCTTGTTTCCGAAAACATTTTATATAATACCAAAAAAAGAATAATAAGCTCAAAAGAAAATTCTGTTATTTCTGATAACGATGGAAACGTTATTGAAGCTAGTATGTTTCAGTATCATATTGAAGACAATCTTTTTTCTTCTATAGGTAAAATAAAAATCACTGACGTAAAAAAAAATATATATTTTTTTAAAGAGCTTCATATTGATACCTTAAAAAAAGAAATGATTGGATCTGATGTTAGTGTGATTCTAGATCAAGAAAATTTTGGACTAAGTAAAGAAAGTGACCCACGTTTTGTAGCAAATGATATTTTTATGACAAAAAATAAATCTAACTTATCTAAAGGTGTTTTTACTATTTGTAAAAAAAGAGATGGAAAATGTCCCCCATGGTCCTTGAAGGCAAAAAAAATTAGCCATGATAGAATAAAAAAAACTATATATTATGAGAGCGCAACTTTAAAAATTTATGATATACCTGTATTTTATTTTCCAATGTTTTTTCATCCAGACCCTACTGTTAAAAGGCAATCGGGTTTTTTGGCTCCTTTTTTTACGAATGCCACTAGTGTAGGAACAGGTTTTGCTCTACCCTACTATTGGGTAATCAATAATGATAAAGATCTTACATTCACTCCAAAAATTTATGCTAAAGAAAATGTATTAGTTTTAAATGAATATAGACAGGCTTTTAGAAACGGTTTTTTAACTTTAGATACTAGTTATACTCAAGGATATAAAAAAACTTCATCTACTAAAACAAACGGATCTAGAAATCATATTTTTGCAAATCTTGATTTTAATTTGGATGAAAACAGATCATACGAAAGCAATCTAAGTTTTAAAGTTCAAAGAACTTCAAATAATACATATTTTAGAAAACATGATATTAATACATCTCTTGTAAATGCAGAAAATACTAATTTGGAAAATGAAATAAAATATGAATTTTCTAAAGATGATATGTATTTAAATATCGCCGCAAATGTTTATCAAAATTTAAGAAATAAAAAAAAGTCCGACCAATATGAATATGTTTTGCCAAACATAGTTTATGGAAAAACTTTTTTTACGGAAAATTTTGGTATACTTGATTTTAAATCAAATGCTTTATATAAAAAATATGAAACAAACAAAACTACAACTTTTCTAACTAATGATGTTATTTGGAGTCCTTCTAGCTTTATTACACCAAATGGTTTTGTTAATACGCTGCAAGGAATGATAAGAAATACAAACTATGAAGCTAGAAAAACAAAAGAATACAAAAATGAAGGCACTGTTAATGAAATAAGTAGTGTCTTATCATATAAAACTTCTCTACCAATGAAGAAAGAAGGTATCAATTATTCTAATCTTTTTTCACCAAATTTTATGGTTAGATACGCTCCGGGACATATGAGAGATTTAAGTGGAAAAGATGTAACACTAGATTATTCAAATTTATATTCACTTAACAAAACATCTGAAATAGAAGACGGATTAAGTGCAATTTTTGGCTTAGATTTTAAAGTCAGTGAAAAAGAAACTGAAAGAGAAAAATTGTCTCTATCCGTAGGGCAAGTTTTTAATTATGAGAAGAATAAGGATGTACCAAGCAAAAGTTCGCTGGATCAGAGAATGTCTGATGTAGTGGGAACAATTAACTACAACTTTTCAGAAATTGGAAAAATTGGTTATAAATTTTCAGTTGATCATAATTTAAATGATTTAAATTATAATGAAATTTCAACAGAACTAAATTTTGGCAAAGTGCAATTTAATTTGGATTATTTAGAAGAACAAAACCACAGAGGAGAGGAACATTATGCAAGCTCAGGAGTTAGTTTGAACTTCAATGACAATAATAAATTAAGTTTTAGCACCAAAAAGAATTTCAAAACAGACAGTACAGAACTTTACGACCTTAACTATCAATACAGCATTGATTGCTTAACAGCCGGTTTAGTTTATAGAAGAGAATTTTATCAAGACAGTGATCTTGAACAACAAAATTCTTTGATGTTTACTATAACTTTTGTTCCATTTTCTACCGTAAGCTCACCTTCTTTAAGTCAGTGATTAAAACAAAAAAAATATTTTTTTTAATTTTGATATCTTTAATATGTACGATTAAAGTTAATGCAAAAATTGAAGATTCTCTATTTATCACCGTGGGGGACAGGGCTATAACAAAATCAGATATAGTTGATGAGGTTAAAATAATATTAATTTTAAATAATGAAAGTTATTCTGATGATAAAAGAGACAAACTAAACCAAATGGCAATAAAATCAACTATACAAAGAAATATTAAACAAATTGAAATTGATAGAATAGGCTTTTTGGAATTTAATAAAAGAGATTTAACAAAAGAATTAACAGCGTTGGCAAATCGTTTAGATTTTGATTTAGATACATTAAAAAATATTTGTGCATCTAATGATTTAGATTTTACACTTATAGAAAATCAAGTAAAAACAGAACTTCTTTGGAATTCTTTAATTTTTCAATTATATAAGGACAGACTATCAATTAATGTGGATGAAATAGAAGAACAATTAAAGTTAATACAAAATAAAAAACAATTAAATGAATATTTAATTTCAGAAATTGTAATTAAGCGTGATGATACAATGGGTCTAAAATCCCAAATAGAAGAATTAAAAAATAAAATTAAAATTGATGGTTTTGAAAAAATTGCAATGGATTTTAGCATCTCAGAAACAGCATCAAAGGGAGGTGATCTTGGGTGGTTGAATGAAAATATAATTTCTAAAGATTATAGATCTAAAATATCCGAAACATCTGTTGGTAACATTTCTGAGCCAATTTCTGTGCCTGAAGGTATTTTAGTTTTTAAAGTAAGGGACAAAAGAAATATAGAAAGAGATTTAGAAAAAGAAAAAAATCAATTAGTAAATTTTGAAAAAACAAAAATACTAAGAATGCACTCATCTTCACATTATGATAAATTAAAAAGATCAACTTCAATAAAATTTATTAATGAATAAATCATTAGCAATAATTGCTGGGGAACCTAATAGTATCTCTTCTGAAATCATTTTTAAAAGCTGGAAGTTAAGAAAGAAATATAAACATAAGCCTTTTTTTATTATTGGAAGCATAAACTTATTAAATTCGCAAAAAAGAAAATTAAAATACAAAATTGAGATAAAAAAAATTGAAGGTAATTTTAAAATAAACGATTTAAAAGGAAGTAAGTTGCCAGTCTATGATATTAACTATTATCAAAAAAAACCTTATGAAAAAATTTCAAGCAAATCAAACAAATATATATTCAAATGTTTTGATGAGGCTTTAAAATTTGTTAAAAATAAAAAAATTGCTGGATTTGTAAATTGTCCAGTTTCTAAGGAATCTTTATTCAAAAACAAACATCAAGGAATAACTGAATTTCTCTCAAAAAAATCTGGAAAAAAAGGAAATGAATCGATGCTAATTTATAATAAAAAACTATCAGTTTCTCCCGTAACTACTCACATACCACTGAGTCAAGTAAATAAAAAAATTAATCAGCATGATATTGTTAAAAAAGTAAAAATAATAAATAGTTTCTATAAGAAAGTTTTTAGAAAAAAAACCAAATTTTGCTATACTTGGATTAAATCCACATAATTTTTCGCCTTCAAAAAAAAATAAAGAAAATAAAATTATAACTAAATCTATAAAAAATTTAATTAAATTAAATATTAAAGTAATGGGACCAATATCAACGGACTCGAGCTTTATGTTTTTTAAAAAAAATAAATTTGATGTATTAATTGGCATGTATCACGATCAAGTTCTTACACCTTTTAAGGCTTTATTTAACTTTGATGCAATAAATGTAACATTGGGACTTCCTTATATAAGAACATCTCCAGATCACGGAACTGCAGAAAATATCATTGGTAAAAAAATTGCAAATCCAAGAAGTTTGATCGAATCTATCAAGTTTTTTAATTATATAAAATAATTAATGAAAATCTTACAAAAAGCTAAAAAAAGTTTAGGTCAAAATTTTTTAACTGACAAAAACATAATAAATAAAATAATAAAAATTGGAAATATAAATAAAAGTAACATTATTGTTGAGATTGGAGCTGGGTACGGGAGTTTAACAACAGCTATATCTGCTATTGGACCAAAAAAAATATTTGCAATCGAAAAAGACAAAAAATTATCTTCTTTTTTAAATGATAAATTTGAAAATTATAATAATATAAAAATAATTAATGATGATATATTTAATATTGTTCGAAAAAAGGATTTAGGAAAAAATGTAATTGTTTTTGGAAATTTGCCATACAACATATCAACTCAAATATTAGCTTCGCTTATCATGCTAAAAAAATGGCCTCCCTGGTACGAGATATTAATTCTGATGTTTCAAAAAGAAGTTGCTGATAGAATATTAGCCAAACCACACACAAAAGAATATGGCAGATTATCAGTTTTATCAAATTGGAGGTTAGAAATTAAGAAGCATTTCAATATATCAAAAAATTCTTTTTTCCCTAAACCTAAAATAGATTCTACCCTATTGTCGTTTAGACCAAAAAAACACAACTTGTTTAATCTAAAAAATCCTAAAAGTCTTGAAATCATAACTAGAGTATTGTTTTCAAATAGAAGAAAAATGATAAATAAAAATTTTAAAAAATTATTTAATCAAAATATATCTATATCAGAAAATTTAAATCTCGATTTAAGTGCTAGGCCAGAAGAATTAAATTATGATACTTACTATAAAATTGCTGAACAATATGAAAAATTATATGTTTAACTCTTTTATCTTCGCGGCAATTTCATTCAAATTTTGCTTTTGATTTATTCCCTTTTTTTCAGATATTATGACATTTAACATCTTCTCATAACACTTGTTTAGGTCATCATTAATAAAAACATAATTATATTCATTCCAATGCGATACTTCTTCATTAAATTTGTTCATTCTATTTTCAATCAATTTTTCTTGTCCTTGATGTCGATTTAATAATCTCTCTTTTAAAATTTTTATATTTGGAGGCAAAATAAAAAATGTCACTAAAGATAAACCTTTAATTTTCTTTAATTGTTGTGTACCTTGCCAATCAATATCGAATAGCACATCTCTTCCTTGAGATAATAGTTCTAATACAGGTTTTTTTAAACTACCATAATAATTATTAAAAATATTTGCATACTCAAAAAAACTATTTTTTTTTACCAAAAAATTAAATTCTTCTTTACTAACAAAGTAGTAATCTTTTCCGTCAACTTCATTAGGTCTAGGTTTTCTTGTTGTATGTGAAATTGAAATTGCGAACTGTGAGTTATTCTCAGCAAGTTTTTTTGTTAAGGTAGTTTTGCCAGCTCCTGATGGCGAAGATAATACAAACATCATGCCTTTATTTTCTATTGCCATGGGATTATGAATCGGCCTAATGTTTTCTAAATTTTTTAAGCTGATTTGTTTTCGATAAATTTAATGGCATCACCAACTGTCAGGATTTTTTCTGCTTCACTATCAGAAATTTCGGATCCAAATTCTTCTTCGAAAGCCATAACAAGCTCGACTGTGTCCAAGCTGTCAGCACCTAAATCATCAATAAAATTTGCTTCATCCGTAACTTTTGATTCCTCAACACCTAAATGATCAATGACCATCTTTTTAACTTTTGCACCAACATCTTTTGTCATTAGTAAATTCCTTAATTTGAGTTATGTATTCTTAATAAATTATTAATGAATTTTGTCAAGACATATACATGCCACCATTTACGTGGATTGTTTCTCCAGTTACATATGAAGCTTGGTCTGATGAGAGAAACGCAACACAATTGGATACGTCTTCGCCCGTGCCAAGTTTACCCATAGGTATCCTTGACGTTAAATATAATTTAACTTTATCCGCAATATTCATTGTCATATCTGAAACTATAAATCCTGGAGAAACACAATTGATGGTTATATTTTTTTTTGCATATTCTATAGCAAAACTTTTTGACATACCTATAATAGCTGCTTTGGAAGCAGAATAGTTTGATTGTCCTAGATTTCCAGTATGAGCTACAACAGAAGTAATATTTACAACTCTACCAAATTTATTTTTTAACATTTTTTTTATCGCATGTTTAGAAAGTAAAAAAGTAGATGTTAAATTAATGTCTATTACTTTTTTCCATTCCTCATCTTTCATTCTTAAAGATAAATTATCCTTATTTATTCCAGCGTTATTAATTAATATATCTAAACCACCCAACTCTAAAGCAACATTATCAATAAACTCTTCTATTCTTGAATGTTCGGCCATATCAAATTTTTTAACTTTTATATTTGAATATTTTTTTTTTAGTTCATCTAATTTTTCAGCTTTTGTACCACTGCCTAAAACATTGCCTCCAAGTGAAACAAATTTTTTAACTAAACTATCTCCTATTCCTCCACTCGCCCCTGTAATTAAAATATTTTTATTTTTAAAATTAATCATTTAGTTATATCTTCCATAGAGTTAATATTTGATATTTTAACATCTTTATTCATTTTTTTTATTAAACCAGAAAGAACTTTACCAGGTCCAATTTCTAAAAAATTTGTAACTCCTTTTTTTATCATACAATCTACACTTTCTCTCCATCTAACAGTTGATGTTATTTGATCAATTAATAATGGCTTAATTTTGGTAACATCCGATTCTTCTTTAGCCGTAACATTACTAATCACGCTGGGTTTTGGTTTTAAAAAATTTGTATTCATTATTTTATCTTTCATACTTTCTGCAGCCTTTTTCATCAAAGAACAATGGAACGGTGCACTTACGGGAAGAAGTATACTTTTTCTCTTTTTTTTTTTTAAATTTTTACTAAGTATTTCAATAGTCTTTTTTTCCCCACTAACAACAACTTGAGTATTACTATTGTCATTAGCAATTTCACAAATTTCTTTTTTTGGAAGTAAATTAATTTCTTTTTGAACATCGTCAATATTCATTCCAAGTACAGCTATCATAGCTCCTTGGTCAGGAGCAACTGCTTCCTGCATAGATTTTCCTCTTTCATGCAATAAGTAAGTAGCCCTTTCTAAAGTCAAAGATCCCGCACATACAAGCGCTGTATATTCTCCTAAAGAATGCCCAGCAAAAAATTTTGCATTACTTAAGTTTGTATCATAGTGATTTTTCATAACATTAAATATTGAAACTCCCATAGCCATGATTGCGGGTTGCGTATTTTGTGTAAGTTTTAATTTTTCTTCGGGACCATTTAATATAATTTGTGAAAGAGAAAAACCTAATGTGTTGTCAACTGTTTCAAAAATTTTTTTTACTAAATCAAATTTTTCATAAAAATCTGACCCCATTCCTACATATTGTGAACCCTGACCTGGAAATAAAACAGCACGCATAAGATAATAAAAATATAATATAATTGAAAATTAATAGTTGTATATTGAAAATTTTAATAGTATAAAACCACGACCTCTACCAATAAAATGGTGGATTGTTCGATAGATTATCGAATTAACCATGGAATTAAGTGAATGAATTGTTACGAACATACATTTATAGCAAGGCAAGATTTACAAGAGAATCAAGGTCAACAACTTCTCAATAAATATAAAGATATAATAGCAAAAAACTCAGGAAAAGTTTTAAAAGTGGAAGAATGGGGATTGAGAAACCTTTCGCACAATATAAAAAGCAATAAAAAAGGTTTTTATTTCCATATAAAATTTGAGGGTATGGGAGAAACAATTCAAGAATTAGAAAAATTAGGAAATATTGATCAAATGCTAATTAGATTTTTAACAGTAAGAGTAAAAAAACATGATCTTGAAACAAATTATTTTTCAAAAAAAGAACTATAAAAAATGAAAAAAAATAGAAGATTTAATAAAAAACAAAAAAGTTCCAATTACTCAAAGTTAAGCTTGTTTCAAAAACCAGATATGAAATTACACAAAGCTTGCCCCTTGTCAGGAAAAAATGCTCCTAAAGTAGACTACAAAAATATTAAATTGTTAAAAAAATATATTTCTGAAAGTGGAAGAATTTTACCTTCGAGAGTTACTTCTGTTTCTTTAAATAAACAAAAAGAACTTTCTAGATCAATAAAGAGGGCTAGACTTTTGGCATTAATATAGAGATTATCATGGAAGTTATTTTACTAGAAAATATTAAAAATCTTGGAAAAATAGGAGATGCCGTAAAAGTTAAAAGAGGATATGCTCGTAACTTCCTAATAAAATATGGAAAAGCTCTTAAAGCTTCTAAAGAAAATAAAGTCTTAGTAAATAAAAAAAAAATTGAACTTAATGAAAAAAATGTTGCCTTAAAAAAAGAGGCTAAAAAAACTTATGACATTATTAATAAAAAAAGTTACAAATTTTCTAAAGAAGCAAAAGACAACAATGAATTATATGGATCTATAAAACCCAAAGAGCTTTCAAAGGCTATAGAAAGTGTAGATAAAATAGAAATAAAGCCTTCACAGATTGATTTGAATAAACAAATAAACAAAATTGGATCTTATGACGCTATAATTAATTTACACTCTGAAATTCAGGCTAAAGTTCATATTGAAGTTGTAAAAAAAGAAGAAGAAAATTAATTTTGCTCATTGTTTTTTCCACAGAAAGATTATTCAGTGTATAACTTTCAAGTTTTTTTTTTTACCTTTTTAGTATTAAATGGCTAGCAAATAGCCATGGCTCAACAACCTTTCAAAATAGTTGAAAATCATCAAAATAAAATGCCTTGTAATATTGAGGCTGAACAGGCTGTTATTGGTTCTATTCTAGTCTCAAATGAAATTTTTGATGAAATTATACCAATTATAGATGCACAAAAGTTTTTTGATCCAATACATGTCAAAATCTTTGAAGTCATAGAAAATTTAATAAATAAAGGTCTTTTAGCTAATCCGATTACTCTGAAAAACCATTTTGAAAATAACGAAGGTTTAAAAGAACTAGGTGGTCAAGAATATTTAATAAAAATTACAAAATTTTCAACATCGACTAAACAGGCTATTGATTACGCAAACATTGTTCAAGAAATGCATGTGCGAAGAGAATTAATTAAAATTTCAGAAATTGTTATGCACGAAGCTAATAATAGCAATATTGATCCTTCTTCATCAGGGGAAGAAATTATTCAAAATGCTGAAAAATCTTTATTCGATTTGGCCGAGAGAGGACATTTTAATCAATCTTTTATGAAATTTGAAAGTGCACTTAAGCAAACTATTGATATGGCTAAGAGTGCTTATAAAAATGATGAAGGTATAGTTGGGGTTCCAACTGGATTAACTGATTTAGATTCAAGATTAGGTGGCATGCATAAACAAGATTTAATTATTATTGCTGGAAGACCTTCCATGGGTAAGACAGCTCTTGCTACAAATATTGCTTTCCACGCAGCAAAAAATATAGAAAAGAAAGGAACTAAGTCTACTGTAGCTTTTTTTTCTTTAGAAATGTCTTCAGAGCAGCTTTCGACAAGAATTCTTTCTGAACAATCAAGAATAAGATCCAATGATATTAGAAGAGGAAAAGTGTCGGAAAAGGAATTTGAACAATTTATAGAAACATCTAAAAACATATTTGAGCTGCCTTTATACATAGATGAAACCCCCGCTATTACTATTGCAGCCATAAGTAATAGATCCAGAAGAATCAAAAGACTTTTTGGACTAGAATTAATTGTAGTTGACTATATTCAGTTGATGAAATCTAGTGGAAGAAAAGAATACAATAGAGTCCAAGAAATATCTGAAATAACTCAGGGTTTAAAGGCTTTAGCAAAAGAGCTGGATGTACCTGTGCTAGCTTTATCCCAACTATCACGTGCGGTCGAGCAAAGAGATGATAAGAAACCACAATTAGCCGATTTAAGAGAATCTGGATCTATTGAACAAGATGCTGACGTTGTGATGTTTGTTTATAGAGCAGCTTATTATCTTGAAAGAAAAGAACCTACCGTGGGATCAATTGAACATGCGGAATGGCAACAAAAAATGGATGAAATATCTAGCTTAGCAGAGATAATGATTAGTAAACAAAGGCATGGACCAACAGGAAATGTTAAAGTTGAATTTGAAGCAATGTATACTAAGTTCAAAGATCTAGAAACTAAATAACTTTGCCGCTTCAATGTTTGAAAAAATATATAATAATTTAATAATTAAAAAACCTAAATTTACTTTACTAATTCTTATTGTTTTGTTGTTAAGCTTTGGATATTTTGCGAAAAACTTTCAATTAGATGCATCTTCAGACACTCTTCTTCTAGAAAACGATCCTGACTTAAAATATTTAAGAGAAGTAAACACCAAGTATGGATCAAAAGATTTTTTGGTACTAACTTATACCCCAAAAAATGATTTGTTAGATCCTGATACAATTAAAAATCTTACAAATTTAAAAAATGACTTAATAAATTTAAGCTGGGCAAATAATGTAATAACTATTTTAGATGTCCCATTACTTAAAAATAATGATGATCCTCTTACAGAAAGAATTAAGAATTTTAAAACATTATCTAGCAAAGATGCAGATAAAAAAAGAGGTTTTGATGAAATTATTAATAGCCCAATTTATAAAGAATTTGTAATTAGCAAAGATGGAAAAACTACTGGAATATTAGTTTATATCAAAATCGACAAAAAATTATCTGAACTTATAAAAACTAAAAATAGCTATTTGGATAAAATAGACAAACAATTATTAAGCTCTAAAGAGAAAAAAGAATATAAAAAATTTTTAGAAATATATGATAGTTATAAAAAGTCTTATAATAAAAAAAACCATCAAAATATAATAGAAATTCGAAAGATAATAAAAAAACATAAAGATACAGCTAAAATTCATTTGGGAGGTATCCCTATGATTGCTGATGACATGATGACTTATGTTAAAAATGACATAGTAGTATTTGGGGCTGGAGTTTTTCTTTTCATTGTTTGCACACTTTGGTTCGTTTTCAGAAGTCTAACGTGGGTATTTATTCCACTTTTAAGTTGTTTTTTTTCGGTTTGTATTATGGTTGGTCTACTAGGATTATTAGGATGGAAAGTTACAGTTATATCTTCAAATTTTATTGCTCTAATGCTTATTTTAACTATGGCTATGAATATTCATATGAGTGTTCGATATTTACAATTAAAAAAAGAAAATCCAAATATTTCAAATAGTGAAGCAATACTTTGGACTTCAAAAAAAATGTTTTGGCCAATACTCTACACCGTGCTCACAACTATATGCGCTTTTTTATCACTTATTTTTAGTGGCATTAAACCTATAATTGATTTTGGGTGGATGATGACTGTAGGACTTTTGGTTTCTTTATCCATAACTTTTACCTTACTGCCAGCAATTTTAAATATCTTAAGCAAAGAAAGTACAACTTATAAAGTAGAAAAAAAATCAATAATTACTTCTTTTTTAAGTAAAGTTGCACAAAAAAATACTAAAACTATTTTCTCCTCAGCGCTACTTGTTATTATTGTAAGTATTATTGGTATAACAAAGCTTGAAGTAGAAAATAGTTTCATAAATTATTTTGATAAAGAAACTGAAATATACAAAGGTATGAAATTAATTGATGATGAGCTTGGGGGAACAACACCTCTTGATGTAATTGTAAAATTTCCAGGTAATGAAAAAAAGCAGGAAGAAGAAGATGATTTTGATAATTGGGATGATGAAGATGCCGATAATGAAAAATATTGGTTTACAAGAAACAAAATAGATATAATTACCCAAGTGCATGATTACCTGGATAATTTGCCATCAGTTGGTAAAGTTATATCTTTCGCATCTATGGTTAGAGTTGCTGAAGATTTAAATAATGGAAAAAAATTACAAGGATTAGAAATGGGAGTTTTGTATACTAAAATACCCGATTCAATAAAAAAAGAAATAATTGATCCCTATATCTCTATAGAAAATAATGAAGCAAGAATTAGTTTAAGAGTCTTGGACTCCAAAGAGGATCTTAGAAGAAATGAATTAATAAAAAAAATAAACTATGATTTAGAAAATCAATTAGGATTAAAACGTGAAGAATTTAAATTGGCTGGTGTACTTATTCTTTTTAATAATTTATTACAGAGTTTATTTAAATCTCAAATATTAACTTTGGGCGTTGTGATGGCAGGCATCACTACAATGTTTTTAATTTTATTTAGAAATGTAACTTTGTCTCTAATAGGTGTTGTGCCAAATTTTATGGCAGCCTTTTTAATTCTAGGTATTATTGGTCTACTAGAAATACCTCTTGATATGATGACAATAACTATTGCCGCTATAACCATAGGTATAGCCGTTGATAACAGTATCCATTATATTTATAGATTTAGAGAAGAATTTAGAAAAACTAACAATTACAATGCATCTCTTGAAAAATGTCATGATACTGTTGGGGTGGCTATTTTAAATACTTCTATAACAATTGTTTTTGGTTTTTCTATACTTGTACTATCTAATTTTATACCAACAATCTATTTCGGAGTTTTTACAGGAATAGCAATGCTTTTAGCTATGATTTCAGTCTTAACGCTCTTGCCAAAACTGATTTTAATAGTAAAACCTTTTGGTAATGCCTGACGTAATAGATTTTATACAAGGTAACATTTCAGCTTTTGATCTAATTGTTTTTTTAATTATTGTTTACTCCATGGCACAATGTGCTGCAAAAGGATTTATGTTAAGCCTATTATCATTTTCAAAATGGTTACTTGCTTTAGTAATAACAATTATATTAGTGCCAAAAATAAGTCCCTGGGTGCAAGATTATATAGAATCAAAATTTATTACTGATATTGTCCTAGGAATTTTTATATATATAGTTTCACTTTTCATAATAATTAATATAGGTAAAGCCATTGCCAGCGCAGTCACATGGACTGGCCTTGGTTCAGTAGACAAAATTTTTGGTTTATTTTTTGGAATATTTAGAGGATATGTAGTTTGTGTGTGTATTTTTTCTCTAATTAATTGGTTTTATCCACATCAAAAATGGCCATTAAAAGCTGAAGGTACTCATTCTTTCGAATTAATATATAAAGGAAGCGAGTTCTTGATTGATGAATTTCCTAATAGTAAAGAATACTACGAAGAAACAGAAGAAAGAATAGAAAAAATTTAAATGACACGATTAAAAGAGGAATGTGGAGTTTTTGGCATTTTTGATAATAAAGATGCTGCAGCTCTTACCGCATTGGGTTTACATGCTTTACAACATAGGGGACAGGAAGGTTGTGGTATTGTCACATTTGATGAAAAAAATTTTTATGCAGAAAGAAGACTTGGATTAGTTGGAGATAATTTTACTAAAGGAAAAATTTTAGAAAAATTGTCTGGTAATTATGCCATTGGTCATAATCGTTACTCAACAGCAGGAAATAATTTAATAAAAAATGTTCAGCCTTTTTTTGCAGATCTTCACTCAGGTGGTATTGGTATTGCTCATAATGGAAATTTAAGTAATGCCCATCACTTGAGAAAAGAATTAGTTAAAAATGGTTCTATTTTTCAGACTACATCTGATACAGAAACTATAGTTCAACTTATAGCAAAATCAAAACGATCTAAAATAGTTGATAAAATAATTGATGCCCTTTTTAAAATCCAAGGAGGTTACGCATTAACAATATTAACAAATAAAAAATTAATAGGTATTAGAGATCCTTTTGGAATACGACCTTTGGTTATTGGCAAACTTCAAAAATCATATGTATTAGCATCAGAAACTTGTGCATTTGATATTATTGGAGCTAAATTTATTAGAGAAGTGGAAAATGGCGAGATGGTCGTAATAACTGAGGATGGATTAGAAAGTCTTAAACCATTTCCAAAAATAAAAGAACGTCCATGTGTTTTTGAATATATTTATTTTTCGAGACCCGATAGTATCATAAATAATACTAGCGTTTATGAATATAGAAAAAAGTTAGGAGCTCAATTAGCTAAGGAAAATCATATAGAATCAGATTTAATAATACCTGTTCCAGATTCTGGTGTTCCTGCTGCTATAGGTTATTCAGAAGAAGTTAAAAAGAATGTTGAGTTAGGTATCATTAGAAATCATTATGTAGGTAGAACTTTTATTGAACCAACACAGCAAATAAGAAGCTTTGGAGTAAAACTAAAACATAACATTAATAAAACTCTTATAAAAAATAAAAGTTTAATTTTAATTGACGATTCTTTAGTAAGAGGAACAACCTCAGTAAAAATTATAAAAATGCTTTATAACGCCGGTGCAAAAGAAGTTCATTTAAGAATTGCTTCTCCTCCAATTAAATATCCTGATTATTATGGTGTAGACACGCCAAATAAGGACGAATTACTTGCTTCAAAATACGATTTAGAAGGAATGAGAAAATTTATCAACGCAACTACATTACAATTTTTATCAATTGAAGGTTTATATAAGTCTATGGGATATGCAAAAAGAAATTCTTCATATCCACAATTTACTGATCACTGTTTTACTGGCGAATATCCTGTTAAACCCATCGATGTAAATGATAAAGACTTTATGGACAAACAACTATCTTTTATTTCTTCAAAATCTTAATATTAAAAAATTAATTTAACTTAATCCAAAAATTCGAGATTTCTTTGTCAATATATATAATTTTCCATTATTTATAATTGGAGATGTAATAATAGAATCTCCAATTTTTTTAAAAAATTCAACTTTTCCAGTAACAGCTGAACTTACAATTAAATACCCATTTAAAGTTACTGAATAAATTTTTCCTGAACCCATAATAAAACCTGTTATCTGAGTTGCTTGTTTTTTTCTTTTTAAAATTTTTAAAATATTATTTGAAGAAATTATTTTTCCTGTATCTTTGTCCATTATTATAAAATAACCATTATCAGTCACAAAAAAAATATTTTTTCCATCTATGATTGGTGCTCCAATTGAACTTAATTTTTGCTCCCAATTTATTTTGCCACTATTTAAATGATAAGAAAAAATTGAAGAACCTGCTGAAAATATAATGTCGTCATTATTTATTACAATTTCAGAAGATTTAAAAAAATCTGTAGCATCTGTAAGAATTGAGCTTGATGTATTTAAAGCCCAATAAATATTTCCATTACTACCCTTGGCTTTTAACAAATCTCCTGAAGAATTAATAACAATAACATCTCCTTTTTTAGTAACAGCTAGAGATAAAAAATTTTCTGACTTTATAAAAGATGATACAGATCTAATATCCCAAATTTTAGAACCGTCATTCGTATTTAGGCAAAGAATTCTATTATCTTGATTAATTAAAAAAATCTTATCATCAAAGATTTTTATATTTGATTTCAGTGGTATTCCGTGGTTTTTAATCCAAACAAGTTCTCCTCTATCCAAAGAAATTGCATATATAAAACCAATATTATCAATTACGTAAATATTATTTTGATAAATAGAAAAATTTAAATTTTTGTATATTTTTTTATAAATTTTTTTATATATATTTTTTTTCCAGTTTACACTTCCTGTGTCGCTTATATTAAAGATCGTACCTCTATTATCCGAAAAAATTATATTATTCATATATATTAAAGGAGAAGCCATAATCTTTGACATAGTAAATTTATTCTTCCCAACTTTTTTTTTTAAAAAAATATTATCTATTCCAGTCAAATAAATATTACCAAGAAAATTTTGATGATTTAAACTTGACATTTCCCAAGACATATTTTTTTTAGCTTTTGATAAACTAATATTTTTGATTAGATCTATTTCTTTTGAATAAATATCGTCGGATGAATAAACCTTGTTTACATCAATTATTTTGCTCTGTTCTTCTTCTAATTGAGAAATTTTTCTTTTTTCTTCTTTGCTTCCACCCCAAATTCCTGTTTTGTTATCAAAAGAACAATTATTTAACAAAACAAATACTAATAAAAAAACCAAATTTTTTTTATTAATCATTTTTAATGAAAATAAGTTTTGATTTAGCCTGGTCATAAAAATCTTTTTGTAAATTTTTTATCAAAAGGATTTGATTGTAAAATTCTCTTGCTTTTATATATTCCTTTTTTGATACAAAATAATCCCCGATCAATAACAGAGCGTGTGGTTTCCATAAAGTTTCCGAATTTAATAGCGGCTGTATGTCTATTAACAATTGTGATTCACTTATAAAATCTGAACTAAGTAAAGCCTTTTTATAAATTAACAAATTTTTAACTTCTTTATCAAATTTATTATTGTTTAATAAATGATTAAATAAATTTGATAGTTCTTCATGATCAGTAACTAAATTTTGATTCAATATTAAAAAAAAACTTAGCGTTGAATAAGTGGAATCATTAGCAAAAATCACTTTTTTTAATATGTTTACAGCTTCTTTTTTATTTTTGTTTTCAAGATATATTTTAGCTTGGATATAATTTTCTGATAGCAAAATCCTATCTTTTTCCTTTTTTTCAAAATAAATACCAAAAGAGACAAAAATAATTGTTAGAACTAATATAGATGAAAATATTAAAATTTTATTTGATTCGTAAAATCTTTTTAGTTTTGATTTTTTGGTAATGTCATATTGTGCCTGGATTAAATCTTCGTTCATTTAGTTTTTCTTTTATTTATACACATTTTTTGAAGAAGGAAATCTTCTCGTTTTTACGTCTTTAGTATAATTCTTTATACTTTTATCAATAATTTCTTTTAAATTTGAATATCTCTTAACAAATTTTGGAAAAAAATCACTTATACCCAACATATCATCTATAACAAGTATTTGACCATCACAGTATTTAGATGCTCCAATACCTATGGTCGGAATAGAAACACTTTTTGTTATTTTTTTAGCTAAACTTTCAACAACACATTCTATTACTATTGCAAAAGCCCCAGCATTTGAAACTGCTAAAGCATCTTGTAATATTTTTTTCCTCTGCATAAAATTCCGACCTTTCAATTTAAAGGTAGCAGAAGATTGAGGCAACAAGCCAACATGACCCATTACTGGAATTCCTTTATCTACAAGATATTTAATTATTTTTGCTATCTTTTTGCCACCCTCTAATTTAATAGCATCACATCTTGTTAATTTAATTATTTTCTTGGCATTTTTGTATGCAATAAATTTATTAGTATAAGTTCTATATGGCATATCAAGAACAACTAAACTTTTCTTTACAAAGTTTTTTACAGTTTTGCCGTAAAGAATCATGTGATCAATTTTAACTTCTCTAGTTGTTTTCATGCCATGCAAAACCATTCCTAGAGAATCTCCAACTAAAATTATATCACAATATCTGTCAGCTATTTGTGCTACTGCTTTTGAGTATGCGGTTATACAAGTTATTGGAATTTTATTTTTTTTGCTTAAAATTTTTTTAATTGTTATTTTTTGCATCTTCTGGAGTCAATTTTAATAATTTATCTTGAATCTCTTTTTTTTTTGAACAGAAAGAACTACAAACTAAAATAAATTTATCAATTAATTCTTTTGCTTGGTCATAATCAGATTGCTTAATTTTTAAAAGTGTAAGCATATATAAGGCTTCATCATTTTGTGGATTTAATAATAAAACATTGTTTAAGTTGATTTCCTCTTCTTTATCATTTTTATCTTTATTAAAAATTTTGGCTAGATATAAATATGATCTCTCATTTTTGGGATTAAAAACTATATCCCTCTCAAATAAAATTTTTGATTTATCAAATTCTTTATTTTTGAAAAGTTTTATCCCTTTGTCAAAATAATTGATTTGTTTAGTTATCCCGCTTGAAATTAAAAATAAATAAACAACTAAGATATTTACTAAAAAAAAAATTTTTTTCATAATTAAACTATTTAGCTCTATGTATCATATTTTTAAAATACCTTTGCAAAAAATATAAATTTCTTTAGATTCTTTTTTGCTTGATAAAGGTTTGTATTTAACAATCTTTTTAAAGTATTTTTTGGCTTTTTCATTAATTTCTTCATATACAGACCCCATAAATATTTTTGACAAAAAAACACCGTCTGGATTCAAAATTTCCTTAGCCAATTTCATCGCATTTAAGCAAAGTTCACCAGTTCTGTATGAATCAATCATTTTGCTGCCTGTGGTATTTGCGGCCATATCTGACAGCACCACATCAATTTTATTATTAAAATAAGAAAATATTTTTTTATAAATTTCCTTTTCAGAAAAGTCTCCCTGAATAAAATCAACATTACCAATTTTCTCCATAAATTTAATATCTAGTGCCAAAATTTTTCCTTTGATTATCTCTTTTCTTGCTACTTGAGACCATCCTCCTGGACTAGATCCTAAATCTAATAAAGATGAATTTTTTTTTAAAAATTTAAACTTTTTATTCATTTCTATTAATTTAAAGGCTGATCTAGATCTATATCCGTAGATCTTGGATTGTATAAAGAAAGAATCTTTTTTTTGTTTGATAAGCCAATTTTTTGAAATTTTATTTTTTTTCAAATAATTATTACTTTTTAAATTTTTATTATTAAATTTTTATAGTACATCTTCATCTACATCTTGAACGCTAGTAATGACCGATTTTTTATTTAGATGTTTGTAATGAAAATAGCTTATTGGCATAAGAATAATATAGATTAAACCACTAAAAAATAAAGTTTCGAAAGTATAAAAAATTACAAGACTTAAGTATATTCCGATTCCTAATAATAAAAAAATTGTGAAATGTCGTGGAATTATAATTCTTTTTAATGAATAAGTGGGTATTTTGCTTACCATCAAAATTGATGTTATTAAAATTACAATAGAGCTTACAATTGCTGAACTTCCCAATTGATTTAATCCACTTAAGTTTAATATTAAGGGCAATAATACTAAACCAGCAGCTGCAGGGGATGGCACGCCTTCAAAAAAATTTATTTTCCATGTCTCATTTTCTTCAATAGTTGTTAGATTAAATCTTGCTAGACGCAGCGCACAACATACTGCATAAATTAAAACAAGCATCCATCCGAATTTTCCTATTTCATTTAAAGTCCAAAAATACATTATAAATCCTGGCGCAACTCCAAAACTAATAACATCAGTAAGAGAATCTAATTCTTTTCCAACCTTGGATGTTCCTTTTACTAATCTAGCTACCCTTCCATCCAAAGTGTCGAGTATTGCAGCGAAAGCTATGGCTATTACTGCCATGGAATAATTTATATCAATTGCAAATTTAATTGAACTTAAACCTAAACATACACCAAAAATAGTTAGAGCATTTGGTAAAAGAGACTTTGGATTCTTTTTTGAAATTAATTTAAATTCTTTTTTATTTTCAATCATTTTAAATTTTCTTTGCTATTAAAGTTTCCCCAGAAATTGTTTTTTGATTTTTACGAACTAATATTTTATAATTTTCAAAATATAAATCAACTCTACTACCAAACCTTATAATTCCAAATTTATCTCCTTGTTTAATTTCATCGTTTTCTAAAACCTCACAAACAATTCTTCTGGCTATTAGTCCCGCTATTTGAACTAAAATTAATTCATCTCCATTATTATTCTTTATTCTAACATAATTTCTTTCATTATCATCGCTGGCCTTATCAAGAGAAGCATTTAAAAATTTTCCAGATTTATAAAATATTTTTGTTACTTTTCCTGATGAAGGAACCCTATTAACGTGACAATTAAAAACATTCATAAAAATACTTACTCTAGTAAATTTTTTATTCTCTAAACCTAATTCATTTGGTCCGTTTGTTTGAATAATTTGTGATATAATTCCATCTGCTGGACTAAGTAAGTAATTTTCATCATTAATTGGAAATCTTTTGGGATCCCTAAAAAAATAATACATCCATATAGTTATAATTAAACTAATTATTCCAAAAAAATTAGAAATTAATAAAAGAATAAATGTTACGACAGCGGCAATAGCTAAAAATCTATAGCCTTCATCATGAAGTTTTGGAAATAAAATATCAATCATATTTATATACTTTGTAATTTTAAGCTAATATGTATATTAAGTAATTAAATTCAATTAATAAAATTGAAATATAATGGCTAAAATTAAAGTAAAAAATCCCGTAGTTGAGCTAGATGGTGATGAAATGACGCGAATAATATGGGATTTTATCAAAAAAAAACTAATTCTTCCTTATCTCGATATAGATATCAAATATTACGATTTAGGCATAAAAAATAGAGACAAGACATCAGATAAAATAACGATAGATAGTGCCAATGCCATAAAGAAAATTGGAGTAGGAATTAAATGTGCAACGATCACTCCTGACGAAAACCGTGTAAAAGAATTCAAACTAAAAAAAATGTGGAGATCTCCAAATGGTACTATTAGAAATATCCTGGGTGGAACAGTTTTTCGTGAACCTATAATTTGTAAAAATATTCCAAAATTGGTTCCCAGTTGGACAAATCCAATTGTGATAGGAAGACACGCTTTTGGTGATCAATATAGAGCAACAGATTTTAAAGTTCCGGGTAAAGGTAAGTTAGAAATGAAATGGACATCAGAAGATGGAAAAGAAAAAAAAGAATTTGAAGTTTTTAATTTCAGTGGACCTGGTGTTGCTTTGTCAATGTACAACTTAGATCAATCTATTAAAGATTTTGCTAGAGCTTGTATGAATTATGGCCTAAATAGAAAATGGCCAGTTTATCTTTCTACAAAAAATACGATTCTAAAAAAATATGATGGAAGATTTAAAGATTTGTTTCAAGAAGTTTATAAAAAAGAATTTGAAAAAAAATTTAAAGAAAGAAAAATAACTTATGAACATAGACTTATAGACGATATGGTTGCGTGCGCAATGAAATGGAATGGAAATTATATTTGGGCATGTAAAAACTATGATGGCGATGTTCAGTCAGATACGATTGCTCAGGGATTTGGTTCATTAGGCCTTATGACAAGCGCTCTGATATCACCAGATGGCAAAATTATAGAATCTGAAGCAGCTCATGGAACCGTCACTAGACATTATAGAATGCACCAAAAAGGTGAAGAAACTTCAACAAACCCCATAGCTTCTATCTTTGCATGGGCAAGAGGTTTGTATCATAGAGGAAAGTTAGATGGTAACGAGGATTTAAAAAAATATGTAAAAACTTTAGAAAAAGTTTGTATACAAACTGTTGAGAGTGGCTCTATGACCAAAGATCTAGCCATTTTGATTAGTAAAAATCAAAAATATTTTACCACAAATCAATTTCTAGAAGCTATAGATTCTAATTTAAAAAGAAGTCTTAATTAATTTTCTTCCTTAGAGTTTTGAAAGCCTCTTCTATTTTATCTTTATTCACACCACCCGCTTGTGCAAAATCCTTTCTGCCTCCCCCTCCTTTACCACCAAGCTCTTTAGAAGCAATCTTTACGAGTTCTATTGCATCATATTTTTTAGTTAACTCTTTTGTTACACCAACTGCTACACCCACTTTTCCTTCAAAAGTGGAAAATCCAACCACGATACCTTCTTTAATATCTTTTTTGCTACGATCTACCACGCTTCTAAGTTCTTTCGGAGGAAAATCTGTAAGAACTTGGTATCTTAAAGTAAAAGAACCTATTTTTTTATCCTTAATAACATTCTTGTTTTTATCCTTAATAATATTTTGAATTTTAATAGTCTCTAATTGCTTGTTAAGATTTTTTATATTTATAGATAACTCTAAATCATCATTATGATCAGGTTTGACTTTATATTTTGATAATTCTTTTTTAATTGAATCTATTTGATCTTTTAAAGTTTTTTCTTTTAAAGACTTGTCTTTTCTTAAAGATTTCTCATAAATTTCTAATTGCTTGTCTCTTAAAGCCTCAACTCTTCTAACCCCAGCCGCAATTGATGACTGGTCTATTATTTTAAACTTTCCAATATCTTTTGTATTTTTAACATGCGTTCCTCCACAAAGCTCAGTTGAAAAATAACCATCATTTTCTTTTCCCATAGATAAAACTCTAACTTCATCTCCATATTTTTCACCGAACATAGCTAAAGCACCTTTTTCTACTGCTTCTTTTGGTGTCATAATTCTAGTTTTAACGTCCGCTGCGGTGTTGACCATGTCATTAACGTATCTTTCTATTTTTTCAATTTCATTTTTTTCTATAGGTTTATTATGACTAAAATCAAATCTAAGTTTTTCGGAACTCACTAAAGAACCTTTTTGAGTAACATGCTTACCAAGTGTTCTTCTTAAAGCTTCATGAAGCAAATGCGTAGCTGAATGATAAGCTCTAGCATTATTTCTCCTGTTAATGTCGATTTCCATATTTACACTTTGATTAACTTTTAAAGAACCTTTGTCGATTTTTCCGAAATGTACATGAAGATCACCTATTTTCTTTTGAGTATCTTCAATAACTACCTTGCAATTGTTAGAATAAATTATTCCTTTGTCACCGACCTGACCCCCAGACTCAGCATAAAAAGGTGTTTGGTTGGTAACTATTTCAACTTCATCACCAGTTGTCGCTTCTTCCACAAAATTCTTACCTTTTGATATTTTAAGAACGACTCCTTCAAGTTTATCAAATTCATAACCTAAAAACTCTGTGGCATTGAGTTGCTCTCTAACTTTAAACCATTTTTCTTCTAAA
Organism: uncultured Pelagibacteraceae bacterium; assembly: GCA_902588335.1. Lineage (GTDB taxonomy): Bacteria > Pseudomonadota > Alphaproteobacteria > Pelagibacterales > Pelagibacteraceae > AG-414-E02. The sequence goes on from CACIOV010000001.1 coordinate 32,655, forward strand.
GATTTATCACCAGATCCTTTCCAATTAGCACGAGCTAATTTTTTACTTTTTTCCATTTCTTTATCAAAACCAGCGTTATCAACTTTAATATTTTTATTTTTTAAAATATCTGCTGTAAGATCTAATGGAAAACCATAAGTATCATATAATTTAAAAGCAACTTCACCAGGAAAAGAATTATTTTTTACTTTATTTAAATTTTCATTTAAAATTTCTATACCTCTATTAAGCAATGAAGAAAATTTTTCTTCCTCTGTTTTTAATGTCTCTGTAATTAATGGTTCGGCTCTTTTTAATTCTGGATAAGAATCTGACATTTCTTTAATTAATGTTGGTACCATTTTATAAAAAATCGGCTCCTTGCTACCCAACGTGTGTGAATGTCTCATTCCTCTTCTCATTATTCTTCTTAGCACATAACCTCTACCTTCATTTGAAGGTAAAACTCCTTCTGCAATCAAAAATGAACTAGCTCTAAGATGGTCTGCAATGACTCTGTGGCTTGCTATATTTTCTTTAGTCGCTTTACTTTTAGTCAAATTTGAAGAAGCTTCGATTAAATTTTTAAAGTGATCTATCTCATAATTGTCATGAGTGCCTTGTAGTAAAGCCGAAATTCTTTCTAAACCCATTCCTGTATCTACTGATGGTTTAGGCAAATTTATTCTTTTGTTTTTTGAAATTTGTTCAAATTGCATAAATACCAAGTTCCATATTTCGATAAAACGATCTCCATCTTGATCTTTGCTGCCTGGAGGCCCTCCTTTTAAATGTTCTCCATGGTCATAAAATATTTCTGAACATGGTCCACATGGACCTAAATCTCCCATCGACCAAAAATTATCATTTGTGGCTATTTTATAAATTTTATTTTCCGGTAGCCCTGCAATTTTTTTCCACAAATTAAAGGATTCTTTGTCTTGATCATAAACACTCACGCTGAGTTTATTTTTTGGTATTTGAAACTCTTTAGTGATTAAATTCCATGCAAATTCAATAGCAACATCCTTAAAATAATCACCAAATGAAAAATTTCCTAACATTTCAAAAAAAGTGTGATGCCTTGGTGTATAACCAACATTTTCTAGGTCGTTGTGTTTTCCGCCAGCTCTAACACATTTTTGAGATGTAACAGCCCTTTTATAATCTCTTTTTTCAAGACCTGTGAAAACATTTTTAAATTGAACCATGCCAGAATTTGTAAACATTAACGTTGGATCATTGCTTGGTACTAAGTTACTAGAATCCACAATTTTATGTTTGTTGTTGGAAAAGTAGTTTAAAAATGCTTTTCTTACGTTTTTTAGTGTTTTTTTAGCCATCTATCTTATAAATACAGTTTTTTAGAATGATGTCTAGACGAGAAGAAAGGTGCTTTTACAAGCACCTTTCTATTAGAGAGCTAACTGTTAATTGTTTTAATTTTTTTTAGTTGTATCGGTTTTTTCAACCGCTGGGTTTCCTTCGATTTTCTTAGAAATTAAGCCTGCTTTTGTTCGAATGGCCATTTCAATCTCCGCGGCAATTTTAGGATTTTTTTCAAGAAAAATTTTGGCATTTTCTCGACCTTGACCAATTTTTTCTCCTTTGTAAGCATACCATGCGCCAGATTTTTCAACTATTTCAGCTTTCGCACCCAGATCGATCAATTCTCCTGATTTGCTGATACCTTTACCATACATCAAATCAAATTCTACAACTTTGAACGGAGGGGAAACTTTATTTTTTACTACTTTAACTCTTGTAGAGTTACCAATAATTTGTTCTTTTTCTTTAATAGCACCTATTCTCCTAATATCCATTCTAACTGAAGAATAAAACTTTAAAGCATTTCCACCTGATGTTGTTTCTGGGTTTCCAAACATTATTCCAATTTTCATTCTTATTTGGTTAATAAATATAACCATGGTATTAGTTTTTGCTATTGAACTTGTTAATTTCCTAAGAGCTTGGCTCATCAATCGTGATTGCAAACCAACATGATGATCGCCCATTTCTCCTTCTAGTTCTGCTCTTGGTGTCAACGCTGCAACAGAATCGACTACCAAAACTGAAATAGACCCTGACTTGATTAATGTATCAGCTATTTCTAAAGCTTGCTCACCAGTATCTGGTTGGGATATTAAAAGTTCCTCAGTTTTTACACCTAATTTTTTAGCATAAATTGGATCTAGAGCGTGTTCAGCATCAACAAAACCACAAATTCCACCTGTTTTTTGAGATTCCGCTATTACTTGTAGAGCCAAAGTTGTTTTTCCAGATGATTCTGGACCATAAATTTCTATAACTCTACCTTTTGGAAGTCCTCCAATTCCAAGAGCCAAATCCAAACTCAAAGATCCTGTTGATACAGCTTCAACATTTATGGCTGCCTTTTGGCCAAGTTTCATTACTGAACCTTTTCCAAAGTTTTCATCTATTTGGCTGATTGCTGCTTCTAAAGCTTTATTTTTCTCTTTAGCTTCTACTTCTTGATTTTTGCCTGATTTCACTATTTTTAAGTTATTTTTAGTCATAATTTGCCTTTTTTTTTAAAATTTAATTAACGAATCATAAATATAAATGTACACATTTTGTTCTTTTTATCAATAGTTAATAAAATCCTTTAAATTCAAGACTTTCTAACAATATGAAAAAATTTATTGTTTTAAATTTAATTGCTTTGCAGTAAGTCTGCCTACCGCTGATAAAAGATTAAATTGAGATATAAGAAAATTTCTTTCTGAAATTGCCAGATTTATTCTGGAATCCAGCAAAATTGTTCGTGATTGGATAACTTCCAAAGTGGTTCTGCTATTTCCAGATTCATATTCTAATGTTATTCCTTCATTTGCAATTTCTGCAGCTTTTACCTGTGATCTTATTGCATCTAATACACTTTTAGAAGATTGGTAATTGGACCAAGCATTAGCCACGTCTGTTTCTATTTTCTTTTTACTATCCTGTAATAAAAGTTCTTTCTGATTTCTAAGCTCCTGTGATTTTCTTAAACTAAATAAATTACTTCCTCCTGCAAACAAAGGCCATGTTGCAGTAGCTTTTACAGTTTGTTGAGTTCTATCTTGTACAGTAGAACTAAAATCGTCTTGTTCAGCAACTTTATAGGATACTGTAGCAGAAGGAGAAAGATCTGAACCAGCAATAATTACATCTAGTTTCGCTTGTTTAAATTCCAGTGAAGATATTTGTAAATCAGGATTTTCAGAATTAGAAATGGCATAAGCAGCACTTAGGCTTTCGGGTAAATTTAAATTTATTTCTATATTTTCTTGAATATTGTCTGTTGGCGATTTTCCGACAACTTTTTCAAAATTTGCTTTGCTAGTTACTAGATCATTTTGAGCAGTAATTAGTTGTGCTCTTGCGCCTGCAAGAGATGATTCTGATTGGGCCAAATCTGTTAGACTTATTTCGCCTTTCTCAAGTCTATTTTGATCAGTCTCAACTTGTCTTTCAAGTAAATCGATATTCATCAAATTAATGTTTACTTTTTTTCTATTTAATAATAATTTGGTGTGAACTTTAGCAGCTTCTAATAAAATTTCCTGTTCAATTTTTTTAAGCTTAAATTCTCCTAATGTTTGTCCGTGTTTTTTTTTTATAAAATTTGCAACTCCACTACCGCCTTGAAAAACTTTTTGTTCTATTGTCACCGATTGTTCAGAAGGTTCAAAATTTGTATCATCCCCTGGATTTGTATTTTCTTGTTCGCTCACATAACCTTCAAGTGTAACACTTGGAAGAAATTCACTAACAGATTCTCTTTTTTCTTCTCTTGAGGCACGCATGCTAGCCCTTTCTGCATTTAATTTAGGATTTTTCGAATAAGCTGAACTCAATGAATCTAATAATGTATTTGCTCTAGACTCTATAGGAATTAAAGCAAACGATATGATTAAAATAATTTTAAAAAAATATTTCATTTCTATGATCTAAATAATACCCTTTTTATTTTATGATTTTTATTCAATAACATAACAACAGATGCAGATTTACTTAAATCTTTAATCATTTGCAAAGTAATTCTTTGATAAAACATTATAAAACGCTTTATTTCATCAAAGGACATTATTTTTTTTCTAGATTGCGACTTTTTTTTCAATTTATTTTCTTGCAATAACCTCCATTTAAAAACCATATTAAAATTTGGAATTTTCATAAAAATATAATAATCAATCATTGCAAAAATTTTTTTGTATTCCTTCTTAAGTTTTTCATTTACAAATTTTCTCCATATCAAATCTCTATCCTCATATTTTTCAAGAATGTTTATTGGTTTTTTAATTAAAGAATTTGATTGGGGTTTAGCTCCAACACACCAACCTTCCAATATTACTATTTCTGGCTTTTTTTTCATATTAAACCAGTATTTTTTTTTTAAACGGTCATCTATTGATTTATCAAACTTTGGTAATTTTATTTTTCTAAATTTTTTTCTTCTTGTAAAATAAAAAAGTTTTTTTATCAAATCTGTATCATGTGTACCTGGAACTCCCCTGGTTTTGAATAAAGAATGTGTTGTGTATGACATTTTGTTTCGCTCTCTTAATGTTTTGTAAAAATCATCAATAGAACTAATATGAATTTCTCTTTTAAAAAATTTTTTTAAAATAATTTTTAGAATTTTTACAACCGTAGTTTTGCCAGAGCCCTGCCCACCTGAAAGGCCCAGGAATAAAGTGTTTCCCTTTTTTTTATATTTATTTTCGATCCAAAATGAAATAGGTATGTAAGTTTTTTTCAAATTTTTTATTTCGGCAGCTATAGATTTACTAAAAATTTTTTCTTTATTTAAAAATTTTAAATAATCATTTTTTACTTTCAAAAAACAATCTTCTGTTTTTTTCATTTTTTTTTATCAAGAGGATGATTGATTCCGTCGTTAACCGTAATATTTTCTAACTCAAAAGGTTTTACTCCTTCTATACACGCAACGTTTATCATATAAACTTTATCATGATTGCTTCTTGGGTTTGAATGAGTATAAATCCCACACTTTGAACAAAAATAATGCTCAGCTACTTTTGTATGGTATTGATAAAGTGTCAAAAGATCTTGCCCTTTTATAATTCTAAAATTTTTTGGATCAACTGGCGTCATTATGTAACCTCTTCTTTTACAAAGAGAGCAGTTACATCTCATAAGTTTTTCAAATCCCGTTTCAGGTAGCCCAGCCTGAATTTCTACTCCTCCACAATGACAAGTTAGTTTTTTCATTTTTTATAATTTAAATTTTTTAGCATGGTTTTCATATTCTAGTAACACTTATCCACAACTTAACTAAATCTAGTTTTGATGTTCATGTTTTGATTCATTTTAGATTCTTGTTTGGACTCAAAATACAACTTATTGGACGCTTTTCTACGTATTGCTATATCTTCTTTCGTATTATAAATTAGAACAAAGATAGAACATTATGAAATTAATATTACCATTTCACGTGAGTAAAGTTGGAGCCGGCTTTCCTTCTCCTGCAACAGATTATGTAGAAGATGACATCGATCTCAACTCTCATTTGATAAAAAATATACCATCAACATTTCTTATTAGAGTGCAGGGAAAATCTATGAACAATATTGGAATTCGTGATGGTGATCTTTTGGTGGTAGATAGAAGCTTAAATCCAAAAAACTTTTCAACTGTAATTGTTAATGTGAATGAAGAATTGGTTGTAAAAAGTTTTGTAAAAGAAAAAAATGAATCTTTTTTAACTTCTGGATCTAAAAATTTAAAAGATAAAATTAATTTGACTGAAAATCCCGAAATATTTATTTGGGGTGTAGTAACTTACGTTATTCATGCTTTATAGTAAGAATAAAATAGCTCTAGTAGATTGCAATTCGTTCTATGTTTCCTGTGAAAGATTATTTAATCCCTCAATAATTAGAAAACCAGTTGTGGTACTTTCAAGTAATGACGGCTGCGTGATATCTAGATCATCAGAAGCTAAAGCTTTGGGAATAAAAATGGGAGAGCCTTATTTTAAAGTAAGAAAAATAGTAAAGGAGAATGATGTAAAAATTTTTTCAACAAATTTTTCATTATATGGAGATATATCAAGAAGAGTTATGAAAACTTTAAAACAATTTTCACCCCAAATGGAAGTTTATTCGATTGATGAAGCTTTTTTGGATTTATCTTCGGTTAAAAATGAAAAATTACTAGAGCATGGTTATAAAATTAGAGAAACTGTTTTAAAATGGACAGGTATACCTACTAGCATTGGTATGGCTACAACCAAAACTTTGAGTAAGGCTGCTAATTATATTGCAAAGACAGAAAAGTCAGGAGTTGTTAATTTAATAAATTTAAAACAGATAGATGAACTTCTTTCAAAAATTAAAATAAATGATGTCTGGGGTGTTGGAAAACAACTAACAAAATTCTATATTACAAATGGAATAAATACTGCTTATGATCTTAAAAATATGCACAACGGATGGATAAAAAAAAATACAAATGTTTTTGGATCGCGCACTGCAATGGAATTAAAAGGAATTCCATGTGTATCCTTAGAACCTCATGAGGAAAAAAGAAAAAATTGTTGTGTATCTAGATCTTTTGGAAAAAAAGTTACAAGATTAGAGGAGCTTAGTGAAGCTATAACAGCACATTGTCTTAATGCTGCTGAAAAAATAAGAACAGATAAACAAACGGTAAAAAAAATAACCGTTTTTATAAGAACAAGCCCCTTCCAAAAAAATCAAAATTATTATTCAAATTCAAAATCTATTGATTTGCCAATAAGAACTAATGACAGCATTATATTAGTAAAAAAAGCATTAGCCATATTAGAAAGCATATATGTAAAAGGATATAAATATCAAAAAACTGGTATAGTTTTTTCAGATTTAAAAGATGTCGATATTTATAATAAAAATTTATTTGCAGAAGTTAACAATGAAGAAAAGAGAATAAAATTAATGAAAGCAATTGATCATACAAATTTTAAATACGGACGTAATGCTTTAAGTATCGCACAAGCAGGATTAAAAAAAAATGGAACATCAAAAGGCAACATGCTTCTAAAATTGATACAGCTTGTTTTGATTTTTTACCTGTTATTAAGATCGCTTAAAACATCAATATTATTAATATTATTCAAAGAATTTTTTAATTCAGAAGTATTTTCTCGAAAAGAAATTAGCAAGATCAAGATGTTAAAAATAATTAGCAAAATCATGATAAGAGCAAAGGACAAAAATCCAATTTGATGTCTAAAAGCATAAATAAAAACTGAAAAGATAGCTGTTCTCAGAAAAACAGAATATTTAAAAACGGCAATAATAGAAAAAGAATGTATCAAAAGTTTAAAAAAATTCATTTGGGTTGGTCCAAAATATCTTCGTCCTCTAATTGACGGTACTGAAGCTCGATCAGATATGATTTTTACTACTGAACCAGAAAAACTACTCCAAATACAAGATTCTTTAACTAACCTGCTGGCCGATTCTTTTGGTAAACAGGTATAATTACCAAATTTAATAAGCTTCCCTGTAAAGATATAAGTCAGAATTTTATGACACTCGTAAAGTAATTTAAAAAAAGGACCTTCAGAACGCTTAATTCGATCTGCTGTAACCACTTTTGAAGGATTTTCTTTAGATTTATTAAAAATTAAAGTGAGATCCTCTGGTCTATCTTCTCCATCTCCATCCATTAAAATAACATGATCAAAATTTTCTTTTTCTGTTAAAAATTTTAAACCAGCAGCATTACATCTGCCGTGTCCACGATTTTTTTTCATATTCATAATTCGAACTGATTTAATATTTTTAAAATTTAATTTAATTGAATTTATTTTTTCAGTAGATGCATCATTTACAATCAAAATAGAAACTTCGGCATCCCACGCAGAAATAACTAAATCTATTTCTTGCAAAACCTTAAAAACCGATTTCCAATCATTGAAAATAGAAATTAAAATTACATATTTTTTCATTTTTTATTTCCTATCATGCAAATTCCTTTATTTTCTATTTTAACAAAAACTCCCCTACAAATATTCTCCAAAATATTAAAATCGCCAATTAAAATAAATCCATCTTCAGCATTATTAATCGCAGTATCATCTTTGCCTTCAAAAATATTATCCCATCTCGGTCTAGATTTAAGATGATACGATAGATTCCCTCCATACCATTCATCTCCTCCTACCAGTCCAATTTTATTTGAAAAATTTTCGTCCCATTTTTTTTGAACAAGTTTAGAAATTTCTTTTCCAGAATAATTAGTTCTTTTATCTGTTTCGGTAATTGAAATATAAGCATAAACAAAAGGTGATAAAATAAATAAAATTAAAAAGGTATATACAAAACCTTTTAATCTTCTCAAATTAATTTTACTTTGAAAAACATAAACAATAAAAACTCCCATGAACAAATAAAAAGGAGTCATCCACATTGTTCTAATTTTCACTCCCATAATCATTGAAGTTAAAAACATTATAAATATTGGAACTATATTTACGCAAATTAAGAAAAATAATTTTTTGTCTTTTATATTAAACTTTGTTTTAATTTTTGAAATAACAAACAAAAACATAACAAAAAAGGGTATCAATATTCCAATTTGCTTTCCTAAAAATATTAAAGGGTTAGTAATATGATCTAAAAAAATTTGGTCTCCTGTTCCTGTTCTATGAAGACCGTAGGTAATCGTAATATAATTATTTTCTGTAAGCCAAATTATATGAGGTAGTAAAATTAAAAAAAAAGGTATTAAAGAGATAAGACTCTTCAACTTAACTTTTTTTTTAATAATCATATAGCAAAAAAATACATCCATGGCCACTAACAGGTAGATAAATAAATACTTTGATAAAATTCCTAGAGCTGTAAATAAACCAAACAATAACCAATCAATGGTTTTATTATCTTTAAATCCTTTCCAGGCATACAAAACTGATAATGCCCAAAAGGGCAATTGACATATGTTGACATTAAATTCTGGAGTAGTGAAATTATAAAAATAAATTCCTTCTAATAATAATACTGATATCAAGCAGTAAATTTTATTTTTAAAAAATTCTTCAGAAAATTTCCATATAACAAAAAAAGATAAAACTACGAATAATTGGCTTAATAAATAATAAGCCCAGTCGTTACTACCAAATATTTGATAAAACAATTCAACAAAAAAAGCGCTTGCGGGAGGATGCTTGTTAAAACCCCAATCTAAATTAGTTGCCCATGCCAAAGCTTCTATTGTATCTAATGGAAGATTATTATTTGAAATAGTTGGGACCAAAGTCCAAACAATAAGATGTGAAAATAAAAAGTATATTAAAATTTTATTAACGTCTTTTTTTTTGATTAACATAGCTTTAATTTATACAAGTTTATCCCTATTGACACCTGTAAAAAGGCAAATATACTCACCGGCCTTATACAATTTTATTGTTACAGATCATGGCAAAAAAATATACTCCAAATGAAAAAGAAAAATATATGTGTGAAAAACATAAAGTTTTTTTTAAAAAAAAACTACTCGAATGGAAAAATGAAATAATTAAATCTAATAGTAAAGGTTTATATTTTAGTGATGTTGACCATGAAATTTCTTCACCAGATATAGTTGATCAAGCCTCTTCACAGACTGAAAAAACAGTTGAAATGCGAACACTAAATAGACAAATAAAGCTTTTATCAAAAATCGACGGAGCGATTAAGAGAATAAATGATAATACTTACGGTTATTGTGAAGAAACTGGGGAACCAATAGGGTTGAAAAGACTAATTGCAAGACCCATAGCCACGCTATCAATTGAAGCTCAAGAAAAACACGAAAAAAATGAAAAAATATTTGCAGATATTTAAATTAAATTTGTGGAATTTTTTCACCTTTGTTTAAACCATCAAATCCTTTAATTACTGCCTCTCTCCTAGCGATATCCATATACCATCTGCTTAAATGAGTAAATTTTTTAAGTCCAATGTCATGTATAGGGTGCCTAGCAATCCAAGGAAAAGTTGCAATATCTGCTATCGTATATTTTTTTCCTGCTAGAAATTTAGATTTTTCTAAACGTTCATCTAAATCTTTGTATATGGTTTCTGCAATTTTAAAATACCGATCTTCTCCAAATTTACTTTTACCTGGATTGTAATGATGAAATTGGTGGTGCTGACCTAACAAAGGACCAATATAAGCTACCTGACCAATAAGCCACTGATTAATTAAAATCCTATCACTCTTATCATAAAATTTACCACTCTTTTCAGCTAAATAAATTAAAATAGCCCCGGATTCAAAAATACTAATATTATTTTTGTGATCTGTTATTACAGGTATTTTGCTAAATGGACTGATTGATCTAAATTTCGAATTAAATTGATCTCCTTTTTTAAGATCAAGAACAGTAATTTTATAAGGATACTGAATTTCTTCCAACATAATAGATATTTTTTTGCCGTTGGGAGTATCTGCATAAAATAATTCAATCACTTTTTTTAACTCCTAATTTTTCTTGAATACTTTTAGAAGTCGTACTGAATTCAAATCTATATTTTTCATTAGGTCTTGCTAACTTAAAACAACCTCTGGCAGCAAGAGCTCCTTCGTGAAAACCTGATAATATTAATTTAAGTTTTCCTGGATATGTGCAAATATCTCCAATTGCAAATATACCTTTTTTATTTGTTTCAAAATTTTCCGTGTTTACTGGTATTGTTTTTTTTTCTAAATTTAAACCCCATTCAACTATAGGGCCAAGCTTCATTATTAATCCAAAAAAACCAAGAACGCAGTCTGTTACGATCTTTTCAGTTTTTCCATCTTCGGTTTTAACAGTTATTGCTTCTATATTTTTTTTCCCCTCGATAGAATTGATCTGAAATGGAGTTTTTATTTTTAATTTTCCTTCTTTTTCAAATTTTCTTGCTAATTGAGCAGTATGTTCAGCTCCTCTAAATTCATCTCTTCTATGTACCAGTGTTACTTCTGAAATTTTTGATAATTCAATTGCCCAATCCAATGCAGAATCACCACCTCCAAAAATAGAAACTTTTTTATTTTTAAAATAATTTTTATCTTTAATTGAATAATAAATACCATTATTTTCAAATCGTTCTGCTTCTTTTAGAGGAAATTTTCTAGGCTCAAAGGAACCTACCCCGCCTGCAATAATTATATTTGGCGTTAGAAAAACTTTTTTTTTATTGGTTGTTACTTTCCAATTATCTTTATCTTTTATGACTTCTTCAACTCTTTCGTTTAAATGAATGTTTGTTTTAAAAGGTTTAATTTGCTCCAGTAAATTTTCCGTCAAACTTTTTCCTGTGCATACTGTTAAAGCAGGTATATCGTAAATGGGCTTGTCAGGATATAATTCTATACATTGTCCACCAACTTTGTCTAAATTATCTACCACTTCTGCCTTAAGACCGATTACGCCCAACTGATGAACCGCAAACAAACCTACGGGACCAGCCCCGATTACTAGAACGTCAGTTTTAATCATAATTAAATTATCCCTGTTTTGATGGCATTTTTACGACTAAGCCATCTAAATCATCGGTTACTGTGATTTGGCAAGTAAGTCTACTAAATTTCTTTGGCTCAAAAGCCATATCAAGCATATCTTCTTCTGCACTTTCTTTTTTTGGTAATTTATCAAACCATTTTTCTTCCACATAAGAATGGCAAGTTGCGCAAGCACAAGATCCTCCACAATCAGCATCAATACCTGGAATATTATTTTGTACAGCTCCTTCCATGACGGTAAGTCCATTTGCAACTTCAATCTGGTGTGATTTTCCGTTGTGTTCAATGTATGTAATTTTAGGCATGGTTTGAATTATCTAAATATATGCTAAATAAAATAATGCAATAGATAAAATGATATGTTTTAATAGTTTGTTGGGTTTTTACTTATGGCAACAAAATACCAAGAAATATATCAAAGATCTATTAAGGATGCGGAAGGATTCTGGTCCGATGTTGCTAAAGATATATTTTGGTACAAAAAACCTTCGAAAATTTTAAATGCCGATAATCCTCCTTTTTATAAATGGTTTCAGGATGGAACTACAAATACATGTTATAATGCAGTAGATTTGCACGTTAAAAATGGAAATGGAAAAAAAATAGCTGTTATCTACGATAGTCCCATCACAAATTCACAAAAAAAAATAACTTACAAACAATTACAAGATCAGGTCTCAACCTTTGCTGGAGCATTAGTAAACCAAGGAGTAAAAAAGGGAGATAGAGTCATAATTTATATGCCTATGATTCCTGAATCGGTAATTGCTATGCTAGCTTGTGGAAGAATAGGAGCAATACATTCAGTAGTCTTTGGTGGTTTCGCAGCAAATGAATTGGCTAGTAGAATTGACGACTCTAAAGCAAAAATTATTTTATCAGCATCATGTGGTTATGAACCAGGAAGAACA
>CACIOV010000002.1 GCA_902588335.1 uncultured Pelagibacteraceae bacterium
CAAGATCTTTTAATGAAAATATGCCATCTAAAAAATATGGTGACATTTCTTTTGATCTTTTGAAAATATTTTCTTTTTCAAAAATATCTTGCACTGCTAGAGCAGCAGCAACAGAAACAGGAATTCCTGAATAAGTATAACCATGAAATAGTTCAACCGCTCCTTTTGGAGATGCATCCATAACAGCATCATAAATTTCTTCTTTTACAGCAACAACACCCATAGGCACTACACCATTAGTTGTTGCTTTTGCCATAGTCATAACGTCGGGTGTAACTCCAAATTCTTGAGATGCAAAAGCTGAACCCATTCTTCCCCATCCTGTAATTACTTCATCAAATATCAATATTATTCCATGCTTGTCACAAATTTCTCTTAAACGTTTTAAATATCCCTTAGGTGGAACCAAGGTTCCTGTCGAACCAGCTACTGGTTCAACAATACATGCTGCTATATTTTCTGCTCCAAAATTAGCACATATACGTTCTAAATCTTCTGCCATCTCAACTCCTGTTGAAGGTTGTCCCTTAACAAATTTGTGATCAGGTAGATGAGTATGTCTCATATGAACAACACCAGGCATTAATACACTTGCAAAAGTTTTTATATTATTAATCATTCCTCCAACTGACGTTGCCCCAATATTCATTCCATGATAAGCGCGTTCTCTTCCTACAAAACGAAACCTTTGTCCTTGTCCTTTTGCCTTATGATAAGCAATGACAATTTTAATTGCTGTCTCTACTGCGGTAGATCCACAAATTGTATAAAAAATTCTATTTAAATTTCCTGGTGTGTGTTTTGCTATTCTTCTAGCTAATTCAAAAGAACCTCCAAAACCTTGTTGAAATGGCTGAACATAATCTAATTGTTCCAGCTGTTTACTGACTGCTTCGGTTATTTCTTTTCTTCCATGTCCGAGCGGATTACAAAATAAACCTGAGCTCGCATCTATCTGTGTTTTTCCATGATGATTTTTTAAATATACTCCTTTTGCTTCTGTAATTAATCTTGGGTTTTCTTTAAAATCTTTATTGGATGTAAATGGCATCCAATGCTCTTGTAATGAATTTGGTATTTTTGATGTGTCAATGGTACCCATAATTTTTACTATAAAATAGTTTGTAGACTATCATTTAAAGCAAAACTACCAACAAAAATTTAATCGATGCAACCTATGGTAGTAATTAATTTCGTTTTACATATCCTTGATTTTCATTTTAAATGCTTTCCATTACTTAATAATTATTAAGAGGAAAATATGAAAAAAATAGTAAATTTAATACTAGGAAGTATAGTTGCTTTTACTTTAAGTATATCAGCAGCTTTTTCAGCTGCTAATGAAGTCAGAGTAGCATTCTTCTTAGAATGGGCAACTCCAAACCAAGAAGCAAAAGTTAAAAAAGTTTTTGACGATGCTTTAGGAGTTCCTGTTAAATGGACAAACTTTGCGACAGGTGGAGAGATGACTGAAGCTATGTTATCTGGAGATATTGATATCTCTTACTCACAAGGTTTAACACCATTTGTAAATGCTGTTAACGCTAAAGCACCTATCAAACTTGTAGATATCGCTGTTACATACGGAATGGGAAATACAACATGTATAGTATCTAATGCTTCTGGCATTACAAAAGCGAATGCTGCACAGTTAGAAGGTAAAAAAGTTGCAGTTCCAGTAGGAACTATGGCTGACTACGTTTTCAAAGAAACAATGAAAGTTATTGGAGCTGATGCTGGTAAAGTATCAGTTGTAGACATGAACCCTGAAGATGGTTCAGCTGCTTTACAAAACGGCGACGTTGCTATGGCATGTTTATTCGGTGGAAAATCTATCGAGAACGCACTTAAAGCTGGTACAAGAATGTTAACTGTTAAAGAAGCTACTGATGCTGGAATATCTGGTATTGATATAACTTCTGTAACTAACAAATTCTTAAAAGAAAACCCAGGAATGGTTAGAACTTTTGTAGAAATAACTCATGAGTACAATGCTAAATTTAGAGCAGGCAAATCTAATATGAATGTTATAGCGAAAGATGCTGCTATGGATCTTGCTGGTACAAAAAAACAAATGGGTGGTTTTGGATTCCCAGATGCAGCTACGATAAAATCTAAGTATATGAATAAAGGTGGAATACTTATGAAATATCTAGATGTTATGGGTAATATGTTCGCGACTGCGGAAAATCCAGCTCTTAGAAATTACTCAAAAGTAGTTACTACTAAGTACCTACCGTAATTTAAGAGTTATATAAAATATTAATAGGCGCCAATTTTTATAAATTGGTGCCTATTTTTTTAATAAAAATTTTAATATATTATTTTTATGAGCAATCTAGTTTCTCAAAAAGTAAATATGATATTCAAATCTCTCAAAGGAGAGACTGTTCATGCGCTTAAGGATATAACTTTTACTCTTAAAAAAGGTGAACTTTTAACAGTTCTTGGTCCTTCAGGTTGTGGAAAAACAACTCTATTAAATATAGCTGCTGGTTTTCTTCGTCCAACTTCTGGAAGCATTACTTTAGGCAATAATGAAATTAATGGCCCTGGAGTCGAAAGAGGAATGGTTTTCCAACAAGGTGCTTTATTTGAATGGTTAACGGTTAACGAAAACGTAAACTTTGGTTTACGAATGAAAAAAGAAGATCCGATTAAAACTGCAAAAAAAGTTGAAGAATGGCTAGATATAGTAGGATTAAAAGGATTTGGAAACACGCCTACGTATCAATTATCCGGTGGAATGCAACAAAGAGTAGCTCTTGCAAGATGTTTAATAAATGATCCTGACTTAATTTTAATGGATGAACCTTTGGGAGCTTTAGATGCTTTAACCAGAGAAAAAATGCAGTCTTTGGTATTAAAAATTTGGAAGGAAACTGGAAAAACAATTATTTTAATAACTCACTCTGTTGAAGAGGCTTTGCTGTTAGGTGAGCGAGTATATGTGATGGCTCCTAGACCCGGAAGAATACATAAAGAATATAAGCTTCCTTTTGCCTCTAGAGGTTTAAAGGAAGATTTAAGAGAAATTAAAAATGATAAAGAGTTCGTTTCTAAGAGAGAAGAAATTCTAACCATGATCTGGGATATGGAAGAAGAAATAATGGGCAAGGAAATATAAAATGATTACAGGATTTATTACATTTTTTACTATTTTTGCTGTTGTAGGAGCCATTCTTTATGGTCGAAAATTAATTAAAACAGAAAAAACCGACGCTGTTTTTGGAAATCCTGAAAGAGCAAAAGGAGGAATGCATTGGGTTGTGGTTGGATCCAGTTTTCTTTTATTGTCCTGGCTTTATTATTCATGGGATATAGCAAAATCTTTTTATCCAAAATCTGCAAATGAACTTTGCCAAGTCGCAAAAGTTAACGAGTCATTACTATCTTTAAAATATCTTTTTCCAATTGTAGAAAGACAACACAAGAGTACTGCAATAATTAAACGCGAAAACATCAATATAGAAGATAAAATAATTTTAATACAAAACGATCCAAACCTAAAAGATCAGGACAAAAAAATATTTGTCAATATACTTCGTGACACTAAGCTAATGATTCCATCATTAACCGATGAAAGATATCTAGAAGATGATACAAAAAATATAATAAATGAATTAACCATTAGATTAAATCATCTAATAGAAAATTTTCCAAAGGATAGCTACCCTAATTTAACTGAAGAAGAAGAAAATGAAATAAATGAAGGTTTAAAAAAGCAATTAGGATGGGGCGCAACTGGTATGGAAGTCCCTCCTCTTCCTGAAAGTAAAAGAGGGTTGAAATTTCATGCAGCTGCGGCTGAATTAAATTCTATAAGTGATGAATTTTTTGAAATGAGAAATCATAACCCTGAGTACTTAAGACAATCAGAAGCTATTTTTGGTGAAATTAAAGAATATATGGATGGATTAGGTGACGGTCGAGAACTTGATTATATAAAGGATATTAAAAAACTTGTGCGAAGAATAGAGTATGCAAGTATTTTCCCTCCCAAAACATTAGATGAATTAGAAAATGCAATTAGAGCTTTTGACAAAGTTCAAAATAACGAACAAGGAAATTTAAGAACGATAGATATTATTTTATTTCCAGCAGGAACAATTGTAGCAAGCGGTCCTCAATGTTCAGAAGCTGGCCCTGGCAGATGGTTACCTAAACCTTCCGATACTTTTAGAATTTTTGGAGAGATGCTGAAACCAAGCGTTGGATATAAAATGATTCCAATGCTTTGGTACGAAATGATGGGAGTGAATAGAATAGTTGGTTTTATTCTTCCCGACTGGATAGCTGATATTATGCCAGGTAAATATCCCGTTCATAATCAAGATGGTACGGTTGATCCAAATTTCAAAAGTAGAATGTTAGATATAGTTACTGGTGAATTTGAAGCTTTCAAAATTCCAGTTCCTACAGGACATATTTGGGATTCTTTTTTAAGAGTATTTTTAGGATTGTCTCTTGGAATAATATTTGGTGTTCCTTTAGGTTTATTTATGGGTCTAAACAGATTTGCTAAAGGTTTTTTTGATCCTATGGTCGAGTTATATAGACCGGTGCCCCCACTCGCTTGGGCTCCACTGATAATTACTGTTTTTGGAATCGATAACGTAGGAAAAGTATTTTTACTATTTATGGTTTCTTTTTCAATTATGATTATTTCGGCGAGAGCTGGAGCTTCAGGAACTCAACTTTCAAAAATTCATGCCGCTCACTCTTTAGGTGCTTCTAGATGGCAAATAATTAGAGAAGTTATATTCCCTAATTCTTTACCTGAAATTTTAACAGGGATAAGGGTTGCAGTTGGTATGTGTTGGGGAACATTAGTTGCTGCTGAATTTTTAGCAGGAACAACAGGTATAGGATTTGTTGAAAACGTTGCAAGAAAATATATGCAGTATGAAGTTATTTGGATTACAATATTCGTAATGGGAATGCTAGGATTGCTATTTGATTTAACTATTAGAAAAATTATAGACAAAACAATTCCTTGGCGAGGAAAAGGTTAATAGATAATATCCAATAGTACATAAAAGGCTAAAATACTCATAAAAACCACGATAAAAGAATTTATAAATTTCCATACTATTTGTTTTTGTAAATATTTTGATAGGAATTTAGACAAATAGCCTAGACAAAAGAAAAATAAAAATGAAGCTACTGCAGCTCCGATGCCAAAATAGTATTTTTGTGAAATTAAAAAGTTCTTAGAAAAATTTCCAAGAAAAAAGACAGTATCTGAATAAACATGAGGGTTTAAATAGGTAAAGCCTAATGTTTTTATTACAGTATTTTTTAAAGAAATAGTATTGCTTTTAAAATCAATCTTTAATTCATCATATTTAATTTTTATTTTACTAATTACAAAGTAAATAAGAAAAGCAAAAAGCAATACATTGAAAATTAACTCTAATATATCACTAAAAAAGTTCCTAAAGTATTCAAATAAAAAAATTCCTAAGAAAATTAATAGCAAGTCTGATATTGAGCAAATTACACAAACTAAAAAAATATATTGTTTTTTAAGACCTTGCTCTATAACAAATATATTTTGAGCACCAATTGCTAAAATTAAACTTAAACCGGTAAAAAAACCCAGTAATAGAAAGCTCATTTTTTGCTTAGTAGGTCTGCTCTAAAAGTCGAAAAAGCTATTAAAATTAAAAAGGGAATACATATTAAGTTCATTGTTGTCCAGCTAGTTAAACTTAACAATATTCCTGCCGATAAACTTGCTAGCGCCATTGTAGAAAATACAATTAAATCATTAATGCCTTGCACCTTAAACTTCTCTTCTTCTTTATAAGTTAAAACAACTAAACTAGTTCCAGAAATAAATAAAAAATTCCACCCTAATCCTAAAAATATTAGAGCTACCATATAATTTGTAAATGTTTGTTCAAATAAACTTAAGATTATTGTTACGATATAAAACAAAACTCCTATATAGATTATATTGCTGTGCCCAAACTTTTTGATTAAATGTCCAGTAACTAATGATGGGAGAAACATAGCCACTAGATGAAATTGAAGAACTAAGCCTGTGCTTTCTAAACTCATTTTTTCCATTACATGCATGCTTAATGGTGTAGCAGTCATTAAAAACGACATTACAGCATAAGCAAACGCAGCAGCAATTATTGCCTGTAAGAATTTTGGTTGGAAAATAATTTCAGGTAATCTACGTCCAATGTATTGATTATTAAAATCTATGTTTGTTTTTTCATTATTTTTATAAAAAATAAAAAATATTGCTGGCATAAAAGTAAAAACAGCAAGCAAAAGATAAGAACCAACATACAAATGATCAGAAATAAAATTTTTTGTATAATTTGCTAAAGTTATACCTAAAAAAGATGAAACGATACCAGCTAGCATTAAAGTAGAGATGGCTTTTGGTACTTTTTCTTTCTCTACACTTTCTGCTGCTGCAAAACGATATTGATGCGCAAAAGCTATCCCCAAACCAAGAATTAAATGCGAAATACAAAATAAAATAAAGTTTTGTTGAATGATAGCTAAGACAGCTATCAAACAAGTCGCTGAACTTACTAAAGCTCCAAAAATAAAGCCTAACCTTCGGCCTACTTTACCCATAATTTTTGCTGCCAAAATAGTAAAAATTGCAGTACCAAGAACTGATAAAGCTGTAGGCAAAGTTGATAAAGACTTTATAGAAGTAATTTGTGATCCGACAATTCCACTTAAAAAAACTGTAATTATATTAGCTGTAAATCCAAAAACTTGACTCAAAGCTAATAGTGATAAATTTTTATTTATAAAACTTATATCTTGCATATTTTACTTATTAGCATAAATAAATATATATGTTAGATAAATTTGAAAGAATTAAGTTAGGGCATTTTCCAACTCCTATAGAACATCTTAAAAATATAACTAAATATTTAGGCGGACCCAATGTTTTCATTAAACGTGATGACTGCACTGGATTAGCAACTGGTGGGAATAAAACTAGAAAATTAGAGTTTTTAATTCCTGATGCAATAAAAAATAAAGCTGATTTAGTTGTTACTATTGGAGCGGTTCAATCCAATCATGCTCGACAAACGGCTGCTGCTTGTACTCTAATGGGCCTAAAATGTCTTATAATTTTGGAGCAGAGACTTAAAGATCCTCCAGAAACCTACATGAAATCTGGTAATGTTTTTTTAGATAAGCTATTTGGAGCTGAGATAAAAGTATGCCCAAAAAATGAAGATGTTTCTGAATATTCTGAAAAAATAATTGAAGATATTAAATCAAAAGGTACTAACGTTTATTTTATACCTGGAGGTGGTTCAAATTCTATTGGAGCTTTAGGTTATGTAGAATGTTTAAATGAAATAATAAAAGAAAATAAAAAATATAGTTTTACACAAATTGTACATGCTACAGGAAGTGCAGGAACACAGGCGGGCTTATTAGCAGGAAAGAAATATTTTAATTGCAACATTCCTGTAACAGGAATCTGTGTTAGACATAAAAAGGACACACAAGTGGATAAAGTTTATACTGAAGCAAAAAAAACTTGTGAAAAACTTCAATGCAATATTTTGGATAAATCAGACGTTGTTGTATATGATGAATATATTGGATCAGGATACGGAGAACCTACAGAAAGCATGATAGAAGCAACAAAACTTTTAGCAAAAAAAGAAGCAATATTATTAGACCCTGTTTATTCAGGTAAAGCTTTTGCAGGGTTAATTGGACTTATCAAAAAGAAAAAATTCACGAAAAATGATAACGTTCTTTTTATACATACTGGCGGCGCTGTTTCTCTTTCTGCTTACGAATGGGCGTTTTAGTTCATGTTATCAAATAAAAAAATTATCTGTCCTAACAATTTAATCAACGTTGCCAAGAAAAAAGGAACAGTAAATGCTGCTATTGTAAATGCTGGGGAAATATTTCCTATGGAATCTGTACATAAAGCAGTTCAACAAAATTTAATCAATCCTACATTTGTTGGTAATGAAAATGAAATAAAAAAATACGCGGACAAATTAAATTGGGATATATCAAACTACAAAATTATTAATGAAAAAAATGAAGATAGTACTGCACCTATTGCCGCAAAATTGGCAAGTGAAGATAAAGTAAAAATTATCGTTAAAGGACATATCCATACAGATGTGCTTATGAAAGCGGTCTTAAAAAGAGATTTAAATTTAATTGGAAAAAAAAGATTAAGTCACATTTGGCATATGACTATAGATAAAGATGATAAACCATTTATTATTACTGACGGAGTTGTAAATGTTTTGCCAAAGCTCGAGGTTAAAATGCATATCCTAAGAAATGCAGTGGACTTTGCAAACAAGATTGGTATTTCTAGACCCAAAGTAGCTGTGTTGTCTGCTACTGAGGAAATATTAGAAAGCGTACCAAGTTCAATTGATGCAGATAAAATTACAAAACGGGCAAAAGAAGAAAATATTAATGCAGATGTTTTTGGTCCTTTAGCTTTTGATAATTCAGTATCAAAAAAATCTGCTGCTATTAAAAAAATTAAAAATGATGTTTCGGGAAATACGGATATTCTTCTCGTTCCTAATGTTGAGGCAGGAAACGCTTTGGTTAAAATGATGATTTATTTTATGGGAGCATGTGCTGCCGGAGTAGTTTTAGGCGGAAAAGCACCTGTTGTAATTACAAGTCGTTCAGATGAATCAGAAGCAAGACTAGCTTCTATAGCCGCAGCTGTAGTATCATTAAATAAAAATTAGCATGGTAAAGCAATTAATAACAAAAAACATTAAAAGTTATTTAGTTAAGAATCCTAATTGTGTACTGTTAGATGTCAGAACAAAGGAAGAATGGAAAACTGTTGGCATTCCTGCAGGAGAAAAAATTTCATTAAAAACTTATTTTTTGGAAATAAAAAGAGATGCTGTATTTAACTTTGTAAAAGAATTTAAAAATTTAAATATTAATCAAGATAAAGAAATTTTAGTTCTTTGTAAGTCAGGCGAAAGATCTCAAATTTGTGCAGAATTACTAAACATAGAAAATTATAAAACAATAAACATTTCTGATGGTTTTGAGGGTAGCTCTGAAGGTGTGGGTTGGGTAAAAAATAAATTACCTACGAATAATTAAATCTCCTTCAAAAAATTTTCTGCTGCTGTGATTTCACAAATTGCTGTATCTTTTTCTTCTTTAATTTTTTTAACGACACAATCTTCCAAAAGCATTGTGAATCTAGAAGATCTAATTCCTAAGCCCTTTTCTGATTTATCAACATCCGCTCCTATTTCTTTAATATATTTACAAAAAGGGTCACCAACCATTAAAATTTTATCTTTTGCATTATGAGCATCTCCCCAAGCTTCCATAACAAATGGATCGTTAACTGAAATACAAATTATTTTTGTAACACCTTTTTTTTTAACTTCTTTATAATTTTTTATAAATCCTGGAAGATGTTTAGCAGAACAAACTGAAGTGAAAGCGCCTGGCAATCCAAACATAATTACTTTTTGATTTTCAAATAGAGAATTTATTTCGACTTTTCTGACTGCTTTATTTTTATCTAAACAAAAAACTTCTCCTGATGGTAATTTATCACCTACTTTTATTTTCATATATCTTCCTGTCTAATATGTAGCTCTGCCACCTCTTACTACCGAAACTCTATTGTTTAAATCAAATTTATTCATTATTTTTTGTTTAAAAAAAATCGGTATTTTTAATTAAAAAAGTCTTGATTAAGAGTGACCATATTTTTTTAATCTTATATCTCCAGTTCTTGCGTGAGCTTCCATTCCTTCAGCTCTACCTAGTCTAGCTGCTGTTGCTCCCACAATTTTGTTAGCCTCTTTGGTCATTCTTTGAAAAGTTAAGCACTTTATAAATTTTCCAACGTACAAACCGCCAGTATATTTTCCCGCTCCTTTTGTAGGTAAAATATGATTAGGTCCAGAGCATTTATCTCCATAAGCTACTGTTGTTTCTTCTCCTAAAAATAGGGATCCATAATTTTTAAGTCTTTTTAACCACCAATCTAAATTTTCTGCATGCACCTCTAAGTGTTCTGCTGCATATTTATCACTTATAGTTGCCATTTCTTCATTGCTATCACAAAGTACTACCTCTCCATAATCTTTCCAAGCAGGTTCAGCGCTAGAGCGAGGTCCTTCTGGCAACTCAGCAATTAATTCTGGAATTCTTTTCATAACATAATCTGCAACACTTTTGTCAGTAGTAAAAACCCAGCCGGGCGAATTATAACCATGCTCTGCCTGTCCTACGATATCTGCAGCAACAATTTCTTTATCAGCTGTTTTATCTGCAATGATTGCAATTTCGGTTGGACCTGCAAAAAGATCGATACCTACCTTTCCAAATAAAATACGTTTTGCTTCGGCTACATACTGATTTCCAGCACCAACTAAAAAATCTACTTCTGGATTATTAAAACATCCATATGCCATTGATGCAATAGCAGCTATTCCCCCTAAATTTAAAATTACATCTGCTCCACAAAGATTAGCTGCGTAAATAATTCCAGGATGAGCTCCATTTTTATCCTTTGGTGGACTTGCACAAATTATAGTATTAACTCCGGCAACCTTAGCTGGAGTTATAGCCATTGTTGCTGATGAAATGTGAGCATAACGTCCTCCAGGAATATAACAGCCTGCCGTATTAATTGGGATAAGTCTTTGACCAGCAAACAATCCTTTTGAAAGTTCTACCTCAAATTCATTGTTCATACTTTTTAACTGATGTTCGGCAAATCTTTTAATTCTTTCATGTGCAAACTGAACGTCGTCCTTTATTTTTTGATCAACTTTTTTTATTGCTTCTTCAATCTTTTCTTTTGATACAATAATTTCTCCTTCATATTTATCAAATTTTTTTGTTATCTCTTTAATTCCTTCTTCTCTTCTTTTCTCAATATCGTTTAAAATATTTTGAACTGCCGTACGTGTTTTTGTATCGTCCGTCGAAGGATTTTTAACTGCTTTTTTTAAATACTTTATTGTCATGGGGTAGATTATTTACCATAAATATATTCTGGAAGCCACATGACTAATTCTGGAAATGCTATTATTAGTATTAAACCAATAATTTGATGAACCATAAATTGCATCATTCCAATATAAATATCTTTCAAATTCCACTCCGGGAACCACCCCTTTTAAAAAGTAAGCTGATAATACCGCATTTCACCTCAGGAAACACTAATGCTCCTAGCATTATGATTGCTGAAAAAGGTTCAGACATGATAATAGAAGATAGCAAATCATGACGGAACAAATAATTATTTTCTTACAAATTGTGTTTATTGATTTAGTTTTGGCTGGTGATAATGCAATTGTTATCGGCATGGTAGCTTCTCAGTTTGATAATAATCTAAGAAAAAAAATTATATTCTGGGGAATTGCTGCTGCTATTATCTTAAGAATTATTTTTACTCTTATTACCGCTTATTTGCTTCAGATTAATGGTTTAAAGGCTATTGGTGGATTACTTCTTCTTTATATAGCTTACAAACTTTATACAGATGTAATTAAAAATGAAACTTCAGAAGGTCGAAAATTTAAAACTGAGAATTTAACCTTATTCAAAGCTATAATGACTGTTATAATCGCAGACGTAAGCATGAGTTTAGATAATGTACTTGGAGTAGCTGGTGCAGCAAAACAACATTATATTTTATTGGTTTTTGGTTTAGTTTTATCAATTATACTTATGGCTACGGTCGCTACAATTATCTCAAAATGGATTAAAAAATATAAATGGATAGGATGGCTAGGATTATTAGCTATACTAGCAGTAGCTCTAGAATTAATTTATAGTGATTTAAAAATATTTATATAAAAATGTATCTTAAAAAAATTAATTTAAAAAATAAAGTAGCATTAGTAACAGGAGCTGGTAAGGGCATAGGTAAAGCATGTGCTATTGCCTTAGCTGAGGCTGGAGCTAATTTAATTATAATTAGTAGAACACAAAGTGACCTAGATAAAGTTTCTAAAATTATAAAAAAATTTAGATCTAAATGTGAATCTTATGTCTGTGATGTTACCAATTATAATCAAATAAAAAATATTATAAATAAGCAAAAAAATATTGACATTTTAGTAAATAATGCTGGGATAAATATTCCTGAACATTTTACAAAAGTGCAAAAAAAAAATATTGAATACGTAGTTAAACTCAACACAATATCAACTTTTCATATAGCTCAACTATGTACTTTAAAAATGTTAGAGGCACGAAATAGAAAAAAAATAGGAGGATCAATTATTAATATGTCATCTCAAATGGGACATGTGGGTGGACCAATTAGAAGTGTTTATAATATGACAAAAGCTGGTTTGGAAGGGCTGACTAAAGGCATGGCGATTGATTTGGCAAAAAACAATATTCGAGTAAATACAGTTTGTCCAACTTTTGTCGTTACGCCAATGACTAAAAAGTTTTTAAAAAATAAAAAATTCAAAAATAGTGTGCTTAAAAATATTCCTCTAGGTAGATTTGCTGATGTTAGCGATGTGGCAACAACTGTAGCTTTTTTGGCTTCAGATGCTTCATCGATGATTACAGGAACTTCAATCTTAGTAGATGGGGGATGGACGGCAATATAATACAAGGAGAAATAAAATTATGAGCAATTTTACAGACGTAAAAAAATTTATGGAAACTTTTGGTCAAATTGTCAGAACCAAACCTCAGTTTCCTGATGAGAAAACCATGCAACTAAGATATGACCTTATTCAAGAAGAATTAGATGAACTAAAACAAGGCATGAAAACTAAAAATTTAAAAGAAATAGCTGATGCTTTGACCGATATTTTGTATGTAACTTATGGAGCTGGTTTTGCTTATGGAATTGATTTGGATAAATGTTTTAAAGAAGTGCAAAGAGCAAATATGAGTAAACTAGGTATAGACGGAAAACCTATTTTTAACGAAAAAGGTAAAGTTATGAAGGGGCCTAATTATTCTGAACCTAATTTAAAACAGTTTGTGGAGTAAAAGTTAATTTAAAGATTTGGGTAATTTAAAAGTTACATTTTCTCTAGCTGTAACAAATTCTTCAATCGAAACATCACAATGTTTTTTTATTTCTGAAATAAAATCTTGAACTAAACTCTCTGGCGCTGATGCGCCCGATGTCAAACCAATTCTATTACATTTAATTATCTGATCTAGGGGGAGCCTTTTATCAAAATTAATTAACTGAGATTTACTACAACCAGCCTTTTTAGCCACTTCCACTAGTCTTTTTGAATTAGAAGAATTTTCACTACCAATAACAAAAAACATTTCACATAAGGGCGCTATGTGTTTGACAGCATTTTGCCTGTTTGTGGTTGCGTAACATATATCCTCTTTAATAGGTGATTTTATGTTTGGAAATTTTTTCTTTAATATTTCTATAATTTCTTTAGTGTCATCAACAGATAATGTAGTCTGAGTTACATAAGCAACTGGTTTATTAAAATTCTCATTTTTAATATTTTTTGCATCCTCTGCAGTTTCCACCAAAGTAATATTTTCTTTTGGAATCTGTCCCATCGTACCAACCACCTCTGGGTGACCTTTGTGTCCAATAAGAATTATTTGATAACCATTTTTGTTATTTCGTTCTGTTTCTCTATGTACTTTTGTTACTAAAGGACAAGTAGCATCAACATAAAACATTTTTTTATTTTCTGCCTCTTTAGGAACAGATTTTGGCACTCCATGTGCAGAGAATACTACGGGCCTTGAATTATCTTTAATTTCATGAAGTTCTTCGACAAATATAGCTCCTTTTTTTTTTAGATTATCTACAACATATTTGTTATGAACAATTTCGTGTCTTACATAAACTGGTGAGCCAAATTTTTTTAAAGCTTTTTCTACAATTTCAATAGCTCTATCTACCCCAGCGCAAAATCCTCTAGGTGAAGCCAAAAATATTTTTAATCCTTTAGACATAAAAAAAACCTCGGCGAATTTATCGCCGAGGTTTAAAGTATCAAATTTTATCTTATCTTCTAGTTTTTTTTCCTGACATCATAAGATGTAAAACCGTTCCTAAAGCTGCACCAATTATCCATGCATATCCACCTAAACCTGATAATGCAGGGTGCCATACTGTTAGTACTGAGAATACACCAGCTATTGCCCATGCAACGAAAGCTTTTTGATTCCAGCCATCGTTATAATAATACTTGCTACCTTTTTTGCTTGAGAATAACTGATTAACATCAAGTCTTTGTTTTTTAATTACATAGTAATCAACAATCATTATTCCATAAACCGGTGCAAGAATTGCTCCAAGTGTATTTACAAATGGGAACATTCCAACTTTGCTTATAAAAGAAACCCACAATGCACCAATAATAAAACCTACTATCGATGTAATTAAACCACCTGTTCTAAAATTAATTTTAGATGGTATTAGGTTTGCTAAGTCGTAAGCTGGAGGAACAAAGTTAGCTACCATATTTATTCCAATTGTAGCTGCAAAGAATGCAAATGCTGCGATAACTGTTAATCCTAAGTTACCAACACGTGCAACCATATCAGTTGGGTTTGTAATTGTTTCACCAAAAACTGAAACTGTTCCTGCAGTAACCATTAAAGCTATAAAAGAGAACAAGAAAATGTTTCCAGGTAAACCCCAAAGATTTCCCTTTCTCATTTCCTTTTCATTTTTTACAAATCTTGAAAAGTCACCAAAATTTATTACCACTGCAGCAAAATATGCAACCATAGTTCCAAAAATTGCTAAGAAAGCAGCAAAAGATCCGCCACTGTAATCACCAACGCCTGAGAAAATATTACCAACTTCTGAAAGTAAACTTCCACCTGCTTTACCCCAGATTACTAACATTAAAACTATCATCACAGCATAAACTGCTGGACCAGCAAAGTTTAAAAATCTTCTAATAAGATCTATTCCTTGCCAAAATAGATAGATTTGGAAACCCGCTACAAAAATAAATGATATCCAATCGATACCATCCATTCCTAAGAAGGTGTCTCCGCTTCCTTCTGATCCTGATAAAGCTCTAAGTAAAAGCGCAACTGCTGTTGATGCAAAATATGTTTGCGCACCATACCAAAACATTGCAACAATACCTCTAACCATTGCTGGAAAATTTGCTCCAATGACTCCCATACTTGCTCTTGCAAATACCGGATAAGGAATTCCGTGCTTAACGCTTGGAGCTCCTGAAAGGTTCACCAACCACATTATAAAAAATCCTGCGAGAAGAATTGCTAAAAATACGGCCCAACCATTTAGACCATAAGTTAAGAACAAAGATGCTGCTAGAGTATAACCAAACAAACTCTGTACATCATTTGCCCAAACATTAAAGATTTCAAACCAACCCCAATTCTTTTTCTTCTTATCAGTTGGGGCTAAATCTTTATTGTATAAACGCCTATCCCTACTTCTAACTGTACTCATAATCTCCCTCTTTAATTATTAATTTTAAGTTGAAAAATATTACATATTTTTTAACTGATATGAAGATAATTTATGATGATAATTCTCTAGAATTTAGTCGTTTTTAGCGTTTAATGGTCTTGTTTCTTTTAAGGATCGTAAATTAAGTCAATTGAGAACGCATATCTTTACGATTAATGCCCGCAACCTTTACAGGCTTTTTCATCGCATCACGTCTAAATGGTTCACCAAGTTCTTGATTTAAAATAACTTCGATAAATGTTGTTATTCCTTTTTTTTGATCTTCACAAGATTTTTTTAAAGTGTTTGTAAGTTCATCTTGTGTTTTGACTTGAACTCCTTTTAATCCACATCCCTCAGCCACTTTTGCAAAACTTAATTCTGGATCCAATTCAGTTCCTATAAAATTATTATCAAACCAAAGGATAGAATTCCTTTTTTCAGCTCCCCATTGATAATTTCTAAAAATTACCATTGTCACTGACGGCCATTCTTTCCGATTACAAGAACTCATTTCACTCATGCTTATTCCAAACGCTCCATCACCAGCAAAACCTACAACTGGCACATCTGGACATCCTATTTTCGCTCCGAGAATTGCTGGAAAACCATATCCACAAGGTCCAAAAAGTCCGGGAGCTAAATATTTTCTTCCATGTTCAAAAGTTGGATAAGCATTTCCGATAGCACAATTATTTCCAATATCACTTGAAATAATTGCATTTGATGGAAGTCCAGCTTGAATTGCTCGCCATGCCATGCGTGGTGACATTTTATCTTTATCTCTTTTGCGAGCATCTTTATTCCAAGATGTTCCAGGATCGTCTTCTTCGTGATCTAAGCTTGTAAGATTTTGTAGCCACGCAGATTTTGTTTGATGAATAAGAGCTTTACGTTTTTCTCTATCTGTATCTCCTGCATTTTTAGAAAGTTTAGCTAATAATTGTTGTGCTACTAATTTTGCATCTCCACAAATCCCAACTGTAACTTTTTTTGTTAAACCTATTCTGTCTGAATTCATATCAACTTGAATGATATTTGCTCTTTTTGGCCAATAATCAATTCCGTACCCTGGTAAAGTTGAAAATGGATTTAATCTTGTTCCTAAAGCCAAAACAACATCAGCCTTAGAAATCAATTGCATAGCAGCTTTTGATCCATTGTAACCTAAAGGACCTGTAGCAAGAGGATGACTTCCTGGAAAACTATCATTATGCTGATATCCTGAACAAACTGGTGCGTCTAAACGTTCTGCTAATTTTTTACAATCTTCAATGGCATTACCTATAACAACACCTGCGCCGGACAATATAACTGGAAATTTTGCGTTTGATAATAATTTAGCTGCTTCTGCGACTGCGCTAGATCCTCCTGCCTGTCTTTCTAAACGAACAATTGGTGGTAATTCAATATCGATCACTTGAGTCCAATAATCTCTAGGAATGTTAATTTGTGCAGGAGCAGAACCACGAATTGCTTTTTCAATTACACGATTTAAAACTTCTGCCATACGAGATGGATCACGTACTTCTTCTTGATAACAAACCATGTCTTTAAAAAGATTCATCTGTTCGACTTCCTGGAATCCACCCTGACCCATAGTTTTATTTGCTGCTTGTGGAGTTACTAGAAGCATTGGTGTATGATTCCAATATGCAGTTTTAATTGGTGTTACAAGGCCAGTAATACCTGGTCCATTTTGAGCAATACACATAGCAATTTTTCCAGTTGATCGTGTATAACCATCCGCAATTAAACCTCCGTTAGATTCATGGGCAACATCCCAAAAAGTAATACCGGCTTTCGGAAAAAGATCTGAAATTGGCATAAAAGCTGATCCTATAATTCCAAATGAATGCTCTATTCCATGCATTTGCAAAACTTTTACAAAGGCTTCTTCGGTTGTCATTTTAGTCATGATAAATTCCTAAAAAATACTTTAATTATATCAATTTTAGAGCTATATCCAGTAAGAAAATGCCTCAAACAGATCTGATTATTCATGATGAAAAAGACAACGTAGCTGTTGTTGTTATTGATAAAACTTCAAAAAATCAGGAATGTATTGGTTGGGTTATGGAAAATGACAAAACAATTAAGATAAAATCAATTAGCGAAATTTCATTAGGTCACAAAATTGCACTCCAAGATTTTAAAAAAGGCGATACAATATTAAAATATGGTCATGATATTGGAAAAGTTGTTGCATCAATAAAAAAAGGAGACCACGTGCATGTTCACAATGTAAAAACTAAAAAGTGGTAATTTAATATGAATATTCCAAAAACATTTATGGGTTACAAACGTGAAAATGGAAGAGTTGGTGTTAGAAATTATGTAATCATATTACCAGTTGATGATATTTCAAATGCCTGCGCAGAAGCTGTTGGTAAAAATATAAATGGCACTTTAGCTATTCCCCATTCATACGGAAGATTGCAATTTGGAGAAGATTTAGAATTATTTTTTAGAACAATAATAGGTACAGGAAAAAATCCAAATGTTGCTGCTGTTATAGTAATTGGTATAGAACCTAAGTGGACAAAAAGGGTGGTTGATGCAATTGCTAAAACTGGCAAACCTGTTGAAGGATTTAGTATTGAAGGACATGGAGATATAACAACAACAATGAAGGCTTCTAAAAAAGCACAAGAATTTGTCCAGTGGGCTAGTGAAAAACAGAGGGTAGAATGTCCTCTAAGTGATTTGTGGATTTCAGTAAAATGTGGTGAATCAGATACAACATCAGGTCTTGCTTCTAATCCTGCCGTTGGAAACTTAATGGATAAATTAGAACCGTTAGGTGTTAATTTATGTTTTGGAGAAACTTCAGAATTAACAGGTGCTGAAAAAGTCTGTGCAACAAGAGGTAAAAGTACCGAGATATCAAAAAAATTTATGTCTACTTGGAGCGCTTATAATGATTTTATTTTAGAAAATGCAACTAATGATCTTTCGGAAAGTCAACCAACAGCAGGAAATATTGCAGGTGGGCTTACAACTATCGAAGAAAAAGCTTTTGGCAATCTTCAAAAGATCGGAAAAAAAGTTAAATTTATCGATGTGCTTGGACCTGCTGAAGAACCTAAAAAAGGAGCAGGTTTATATTTTATGGACACATCATCTGCTGCAGGCGAATGTCTTACTCTACAAGCTGCCGCTGGTTACACAGTTCATTTATTTCCAACTGGACAAGGAAATATTATAGGTAATGCCATAGAACCAGTTGTCAAATTAACTGCTAACCCAAAAACCGCGACTACAATGAGCGAACATATAGACTTGGATGTTTCAAAAATATTAAAAAGAGAAATGAATTTAGATCAAGCTGGTGATGCTTTAATTGATGTTACTATTAAAACTGCAAACGGTCGTTTAACTTGTGCCGAAGCTTTAGGTCACAGAGAGTTTATAATAACTAAACTCTATAGAAGTGCATAATGAATATAAATTATTTTTCTAAAGTTAGAATCCTAGATGGAGGTATGGGGCAACATTTGCTTGCTAAAGGTTTAAAACCTAAAGGAAGTCTGTGGTCAGCAACTGCTTTAATAAACAAAAAATACCATCAGCTAATAGTTGATGCCCACCTAGACTTTATAAAATCTGGTGCCGAAGTAATAATTACAAATAATTTTTCTGCCAGAAGAACAAGAATGATACAAAATAATGTAGAAGAACATTTTAATTATGCTAATGAAAAAGCCGGAGAACTTGCTTTAAAAGCCAAAAAAATTTCAAAAAAAAATGTTTTAATTGGAGGAAGTTTACCAGGTCAAAATAACACCTATGTATTAGATCAAAGAGATAAAAAAATAATTGAAAAAGGATTTTATGACCAAGCTAAATTAATAAAGCCTTTTGTTGATTTTTTTTATTTAGATGTTTTATGCGGTAGTAAAGAATGTGAATTAGCAATTGATGTTACAGATAAATTAAATTTGCCAGTATTAGTAGGGTTGCATGTTAAAAAAAATGGTAAACTTCCATCTAATGAAAGTATAAGAGAAGTGGTTGAAAAATGTAAAAGCAAAAATTGGCTAGGTTTAGTTATTGCATGTGTATCTCCTGAAATAATTGAAAATTCAATTGAAGAAGTTAAAAAACTAAACATACCTTTTGGTTACAAAGCGAATCTTTGGAAAGTAGAGGAGCCTGTTCCGGTACACAAATTTGCATCACCTAGTGATGAAGTTGGAGCAAACCCTGTAGATTCTATGGGTACTAGAGATGACTATACAGAATCCAGATTTTTAGAATTTTCAAAAAAAATGGTTAGCAAAGGTGCTACAATTTTAGGTGGCTGTTGTGAAACTAAACCATCCCACATAAATAAAATTTCCGAACTAAACTAGATTTATTTTATAAAAAGTTTAGAAAGTTTTTCAGCAACAACTTTATGTCCGTAACTAGATAAATGACCATCAATTTGAAAAAAATGCTCTTCTCCAAGTTTAAGATCGGCAAATTCTAAATTTTTAATTATATTAGATTTTTTTGATGGAAAATTTCCAAACTTCATATTAAAACCATTTGAATAAAATAATATCACCCTTTTGTTATCTAAAATTGAGAAGCTTTTAATTACTTCGTTTAATTTTTTCTTATGATGATCAAAATCCATAATTTGATCTTTTTTTGTAATTTCATCTATTGGTATTGTTAAAGAGTATCGAAAACTTTTTCTCAATTTTGTAAAGAAACTCATTGGTTTACTATCTCTTACAATGTTAAATTTCTTTTTAGCTTCTTCTAAAGTATTTTTTTTGTAATTATTATTTTCACCCCAATCATTATAAGTGTACTGAATAATTACTGTATCAACTAAATTTGCTAAGCCCGATTTTTCAAATCTAATTAATTTTCTAATTGTTCCATAGCCGGATACTGCTAGGTTAAAAACTGGTTTATCGATTTTATCTTCTAAAATTGCTGAAAACGTTTCATTATCATTAACCCCCCAACCCATTGCATGAGAATCTCCAAGCACTGCAATACCAGGTCCATTTTCTAGAGGATGATTTGAATATCTTCCATATTTATCAAAAGTAAGAACTGTATTATATTCAAAGTTTTTAAACTCACAGGAAGTTTCTTTTGGGATAAAAATTAAATCTTTATCAAATTCTATGCATTCTCTATGTGATTGCCAAATATCTCTTAGTCCAGCATAAAGATAGAAATTTCTTTGATAATGTTTAATTAATTTTTGTTTTGGTGTAATCTCATTTATTAACAAAAAACCACTTAAAATATAAATTGAGAAAAAAATTATAATATAACTAAATATAAATATAAAAATATATTTTAATAACTTAATAACTATATTTTTAATTTTATTAAAAAAATCCATATATAAATGGTGCTACCGCTGTACCTTTGCTTACAATTATTAATATTCCAAATAATATAAGTAAAATTGCTGATGCTATAAGAAAAAATTTTTTCATTAATTTTTTGTACTGTTAAAAATATAATAAGCGACCGCTTCAATTTCTTCTTCTGTCAAAATACCTTCCCAGGATTGCATAACTCCTATGCCATTGGTTACTGCAGAAATAGTTATAGGTATTGTGGGTTTAAGTTGATCTAAATTCGGACCAATTTGTCCTTGTGATCCTGCTGATTGCAGAGAATGGCATACGCCACATTGTGCTTTGTTATTGTAAACTTCTAAACCTAGGTTCATTTTAGCGTCAGCTAAAGCAGAACTAGAATAAATTAATAAGAATAAAACCAATATTATTTTTTTCAATACTTCCTCTTCATTTGGTTTTAATACATTGCGGGTTTATTTATTCGCTCAGATCTCCATCTGCTTATTTTTCTTCTTACATAAGATACGGCTACCCCAGCAACTAATGCTAAAAAGATAGAGGAAATTCCATAAACAACAGGATAGTTATTTGATAAATTAAAAATTGTATTTCCAAACTCACTTATTTCAACAATTTTATCAGTAGGAATTCTTATACTTGGTTTTCCATTTCTAAAGAAAGTATCGTATGCCATCAAAACTCCAACTGAAAGCATAAGTAGAGCAAGTAATGTTTTTAATTCTGATCCTTGAAGTCTTTGTCCAATTTTTTGGCCAGAATGCACTCCGGCTATAGAGCCGGTTATTAATATTAAAACCAAAACTAAATCAATAGTATTGTAAGTAAACGCGTGTAACACAACAACAAATCCTGTTATAAATATTGTTACAAACAATGAAGTTCCTGGTACTAATTTTATTGGCATGCCTATTAAATATATCATTGCTGGTACCATTAAAAACGCTCCTCCCACGCCCATAATTGCGGCTATAAAACCAACAAATAAACCGAGAATAATTGGAACTAAAGCACTTTCGTATACTTGCGATGTTCTAAATCGCATTCTGAAAGGTAATCCATGTATCCAATAATGAGTGTGTAATTTTTTTTTTATTATTATTTTTTTCTTAATTCTATCTATTTCCATAATACCATCCCTAAGCATAAAGCTTCCTAGAATGGCCAAAACATACATATAAGCTAGTGTGATTATTAAATCTATTTTGCCTATTTCTTTAAAATAACTAAATGTTAGAATTCCTAACAAAGTTCCAATTGACCCTCCTCCAATTATAAACCAACCCATTTTGAGATCCATGGTTTTTTTAAACCAATGAGTTAATGTAGCGGAAGTTGATGAAGCCAAAATATTATTTGCTTCATTCGCTACTGCAAAAGCTGGAGGTATTCCCATAAAAATTAAGAAAGGAGTCATTAAAAATCCTCCTCCTACCCCAAATAATCCTGATATGAATCCTATTACAAAACTCACAAAAAGTATTAATATTATATTTATTTGGACTTCGACTATAGGTAAGTAAATTTCCATAAAACCGTAATTAACAATTATTCTTCAAATATAATAATGTCAATAAATAGATGATAAAAAAAGGTAGTCTTTTAGCTTAAAAATGAAAAGGTTCCTGCAAAAATTATCATATAAATTTATAACTAAAAGATTGTCGCTCCAAAAACTTTAATTTGTTCATCTTCTACCCCCAGTACTAGTCGTCCTAAATAATCACCTGAAATCTTATCGCTTTTCTGCTTTATGAGGACTGTTACAAAGCCATTTCGTCTTAAACATCCTAAAAAATTCTTGTCATAAGATAAATTTGTCAATAATTTGTTACCTGCCCACTGTTTTCCTAACTCCACCTCATTAGCGCCATACAACATCTGTGATGAAAAATCTTTAGTAAAACCTCCATAATCCTTCATGTTTGATGATTTTACTAAGTTATCCCAAATAGGTTCGGCAATTTTAAATATTTCTTGGTCTTTTTTATCCAGAAGACTCATTTTTTAATATTATGAGGCCTTTTTTTTCTCTTCATCCCCAATTATGTGATAAACCGGCATCTTTTCCATTGTAAACTTGCCAGTCTTTGGATCGCGGCGAGATACAGTTAAACAATGCCAATTTTTATCATCTAAATTCATGTGGTCACCTCGATAATAATATCCAGGCCAACGCGTTTCTTCTCTATATAACGTATGTTCTGTTACGCATTGTGATGTTATTGCACGATGTTTTAATTCCCAGGCGCGCATAAGCTGATGATAATCTTCAGCTCCGATATGTTCTAAATCTTCTTGTAACCATTGTAATAATTCTAATCCTTTTTTTAGTAAATTTCCGTTAGTCATGTAATTAACAGAAATACCTCCAACATATTCGTCCATGATTTTTTGAAGACGTTGAAGACCCTGAATTGGAGAAAAATAACTTGGAGAAACTGTGCCACCAGTAATTTCATTTCTTCCTACAGTATAATTTTCTAATGGTTTATATATAATTTTTTTAAAATTCTCACATTGTTCTTCACTAACTTTAATATTTTTTGCTTTTTGATCTTCTATATATTTAACTGCAGCTTTTGCAGCTAAACGACCTTCGGTAAAAGAACCTGATGAAAATTTATGAGCACTTCCTCCAACAGTATCGCCGGCTCCGAAAAGACCTTGAACTGTCATCATCCTATTGTATCCCCAATAATATTCTGGTGGAGATATATCCTCTGGTCCACTTACCCAAGCTCCCGAACATGTTGCGTGAGAGCCCATAACATATGGTTCTGAAGTTGTTAGTTCAGGATTTGTATATTTAGGATCTATATTTTGAGACGCCCACACAACTGCTTGCCCAACTGTCATACCAAGAAAATTTTCCCAACCAACTGTTTCTAAGTGTGGATCTTGAAAAGCTTCTTTAGTCACCATTTGAATTGGTCCACCACCAGCCATAACCTCTTGAACAAAAGCATGATTACGTAAACATGTTGGTGTTGGATGATGATCGATATATTCCCCTACTAATTTTTTTGTATGCTCGTACCATTTTTTTTCATAATTTTCACCATTGGCATTCTGTGTGTAAGTTTTTAAATGTAAAAAATAAGCACCAACAGGCCCATATCCATCTTTAAATCTACATAAAACTATTCGGTTTTCCATTTGAGTCATTTTAGCTCCAGCCGCAATTGGTAAAGCATAAGCAGAACCATTGCTCCAAGGAGCATACCAAGTTCTTCCCATACCCTCACCGACTGATCTAGGTTTAAAAATATGTGATGCTCCCCCTGCAGCAACAATTACGGTTTTAGCACGAAACACATAATAATCTCCTGTACGCATATTAAACCCTACTGCTCCACCAACTCTATTTTCATCATTTTCATCCATCAGTAAGTGGGTGACCATTATCCGATTATAAATTTTGTCAGCAGATTTTTTAGCTGCCTCAGCTACTATTGGTTTGTAACTTTCTCCATGAATCATTATTTGCCATTTACCTTCTCTTTGATAACGTCCAGTTTTTGGATTCTTCATCATAGGTAAACCCCATTCATCAAACATGTGAACCGTTGAATCCACATGACGAGCCATATCGTAACCAAGATCTTCTCTTACTAATCCCATTAGATCGTTACGAGCGTAACGTACATGATCTTCAGGTTGATTTTCATTCCACTGCATTCCCATATAGCAGTTAATCGCATAAAGTCCTTGGGCAACTGCACCGCTTCGATCAATGTTTGCTTTTTCAACGCAGATAATTTTTAAATCTCTTCCCCAATGTCTTGCTTCAAATGTAGCACCAGTTCCGGCCATTCCTCCTCCAACTACAAGTATATCGCATTCTTCGAGGTGAGTTTTGCGTTTTGCCATTAATAATAAACTCCTTTTTTAAAGGAATTTTTATCAATGGTTGGTAATTCTTTTTTTGTATTTAAACCCTCGGGTTCAGAATACAGAATTTGAGATTCAATTTCTCCCTGGTTAGGTTTTTTTGCTTCAGAAAGTTTTGGAATAAATTTTCCCCATGGTTTTGTTGTTATTGGAGAAACAAAATCTTTTTCCGTTCCATTTCTAAATTTTATTTTCCAAGAAATAGTACCTTTTTCCTCTTCTCTTCTAACTCTAACACTATGGCCCATAGGAGCAAAGTCTGCATACCCTCGAACATCAATTGCGTGATTTGGACATGCTTTTACACATGAATAACATTCCCAACAAAAATTAGGTTCTATATTTTTTGCTCGTCTAATAGTTTCGTCAATGTGCATAATATCAGAAGGACAAATATCGACGCAAAATCCACATCCATCGCAACGAGTCATATATACAAAAGTCGACATAATTATTTCTGTACCTTCTTTATATAATTTATATACATATTAATAGTGTTTTGGTGCCTCACGCTCAATACCCAAACCAAATTTTTTCGCCGCGTCGGCTGGCGGTGGCATGTTATCTCTTGAACCATCTGCTTCTGCTATATTTTTTTGAAGTGCTGCACCGGGTTTATAAAACATATGAGCAAACTTTGACCAATATACTCCACCAAATAAAACAAGGTTTGATATAATAAATAAAATTAAAAATACCTTATCGTCCCACCTGTCATCTAAATTTAATGATTGTAAAATTGACCAAACCAAACCAAAAAAAGAAGAGGCTAAAAGCGCCAATACAAATAAATCTGCTTGAATAACTCTGTACCAAGGTTGAGCCTCTGAATAAACATCTACTCTCAAAAAAAACCAAAACCAAGAACCTCCAAGTACAGTCATTATAGCACCTACGTGCCAAATGATTGGCCATACTGATGGTGTATTTGCATATGGTGCGGCATAGCAAAAAATCATTACAACTGAACCTACCCAAAATAAAATAGTTCCGTACATGCCTAAAAGATGAGCGACTCTTCTTTTTCCGGCACCTAACTCTGATGTTGTTGCTATATCGCTCGCTATCGTTTTAAAAACAACGGCAGTTTTTTCTCCAGTAGTAAGTATTTTCTTTGCAGATTTTTTTGCTTTCTTCGCATTTTCAAAAAAATATTTTACATTTTTTTTATGAATAATATCAATTAAAGTTCCCAAAACTACTAATACACCCATAGCAATAACAAAAATTTGCATTGCAATAGATGGTATAGTTTCTGCAAGAATTGAAAATGGGTTATTAGTAATCAAAATACTCTCCCTTTTATTTAATAATCTAATAAACGGTTCCTTTTGGAACCGTTTATTTTTAGTCTCTTAAATCCCTAGTTGATTAAGCAGCTGCTTGCATTGGAATATTATGTTTAACCGCCATACCAGTTAAAAAATTCCAAAGGTACTTAGCTGTTGATAAAGCTGATTTCTCTGCTTTGTCTTGCTCTTCCTTAGACATGCTATCAAGTAATTTTTCACATGCTTCTCTATGATAAACATCAGCAGCCTTATGAACTTCAAAAAACTTTAATCCTTCTTTTGAAGTAACTCCATAATGATTTACTAAACCTCTAATTTTTGTTTCAGCAATTTCAGGAATTTGTCTTTCATAAGTATAAAGAGAAGCTAAACCCTCTGCATAGCTTGATCTGCCATTTTTGAAAAAATTTTCTATTAACTCTGTGGTAAATTTTTCTTCTTTGGCAGTTTCAACTTCTTCTTTGTTAGATCCCATAGCGAATGCAAAATCTCTCCAAAGCTTTGGATGATCTCCGTCTCTATTCTCTTCGTCTTGAAGATTTTCAAGTAAAATTTTTCTTTTCTCAATATCTTCACATAATGAATGAGTAGCACTTATATAACGAGGAAATGCTTTTACATGTTGATAATATTGCTCAGCATAATCCTTGATTATTTCTCTAGTTAATTTGCCATCATTCCATGATTTATAAAAAGGATGGTTAAGTAGATGATATTTATCCAGCTTCTTATTTAGTTCTTTTGAAAACATTATTGCCTCCATAGTTATTTAAACAGATCATTATCCTTTTCCAATATTTAATCAAGAAAGATTAGGTCCCTACGACAAAATTTTTTATCAACTTTAAGTTGTAATTTACTATTTCAACTTTCCGTCTTTCCTCATTTTCTCTCTAATTTTGGTAGCTGAAATTCGTTGAATTTTTTCTGGAAGAACGACCTCTTCAATCTTATACCCCACTCCTCTTCCGTAACTAATATTGATAATATTAGGTACTAACATAATCTTAAATCTATTTTTATATTTGGGATTTAATTTTTCTTCTATATTTTTTTTAACTGTTTCAAAATCAAATGGATTATCGTCAACACCTTGAACATCTCTAATTTGGATACAAACTTGTCCAGTTTTTTTTATTATCTCTTCAAACAAAGCATAATGACCATCATGGAAAGGTTGCCATCTACCTAACATTTGCACTGTCGGTTTTTTATTATCCCATTCGTACGACATTATTTTATTTTCTCTGCTATTTTTTTTGCCCAAACTTTCGCATCTTGACTTGTTACACGAAAATTAAATTTTTCAGGTTTTACAAACATTGCGTTAGTATCATCATATCTACCTTTCTTTATTGTATCTACCCAAACAATATAATCTGCATTGAATAATTCTCTTGCTTTTGGAGTTGGACAAATAAAATCACAGACAACATAATTTCCTTCTTGTTTATATTTTTCAGCTTGATCAGCCATTCGCTTTGCTTGTCTTATTCTCCCTTCTTCAGAAAAATCCCAATCATTGGCTGCTTTTCTAACTTTGTCATTATTAATCCACTTTGCGTTTAACAAAGGAACTAATTCTGAAGCTAGAGTTGTTTTGCCAGAACCAGGTAAGCCCATAATAAGTATTTTTTTCATAAATTTTTTATGTTGTAGCAAGCCTAGGTAAAGGTTTTTCATCTATGGGTAAATGAACTACTGCTGCAAAGAAAGATAATGCTACAGATAAATACCAAGCGTAATCAAATGATCCATATTCATCATAAAAATATCCTCCTAAATAAGCACCTAAAAATGATCCGATTTGATGACTAAAAAACACTACGCCATAAAGTGTGGCTAAATATTTTGTGCCAAAAATTTGTGAAATAATCCCATTTGTTGGTGGAATAGTAGCTAACCAAAGATATCCATAGAGCACTCCAAAACCTATAGCTACGTAAGTTGTTGTTGGCAAAACTAAGAACAAAATCAAAACTATTCCACGTGAAAAATATAAGATACTCAATAATATTTTTTTACTATATTTTCCTGATAAATAACCAAATGATAATGTTCCAAAAACATTAAAAAGACCTATTAAAGATAAAATTGCAGCAGCTGTCCATATTTCAAAGCCACGTTCTTGGATGTAACTAGGTATGTGTGCTGAAACTAAAGTTATATTAAAACCGCATACAAAAAAACCAAGTATTAAAAGTATAAAACCTTTATGATTAAATGCTTCTTTCAATGCTTCTGTAAGAGTTTGATTGTCTACTTTAGTACTACCGTTTATATTCTTTTCTTTTTTAACTTCGCGCAGAAAGATTGCAGCAATTATTCCAAATAAAACAAAGTACAAATATGTGTTAAGTGTTTTTTCCCAACCAAAAGCAGATAAAGCAAATTTTGTGTATATAGGAGAGAAAAAATAACCTATTGATGCCATAGCGACTACAATTCCTATAGCCATTCCTCTAGTTTTATTTGGGAAATGTTTTCCAACCGCACCGATCTGAACACTTATTGCTGTACCACCTAAACCAATTCCAATTAATAAACCAAGATTAATTTGAAAAAATATTCCTGTATTTGGTCCTGAATAAAGTAAATAAATTCCTAAAGCTACAAAACAAGCTGCAATTATTGTAACTTTTCCACTTCCAATTTTATCTGCTAGTGCACCAAAGATTGGTGCAAACATTCCCCACATTAACATTTGCAATCCTATTGCCAAACCAAACTCTGTAATTGTACACTGTAAATCTTTTACAAAAAAATCTGTAAACATCCCAAAGACCATCCTGAGTCCCATAAATATCGCAACTATTAAACATGCTGAAATAAGTGTTAAAAGTGCTGTGTTACTCGGAAAAAATTTTTCTTTCATTGTTTAACTTTTCTTAAAGCATTTTTTAAATCGTTTATTAAGTCATTAGTATCTTCAAGGCCCACATGAAGTCTAATTAGATGGTGATTTTTTTCAATTTTGAAAAAATGTCTATCGCCCATCTCAACTGGGTCGTTGTAAACAACTAAACTTGAATAACCTCCCCAGCTATAACCAATCCCGAATAATTTTAAAGAATTCACAAAACTATAAACAGAATTTTTACTTTTACTTTTAATAATTATGCTTAGTAAACCAGAAGCTCCTGAATAATATTTTTTCCACAATTTATAAATTTTTGATGAAGGCTTATAAGGGTATAAAATTTTTGCAACTTTTTTTTGTTTAGACAACCATTTAATTACTTTTAAAGTATTTTGATGATGTTTATCCATTCTTAAATCTAAAGTTCTAATACCCCTAATAACTAAATAAGCATCATCGGCAGATAATCGATATCCTGATAGATGGTTGTACCACCAAACTTTTTTATAAACCTTCTTACTTACCGCAAGTGTTCCGCCCATAACATCTGAATGCCCAGAATAATATTTAGTTGCTGATGTAATTGATAAATCAAAACCTAATTTAATAGGTTTAAAATAATATGCGGTAGCCCATGTATTGTCTATGGCTGTGTAAATATTTTTTCTTTTTGCTAATGAAACTATTTTACCTAGATCTTGAAATTCAAAACTATTACTTCCGGGGTTTTCAACGTAAATAAGTTTTGTTTTTTTTGTAACTTTATTTTTGAGATCATCAAAACTATTTGGATCATACCAAATAGCTTTTATATTAAATTCCTTTAGTAATTGACTTGTTAATTTTTGTGTTGGTCTATAAACACAGTCAGAAATTACAATTTCGTCACCGGGTCTGCAAACGCTCATTATTGACAAAGCCACTGCGCCAAATCCTGTTTGTGTTAAAAAAACATCGTAAGATTGCTCTAATTCCTTTATAATATTCTGCAGTTTAATTGTAGTTTGGCTTCCTTGTCTGCCGTAATCCCAATGAGAAACTTTTTTTCCTTTTGATATTTTATTTTGATGCTCGCGCATTTCTTGCATCGTTTTAAAATAAATAGTAGATGCTCTAACTATCGCTGGATTCGCAGATCTTGCAATCTTATCTTTTCCAGCGGTCTTTAGAAAAGTTCTAATTGATTTTTTCATAAAATATTTGATAACAAAATAAGACAATGCTATATCCAAGTAATAAAATCAATTAATAATTAAAGGAGAAAAATAATATGGGATACCCAAAAAAACACAGAGGTAGACGTAAAATGGGATCAAAAAAAAGAAGGGCCCGTAAAAGAAATAAGAGAAAATAGGATTATATAAAAATTATATTATTATATTCTGAATGGAATCCTTTAAATACGTTAAAAAAATAAGAAATTACGCAATCGTTTCATTTCTTATTCCATTAATAGCGATCAATGCATGCTTTCTCGTTTATAAATTTTTTGGAGACATGAGGTTTAGCTTACATGCTAATTTTAATTATAATAAAGCTGAACATACCTATGCACATCATCGATATCACCCAATCCATATATATAGTGAATATCATCAAATAGTCTTTGATCTTGAAAAAAAAACATTTACAAATTGTCCAAAATATACACCTATAAAATATTGGACTTCTATTGATGGTAAAATTATACCAGAATATATAGAGTTGGATACAGGAAGTGAAATTAGAATAATTGATAATACTGGAAATCTAACAAAACTATGGATAAAAAATAAACTTATATCAGTAACTATTAAAAATGGGAAAACCCTAAACTACGAATGTGTAAAAAATTATCCATTAACGTATTCATTATTAAACAAATATAGCTGGCTAGAGACATTGTTTAAACGTACTATAGAAAATAATGTCGGAAGAGATGGACGACAAATAGGATTTGCAAAAATTAAAAATCCTTACTTATATGGAGAAGTATCAATAAGTAGAACAGCTAGATATTTTCCTGCAGTATTTATTTTTAAACCTTTAATAATTTTAAGTGCGTTTTTTCTATTTTTATACTGGAGAAATAATTTAATTTTTTTTACAGAATTAAAAAATAAAAATGTTTTGTCTAAATTTTCAAAAAAATTTTTTTATTTTGGGTTATTTTCCTGTATATTTCTAACATTACATGCTACTTTTTTGGGTTTGAATATTGATTCAATTTTATTTGATAAAGCAAGAAGGTTAATAATAATTTTGTTTATTTTACTTGAAGTGTTTGCTCAAATTGCTTTAACAAAAAATTTATTTCAATTTAAAGAAGAATTAAAAAATTATATTAATTCATCAATTCTTAAAATAAAAATTACCTTTGTTATAATAATATTGCTTATTACCTGTTTGGCACTTATATTTCTCACTCTTGGCGATCCAAGCACCTCTTTTAAACACATGCTGGAATGGAATTACTTCAGCTTTTTACTTATTTATTATCTGTTAAGTAGATTGCTTTGGAAACAAAAAAACCACGTCCACACACCCGAAGGTGCGTGAACATAATTTTGGTTCGTCGTTGAATGCGCTACCGCCGAACCCACCACCCCGCTATGTTGAGCGCTACTCTGCGGGGCTTTCCGCCCTACAAGCTTGAACCTCTCGGTTTTTCCTTGTCTGGCCGGTTAAGAGTTGCCTC
>CACIOV010000003.1 GCA_902588335.1 uncultured Pelagibacteraceae bacterium
AGCGTTAGGACATATTACACTGCCAATATCCCTCCCCTCGATGCAGACATGATTTCTTTTAGCAA
This sequence comes from uncultured Pelagibacteraceae bacterium, assembly GCA_902588335.1. Lineage (GTDB taxonomy): Bacteria > Pseudomonadota > Alphaproteobacteria > Pelagibacterales > Pelagibacteraceae > AG-414-E02. The sequence goes on from CACIOV010000003.1 coordinate 66, forward strand.
AATTTTTTTGATATTTTTTAAGTAGTATTCTGATTTTTTTGGATTTTGCAATTTCGGAAGAATATTGAGTTATTCTTTGATTAAAAAGTTTTTTATTTTTTAATTTATTTAGAGTAATATTTTTAGTTATTTTTTTAATATAAGTATTTTTGTTTAATATTTTTGTTTTCAAGAGTAATTTATAACTAACATATCTGTAAAGAAGCCCCGAAGATAGAAAATGTAGCTTATATTTTTTGCTTATTAATTTTGCTGCTGTGGTCTTGCCAGACGCAGCACCTCCGTCACAGGCGATTAATAATTTAATTTTATTTTTTAATTTCAAAATTTGCTCCTCTTTTTTTAAGCGCTGGAATCATTGATATACTTGTAGAATTTCGCATGTCATCAGTGTTTGATTTAAAAGTAACACCTAAGAAAGTAATTTTTTTATTTCTTATTTTGTTTGATAATATTTTTTCAATTTTTCTAGTTAGTAATTTTTTTCTATTCTCGTTAGATTTGATAACTGATTTAATAATTGAAAGATTAGTTTTAAATTTATTCGCAGTAATAGTAATTGCTTGTGTATCTTTTGGAAAACAAGAACCACCATATGCTGGTCCAGCTCTTAAAAAACGATCTCCAATTCTCTTATCTAAACCAATGCCAAGCGATACATCTTCTACATCAACATCAATATTTTCGCAGAGGTTGGCAATTTCATTTATAAATGAAATTTTTGTAGCTAAAAATGAATTTGAAGCGTATTTTATTATTTCAGCTCCTCTTCTTGTAGTTAAAAATAATTTAGCTCCTTTTTTAATTAAAGGTTCATATAAAGCAGATATTTTTTTTAAAACTTTTTTATTATTTGCTCCTACAACAATTCTGTCGGGAAATCTAAAATCTCTGATTGCATCACCCTCACGTAAAAACTCAGGATTAGAAATAACTTCATAAAGTCGTTTATTTGTTCTCCTAGAAATTATTTTTTCTATTTTATCTCCAGTAGTTACAGGTACTGTAGATTTGCATACTATAATCTTGAATTTTTTAATGTTTTTGCTTATTTCTAGGGCAACTTTATAAACAAATTGTAGGTCAGCAGATTTATTTTTCTTTGATGAAGGAGTTCCTACACAAATGAATACAATGTCAGATGAGCGAATTGCTAAACCTAAATCCGTTGTAAATTTTAATCTTTTTGCTAGATAATTCTTTTTTACAATTTCATCTAAGCCTGGTTCATAGATTGGAATTTCGCCATCATTTAGCATTTCAATTTTACCTTTATCTTTATCTACGCAATAAACGGTATTACCTAAATCTGCAAAACATGTTCCGCTAACAAGACCAACATAACCTGCTCCTATCATACAAATTTTCATAAATTATATTTTTGAAATTTTTACAAACGAATTGATGTAACCTTTCATAGTGCCACAATCCAAATACTTTCCGGCAAAAACATGACCAAAAAATTTATTTTTTTGCTTTATTAGTGTTCTTATTGAATCGGTAATATGAATTTCTTCATTTTGTCCGGGTTTTTGCTTCTCAAGTATTTTAAATATTTTTGAAGGTAATATATAGCGACCAATTATAGCGTGATTTGAGGGAGCAGATTTAATGCTTGGTTTCTCTATCACATCTTTAATAAAAAAGTTTTTTTTATTTGTTCTGTCTCGATCTAATATTCCCCACCTTGATACATTTTTTTTATTAACCTTCATAGCAGCTATAATGGATGACTTGTATTTCTTGTGGAGATTTATCATAGAAAGTGAACAATTATTATTTATGATTAAATCATCAGGCAATAGCATTAAAAAATATTTTGAGTTAATAAGATTTTTACACTTTAAAACAGCATCACCAGTTCCTTTAGGTGAATTTTGATAAACAAATCTTATCATCTTTTTATATTTTTTGATTTTAGAATATTCAACTTTTAACTTTTTATTTTTTTTTTTATTTTTTAAAATTTTCTTAAAAAAAGCATCGTTATAAAAATATTTTTTTATCATTTTTTTTTTAGAAGAAATGATAAAAATAATATCCTTTATACCCGCCTGAACACATTCTTCTAATATATATTCTAAACCTGGTTTTCCATTTATAGGTAAAAGTTCTTTGGGTATGACGCTTGTAATAGGTAATAATCTTGTGCCTTGACCAGCCAAAGGAATAATAGCCTGTTTAATCATTGTTTTCTTTTACATATAATATTTAAAATTTACAAATGAAAATAATTTTAAATAGAAATAAGCTTATAAAATTTATAGATAGTGAAAAAAATTTAGGTTTTGTGCCTACGTTAGGTGGTATTCATAATGGCCATATATCTCTAATTAAAAAATCTATAAATCAATGTAATAAAACTATTGTCTCTATATTTGTGAATAAAACACAATTTAATAAAAAAAGTGATTTTAAAAAATACCCCAGGTCATTAAAAAAAGATATTTCCATAATAAAAAAATTAAATGTAGATTATCTTTATCTTCCGACAGAGAAACAGATTTATCCAAAAGGACCCAGTAAAAATATTAAAATTAGTCCTTTTGGTAAAAGACTATGTGGAAAATTTAGACCTGGGCATTTCGAAGCTGTTGTTGATGTTGTTAACAGATTTATAAAAATTATAAAACCAAAGAAAATATATTTTGGAGAAAAGGATATGCAGCAATTAAAAATAATTGATCATTTTGTAAAAAAAAATTACCCAAATATAAATATCATACCTTGTAAAACTATTAGAGAAAAAAATGGAATTGCTTATTCTTCGAGAAACTTTTTGCTTTCTACAAAAGAAAAAAATATAGCTTCTAAAATATATAAGCTTTTATTACTCCAAAAAAAAAATTTAAATAAAAATAAACTTAATTTAAAATTATTAAAAATCAAAATCTTAAATTTTGGAGTTACAAAAATTGATTATATTAAAGTTTTAGATATTAACAAACTTGTAAGACCATTCAAAAAAAAATGTAAATATAAAGTTTTTATTGCTTTTTATCTCAGATCGATTAGATTAATTGATAATATTTAACCATAAAAAAAATAAGCGCCCAAACCTAAAAAAGACAAAAACCCTATAACATCAGTTATAGTAGTTACAAATACGCTTGAGGCTATTGCTGGATCTATATTAAATTTTTTTAAAGTCACTGGAACTAAAATTCCAAATAAGCCAGCAACAATCATATTCAGCACCATCGAGACAACTATTAAAATTGATAAATTAAATTCTTTAAACCACAGATGAACTATTATTCCTGTTATAATCGCAAAAATTACTCCATTTAAAACTCCGATTACAAATTCTTTAGTTACTATTTTACCGACATTTCCTGATGTAAGTTCTTTTGTTGCTAATGCTCTTATAGTAACTGCTAAAGTTTGCATTCCAGCATTTCCTCCCATAGAAGCAACTATTGGCATTAAAAATGCTAGAGCTACCATTTGTTCTATTGATGCTCCAAATTTACTAATTACCCAGGTAGCTAGTAATGCAGTAAGTAAATTTAATAATAACCAATTAAATCTTCTCTTTGTTTTTTGCAAAATACTATCAGTAATTTCTTCATCTCCTACTCCAGCAAGTCTTAAAACATCTTCTTCTGCTTCTTCTTTAAGGACAGTAAAAACATCGTCTCCAGTAATCATGCCTACCAGTTTATTATTTTTATCAACTACACCAGCAGAGACTAAATTATAATTCTCAAAGATATGGCCAACTTCTTCTTTATCCATGGTTACCGGAATCAAAACTTGCATTTCATTCATTATAGAATTCATTTTAGATTCTCGCGGAGTTCTTAAAACTTTTGATGATGGTACAGTACCTATGGGTTTAAAATTACTATCTACAATAAAAATTTCTAAAAATACCTCAGGTAATTCTTTGCTTTCTCTAAGATAATCAATTGTTTGACCTACAGACCAATTGCTTGGGATTGCTGTAAATTCTCTTTGCATTATTCTTGCAGCAGAATCTTCTGGAAAGCTAAGACCTTCCTCTAATAAAAATCTATCCTTTGGTGGAAGTTTGTTTAATACAGTATTTTTCTTTTTTTCATCTAAATTCTCTAAAATTTTTAAAGCATTATCGGATTCTAAATGTTTGAGAATATTTGCTATTGATTCGATTGATAAAAGTATAAATATTTCTGTTTGGATGGATTCATTTAACTCTATAAAAATCTCAGGATCTAGATTAAAATCCTCTAATTCAATAAGTTTAGATCTATTTTCAGGTACTAAATTCTCAATTATATCGGCTGAATCTGAAGGATGAAGTTCTTTTAAAGTTCTATTTAAAAAATTGGTATCATTATCTTTAATTTTTTTACTAAAAAGACTAATAAATTCCTTATTAAATTCAAAATTTACTTTTTTATCTGATATTTTTTTTGTTAAACTCATATATGTCAATTATTTATTTAATTTTGGAAATGTTTAGTTGATTTTTTTATAAACCACAAATGTAAAATGACAATAGAGGTCAAAAATAGCGTAAAACTAATTGATTATACAAAATCAATGAAAATACTTGAAAAGCGAGTTCATGATGTTTTTTTGGGTAGCAAAGATGAGATGTTATGGATAGTAGAACATAAACCAGTATATACAGCAGGAACAAGTTCAATAGATGCTGATTTGATAGATAAAAGCATTGATGTAATTAGAACTAATAGAGGGGGAAAACACACTTATCATGGACCCGGTCAAAAAGTCGTTTATTTTGTTCTAAATTTAAATAAGAGAAAAAGAGATATAAGAAAATTAGTTAACAAAATTGAGAATTGTATAATAGATATTTTAAATGAGTATAAAATAAAATCTTATCCTGATAAACAAAATATAGGTATCTGGGTAGATAATAAAAGTAATTCACTAAAAATCGCTTCTATAGGAATAAGAGTAAAAAAATGGATTGCTTATCATGGTTTTGCATTGAACGTATCAAATGATTTATCAAAATATAATGGAATTGTACCGTGTGGAATTAAAAATAAAGGTGTTACAAGCTTAAAAGAGCTAGGTGTGAACAATTATAAAGACGTTGAAGAAATTATAATTAATAAATTTTTAAATATTTTTCTTTAAGAATTTTTTTAAAGGCTGAAGGTGGTTCTGCAATAAAACTATACTTATTACCTGCAATTAAAAAATTTATCTTATATGAATGCAGCATTAATGTATTTTTTTTAAATTGATGATTTTTTGATATTCTGTATTTGCTATCCCCAAGTATTGGATGGCCGTAAATTAATAATTGCTTTCTTATTTGGTGTTTTCGTCCTGTTTCAGGAGAAAGTTTCAATAATGAATAGTTATTGTTTTTATCTAAAACAGTATAATGAGTTATAGCTGAAGTCGTAATTTTTTTTTTACCTTCATAATAAAATAAATCATTTTTGAGTGTACCTTTTTTTTCCTGAATCTCCCCTAAAGCTATACCCAAATAAGTTTTGTGAATTTTTCTTATACGAAATAATGACGTAAATAATTGGGCATATTTTCGATTTTTGGCTACAATAAGTACTCCTGTGGTTTCTTTATCAATTCTATGAACAGTATACGGAGAACAATCTTCAAATTCTTTTGTGCTACGCAGTATGTCAAGAATATTTTTTCTTGATTTTGTGCCTGCTTGAACCGATATACCCGGTGGTTTATTTATTACAACAAAGTTTTCATTGTTCTCGATAAATATACTGGATGACTTAGATAAATCATCTTTAGTAGCCAAATATTTTTTAGTAATTTTTTTATGCTTATTAGGTGAGAAATTTATATTATATAATATAACTTCATCGTTATTTCTAAGTTTATATGAGCTCTTTTTTTTTATATTGTTTACCTTAATATTTCCCTTTCTAATATTTTTTTCTATCAAGGACTGTGGTATTTCACATATATTTCTTCTAAACCACCTATCTAGTCTTGTATTAACGAAATCATTAGTGATTGAAAAAATTTTCTTCATAAAAAATGACTATATGCAACTATTTAAAGCAACACATTATAACCTACATAATTAATTTACTTTTTTGATTTAATTTTTTTTTCGGGGACTTTCTTTGAAGAAACTGGGGCATCTTTTTCTGGCTCTTGTACTTTTTTCTTTATATCAACTTTTTTAGCCTGAATATCTCTATCAACAAGTTCTATTACCGCCATTGGTGCGTCATCTCCATATCTAAATCCAGCTCTAATAACTCTGCTATATCCACCTTTTCTTTTTTCATATCTTTGAGAAAGTGTTTTTAATAATTTATCAACTGAAAATTTAGATTGTAATTCAGCAAACAAATCTTTTTTGGACTGTAAATTATTTTTTTTTCCTAGTGTAATTACCTTATCTATTTTTGGTTTTAATTCTTTAGCTTTTGGCAATGTTGTTGTTATTTGTTCATATTTTATTAGAGAATTAAGCATATTTTTAAAAAGTGCTTTACGATGTTCCGAAGTTCTATTTAATTTTCTATAACCTGATTTATGTCTCATGATACCATTAGGTTGCTTCTTCTAATTTTTTAGATAATTCAGCTATGTTATCAGGAGGCCAATTTGGTATTTCCATACCTAAATATAATGACATTGAATTTAAAACTTCCTTAATTTCATTTAGTGACTTTCTACCAAAATTAGGAGTTCTCAACATTTCAGGCTCCGTTTTTTGAACCAAATCACCTATATAAATAATATTATCATTTTTTAAACAATTCATTGATCTAACTGATAGTTCTAACTCATCAACTTTTCTAAGCAAGTTCTTATTAAACTCAAGCTCTGTAGTTTGAACTTTTTTCTCTATTTCCTGAGGTTCTTCAAAATTAATAAATAATGATAATTGATCTTGAAAAATTCTTGCTGCATATGCCACAGCATCTTCAGCAGATATAGAGCCATCAGTTTCAATATTCATAACTAATTTATCATAATCTAATGATTTTCCTTCTCTAGCGTTTTCAACTGAATAAGAAACTTTTTTTACTGGAGAAAAAAGTGAATCAATTGATATTAAGCCTAGTGGAGAGTCGTCTTTTTTATTTTTTTCGGCTGGACGATAGCCTTTACCAGTGCTAGCAAATAATTCCATATGGAACTTTGTATTTTCATCTAAGTGACATAGAACTAGATCTGGATTTAAAATTTTAACATCAGGATTTTCCTGTATATCTTTAGCTTTTATTTCACCTGGGCCTTTTACATCTAATATTAACTTTTTAGTTTCTTCTGACATAACTTGAATTGATAATGATTTAACATTTAACACAATATCTGTTACGTCCTCTCTTACACCTTTAATAGAAGAAAATTCATGGAGAACTCCGTCAATTTGTATTGCTGTAATTGCCGAACCTTGTATTGAGGAAAGGAGAATTCTTCTTAAAGAATTTCCAATTGTAAGAGCATATCCCTTTTCTAGTGGTTCAGCTATTACTGTTGTAATAGATTTGTCTGTACTATTTTCAATTTGTAATTTATTTGGTTTAATTAAAGCTTTCCAATTCTGGTTTATTGTTGTGTTTTCCATTTCTATTATACCCTTCTTTTTTTTGGAGGTCTTGAACCATTGTGAGGCATTGGAGTTGTATCCTTTATTGTAAGAATTTTAAATCCTCTTGCTTGTAATGCCCTTAGAGCCGTCTCTCTTCCTGATCCAGGACCTTTTAATTTTACTACTAAAGTTTTTAATCCATGTTCTTGTGCCTTAGAGGCTGCAGTATCAGCAGCAACTTGAGCAGCATAAGGAGTAGATTTTCTAGAACCTTTAAAACCTTTTGCGCCAGCAGAAGACCAAGCGATTACATTTCCACTATCATCTGCAATAGAAATAATTGTATTATTAAAGGTAGCATTTACATAAGCTATACCTGTAGTAATATTTTTTTTAATTTTCTTTTTTACAATTTTAACTTTTTGAATATTTTCGTCTTTTTTATTTATTGGTATCTCTTCCTTTTTTTTATCTTTCATATATTATTTTTTGATCGGGGTTAATTTTTTTCCTGCTATAGCTATTGCTTTACCTTTTCTTGTTCTAGCGTTGCAATGAGTCCTTTGACCTCTTACGGGTAATTTTTTTTTATGTCTCGAACCTCTGTATGTAGCAAGATCCACAAGTCTCTTAATATTTAAAGAAACTTCTCTTCTTAAATCTCCTTCTACTTTATAGTTTTGATCTATAAATTCACGAATTTTTAAAATTTCATCATCTGTTAGAGCATTGACTCTTTTGTTTCTTGATATATCGAGCTTAGCACAAATATTTTCTGAAAATTTTTTCCCTATGCCGTGTATGTATGTTAAAGCAACATGAACAACCTTATTTTGAGGAATGTTTACACCAGCTATACGTGCCATAATTAAATTGAGATTAGATATCTAAAAGCGCTATTTATATAAATAAGGTTTATAATGTCAAGCCTCTAAACCTGCTATAATACGTTGAATTTCCTCAAATATATGATCGATTCCAGCTTTTCCATCAATTTGATGTAGTAAATTTTGTTCTTTATAAAATTCTAATAGAGGTAAAGTTTTTTTCAAATATGTCTCAAATCTATCGATTATAATTTTTTCATTATCATCTGATCTTTTAACTAAAAATTTTGGATCACAAGAATGACTCTCTTTAATTGATGGTTTAAAATTTTTATTAAAAATTAATCCACATTTAGTACAAAGTAGCCTGCCTAAAACTCTTTTAATGACAGATTCCTTATCAACATTTAGACTTAAAACACATGAAATTTTTTGATTATTTTTTTTTACAAGAAAATCTAAATTTTTTGCTTGATTTAAATTTCTGGGATAACCATCAAAAATTAATCGATTATAAAATTTTCTATCTGATAAAATTTTGATCATCAAATCATTAATAATTTCATCTGACACTAATGTACCTTTATCTACTGTGGATTTTATTTCCAATCCTAAATTTGTACTTCTCTTGATCTCATCTCTAAGCAAATCTCCTGTGGAAACTTTATGTAAATTAAATCTTTTTACTATATTATCGGCTTGTGTCCCTTTTCCAGCACCAGGAGGTCCAAACAATATAATATTCACGTTTTATCTTCCGAACTTAGTTTTTTTAATTAAAGACTCATATTGTTGACTCATTAATCTCGTTTGAACTTGCGAGACTGTATCCATAGCAACAACAACAACTATAAGAACAGATGTTCCACCTAAGTAAAAAGGTATTGGATATTTTGAAATCAAAAATTCTGGCATTAAGCAAACAAGAGTCAAATATGAAGCTCCTATTGTGGTTAATTTTGTTAAAATATCTTCTATATAATAAGCTGTTTGCTCTCCAGGTCTAATACCAGGAACATAACCTCCGTGTTTCCTCAAATTTTCAGCAGTTTCTTTTGGGTTAAAAACTATAGAGGTATAAAAAAATGAGAAAAATATTATTCCTGAAGCATATAGTAACATATACAAAGGTTTGCCTTGCGAAAATAAAGAAGAAAAATCAATAAAAGTATCTGATTCAGAAAATCCAAAATTTGAAAAAGTTATTGGAAGCAACAACAAAGCAGAAGCAAAAATTGCTGGTATTACACCGGCAGTATTTATTTTTAATGGTAAATGTGATGATTCCCCTCCATAAATTTTTGTTCCCATTTGTCTTTTTGGATAATTAATTAATATTTTTCTTACTGATCTTTCAATAAAAACTATAAATGCTACTGTCAAAATAATAAGGACAAATATAAACAAAATCAAAGAAGCGGATAATGCACCTGTTCTACCTAGTTCAAATGTGGTAGCTAATGCTCTGGGAATTTCTGCAACAATTCCTGAAAATATAATTAGTGATATACCATTACCTATTCCTCTTTGTGTGATTTGTTCACCTAACCACATAAGAAAAATTGTCCCAGCAACAAGAGTTATAACTGTTGTTAATTTAAAGAGACCTCCAGGTTCAATAACAACTCCACCAGAATTTTCAAGTCCCACTGAAACACCATAGCCTTGTACTGTAGCTAATAAAACAGTTCCGTATCTTGTAAATTGGGTAATTTTTTTTCTTCCTATCTCTCCTTGTTTTTTTAAATTTTTAAAAGTTTCTGAAACTCCAGTTAATAATTGAATAATAATGGATGAAGATATATAGGGCATAATTCCTAAAGCAAATATAGCCATTCTACTAACTGCACCTCCAGAAAAAATATTGAACATTCCAAGAAGACCTCTTTGATTAGATTCCATTAAGGATTGTAGTGATTGAGGGTCTATACCCGGTAGCGGAATATATGTTCCTAATCTATAAACTGATAAAATTAAGACAGTAAATAAAATTCTATTTGTTAGATCGCTATTTTTTGAAAAAAAACTAGATCCTGATTTATCTTTTTCCATTTTTATTTTTTATAATTTTTTATTTTATTAAAGTAATCTTTCCACCTAATTTTTCTACCTTTTGTTTCGCGGACTTTGAAACATAATTAACCTCAATATCAAATTTATCTTTAATTTCACCAGAGCCAAGTAATTTTAATTTTGTATATTTGTTATTAATAAGCTTTAATTTTTTTAGATTTAATAAATTTATTTTACTATCAATGACTTTTTTTTGTTTATTAATAATTTCTTGAATTCTTGAAATATTAATTAACGCAGTATTATGATTAGTTTTAATACTTTTAAAACCTCGTTTTGGTAACCTTCTGTATATAGGCATTTGACCACCTTCGAAACTTTTAATAGCAACTCCTGATCTTGATTTTTGACCTTTGTGACCTCTTCCAGATGTTTTTCCTTTGGTGGAGCCAATTCCTCTGCCTAATCTTTTTTTAGACTTTGAATTTTTAGATTTTAATTTATTTAAGAACATAAAATAATTATTGTTTCTTTTTTGTAATTTCAGCTATTTTTTTTCCTCTTATATTTGCTAGCAGTTTAGGAGAACTTTGATTTTTAAAACCTTTAATGCAAGCTCTTAATACATTTATGGGATTAGATGATCCCAAAGATTTTGCTACTACATCTTTTATTCCCAGAACTTCACATGCAGCTCTTATTGGACCACCAGCAATAATTCCTGTACCAGACGGTGCAGATCTTAATAAAACTTTTCCTGATCCAGCTTTACTAAGAATATCATGATGAAGCGTTCTGCCATCACGAAGTGGGATTTTATATAAGTTATTTTTAGCAGTTTGAGTGGCCTTTTTTATAGCATCAGGTACCTGCTTAGCTTTAGCGTGGCCAACGCCTATTAAACCAGCATAATTTCCTACAACTACTAAAGCAGAAAACGCAAATCTTCTTCCTCCCTTTACAACTTTTGTAATTCTATTGATTGATATTAGTTTATCTTTAAATTCAATTTTATCCATTTTTCTTATTAAAAAACTAATCCTCCCTTTCGTAAAGTTTCAGCAAAGGTTTTTATTCTTCCATGATATTTATATCTACCTCTATCAAAATATACTTTTGTAATTTTTTTTTCTAAAGCTTTTTTGGCTAAGATATCGGCAACTAGAATTGACATATCGGTCTTCTTTTTTTTTACATTATCGCTTTTTTTGATTGATGATGCTGAAATTAAAGTTTTGTTATTTATATCATCTATAATTTGAGCAGATATATTTTTAGAAGACTTGAAAACGGTTAACCGAAACCTATCGGTATTTATTTTTTTCAATTTACTTCTTATTTTTCTTTCTCTTTTCTTATTTTTAATATTTTTCATATTATTTCTTTTTACCTTCTTTTCTTAACACATACTGTCCTCTTTCTTTAATTCCTTTTGCTTTATAAGGTTCAACTGGTTTAAGATTTTTTATTTCAGAAGAAACTTTTCCAACTAATTCTTTGTCTATACCGCTAATTTTAATAATAGTACTTTTTTCTATAGTAACTTTTATGCCTTCAGGTATTTGGTATGAAGCATCATGACTTAATCCTATTTGTAAATTTAATATATTTCCTTTTAGATTAGCTCGAAATCCAACACCACTTAACTCAAGTGTTTTCTCATGACCTGACGATACTCCAATTAAAGCACTATTTATAACGCTTCTAGTAGTACCCCAAAGTACACTACCTTTTTCATTTTTCTTAATTAATTTTAAAATCAAATTTTTATCTTCAACTATAGTGGTAGAAAATATTTTATCATTTATTGTTAATTCTTTTGACCCTTTAGGCCCGGTAAAGAGCAATTTTCCGTTCTCAATCTTTACCTTTGTGTCTTTGGGTATTGTAATAGGTTTTTTTCCAAGTTTAGACATAAAAATCAAAAAACTCTACAGAGTATTTCTCCTCCAACATTTTTTATTCTTGCATCATTATCTGACATAATACCAATTGATGTGGACACAATAGCTAGACCTAGACCGTTTTGGATTCTTGGTATGCTGCTTGCCTTGGCATAAATTCTTCTTCCAGGTTTTGAAATCCTTTTAATATCTCTTATAACTGGCAATCCATTGTTATATTTTAAGTCTACTTGGACAGTATTCTTTTTTGATGAATCAGATATAATTTTATAATTTGATATATAACCTTCTTGCTTCAAAATTTCTAAAATTTTTACTCTAAATTTAGAGTTTGGTATAACAACATTATTAGAAGTTCTCATTTGAGCATTTCTTATTCTAGCAATCATATCTCCAATTGGATCTGTAAAACTCATTTTATATCCTTTCTACCAACTTGACTTAGTCATTCCAGGAATTTTACCCTTCGACGCTAAATCTCTTAGGGCAATTCTTGAAATTCTAAGTTTCCTGTAAACACCGTGAGGTCTACCTGTTATTTCACATCTGTTTCTTATTCTAATTTTCGCTGAATTTCTTGGTAATTTTGCAATTTTTAATTGTGCAGCAAATCTTTCTGCTAAAGGCAATTTCTTATTTTTAATAATTTTCTTAAGGTCATTCCTCTTCTTAAGAAACTTTTTAACAAGTTTAATTCTTTTTAAATTTTTTTGTATTGAGCTCGTTTTTGCCATAATATATTAATTAACTCCCTTTTTAGCTTTTGTTTTATTGAATGGAAAATTCATTGCCTTTAATAATGCAAATGATATTTTTTTATTTTTACTATTAGTACAAAGAGTAATATCCATACCTCTTATTCGATCAACCTTATCAAAATTTATCTCAGGAAATATGATATGCTCCTTGATTCCCAAAGTATAATTACCAAAATTATCCAATCCATTTGGATTTAAACCTTGAAAATCTTTAATTCTTGGTAAAGCTATATTTACCAATCTATCAATAAATTCATACATTCTTGAACCTCTTAAAGTGACTTTTACCCCAGCAGCCGCTCCCTTTCTTGTTTTAAAGTTTGATATAGATTTTTTAAATCTAGTAACAATAGGTTTTTGACCGCTAATTAATGAAATGTCCTCAATGCAATTTTGAAGAATTTTTTTGTCACTTCCATCTAGACCTAAACCCATATTTAAAACAACTTTCATAATTTTGGGTACCATAAGCTTATTCTCTAGTGAAAATTCTTTTTGTAGATCATTGATAATTTTTTTATCGTACTGTTCTTTTAATCTGGGTATCATTATTTTTTAACCACCTTTTTAGTTTTCTCATCATTTGTATTTAATATTTTTATATTAGAAATATGAATAAAATTTTCTTTAGAAACAATCCCTCCTTTTTTTTCTTTAGTAGTTTTTACATGCTTCTTTATAAAATTTATTCCTTTAACTTTAACTTTATTTTCTGTTCTTAATATTTCAATAATTTCACCTTTTTTTCCTCTATCTTTTCCACATAAAATTTCAACTTGTTTACCTTTTTTGATCATTTTTATAGAACCTCCGGAGCTAGTGAAATTATTTTAGTTTGTCCTTTTGATCTTAACTCTCTTGTAACTGGTCCAAAAATTCTAGTTCCTATAGGTTCACCCTTTTCATCTGTAATGACTACGGCATTGTTATCAAATTTTACTGAACTTCCATCATTTCTTTGAATCGAATACTTTGTTCTTACTACAACAGCTTTATGAACAGACCCTTTTTTAACTTTCGCGTTGGGTATGGCATCCTTCACACTAACAACAATCATATCACCAATCGATGCGTATCTGCGTTTTGAACCCCCAAGAACTTTTACGCACTCTACTCTACGGGCTCCTGTGTTATCTGCTACATTTAATTCTGTTTGAACTTGTATCATCTATTTACTTATTGCCTCCCATTTTTTTTTCTTAGAGAAAGGTTTAGACTCAATTATTTTTACTTTATCGCCTATCTTAAATTTATTATCTTTGTCATGAGCATGATATTTTTTCGATGAAGTTATCACCTTACCAAAAAACGGATGAGAATATTTTCTCTTTACCAAGACAACTATGGTTTTATCATTTTTATCTCTCACAACCTCTCCGTTTAATATTTTTTTACTCATATTAGTTTTTTCTATTTAAATTTAAATTAGTCATTACCTTAGCTAAATCTCTTTTTAATTTTAAAATTATTGACGTATCTTCAAGTTGACCATTAATTTTTTTAAATCTAATATTAAATAAATCCTTCTTTATTGAATTGATTTTACTTTTTAATTGATCGTTGGTTAATTTTTTAATCTCTTTGTTTTTCATAGATTAATATCTCTTAACAAATTTAGTTTTGATGGGTAATTTTGTTGATGCTTTGTATAAAGCTATTCTTGCAGTTTCTTCATCAACACCATCAACTTCAAAAATTATTCTCCCTGGTTTAACACGACATACCCAAAACTCAGGTGCTCCCTTTCCTTTTCCCATTCTTACTTCTGTAGGTTTTTTCGAAACAGGTATATTGGGAAAAATTCTTAGCCAAACTTTTCCTGCTCTTTTCATATATCTTGTCAAAGCTACTCTGGCCGCTTCAATTTGTTTTGAAATTATTCTTTCGGGTTCCATTGCTTTCAAACCATAAAATCCATAATTTAAGATTTCACCTCTCCCCGCTCGACCATGTATTCTTCCTTTGTGAGCTTTTCTATATTTTGTTCTTGCTGGTTGTAACATTGTTTTTTTCCTTGTTATTGTTCTTATTTGAATTTTTTGAAAATATTTCTCCCTTATAAATCCAAACTTTAACGCCAATTATTCCATATGTTGTTAAAGCTTCGGACTCTGCATAATCAACATCAGCTCTAAATGTATGTAGTGGTACGCTACCTTCTCTCAGCCATTCCGTTCTAGCTATCTCATTTCCTGCTAATCTTCCTGCTAAACACACTCTAATGCCTTTAGCTCCCAATCTTAAAGCTGACTGCATAGCTCTCTTCATAGTTTTTCTGAAAGCTATTCTTTTAACCAATTGTTGTGCTATATTTTCAGCTACTAAGTATGCATTAAGTTCAGGTTTCTTTACTTCTTTAATATTTAAACTTACATCTGTACTCGATATCTTTGACAGATTTTTTTTTATATTTTCTACATCAGAACCTTTTTTACCTATAACAAAGCCAGGTCGTGATGTATAAATTGAAACAATACATTTTTTAGAAGTTCTCTCGATTATTACTTGGGAAACTCCTGAATTAACAACTTTCTTCTTTATGTATTCTCTTATTTTGTAATCCTCTATTAAAAATTTGCCATACTCTCGTTTTTTAGCAAACCAAATAGAATCCCATCCTCTGTTAATTCCTAATCTTAAGCTTATTGGATTAACTTTTTGACCCATGTAATTGTTCCTTTTTGTTAATATTTTCAGATAAAATAATTGTTAGATTGCTGTAGGGCTTTTTTATACCGCTGGCTCTACCTTTGGCTCTAGCTCGAAATCTTTTTAATACTATTGATTTTCCTACATAAGCTTCTTTGATATACAAGTTATCAATATCAAACTGATTATTATTTTCTGCATTTGCTATAGCTGACTGTACTGTTTTTCTTATTTCCAGAGCAATTCTTTGTCTTGCAAAAGATAAATTTCTAATGGCCACATCAACTTTTTTACCTCGTATATTTTTTAATAGATTGTTTATTTTTCTAGTGCCAGATCTAACATTTCTATTAATTGCTTTAACAGTATTGCTATTTTTTTCCATCTTTTAATCCCTCTTTCGGTTTAGCTGTACTTGCAGCTGCAGGTGCAGTTTTAGTATCAGATGCAGCTTCAGCTTCCTGAGCAGCTTTTTTGTCAGCAGGAGTATGACCTGAAAATTGCCTTGTAGGTGAAAATTCACCTAGTTTATGACCTACCATTTCTTCAGATATCTTAATTGGAATAAATTTCTTTCCATTGTGAATTAAAAAACTGACACCTATAAATTCTGGAATGATTGTTGATTTTCTTGACCACGTTTTTATTGGAGGCTTATTAGTTTGATTTTTTAAGCTCTCAACTTTCTTAATTAAACTTGGGTCTACAAAAGGGCCTTTCCAAACTGATCTTGACATTACTATTACCTCTTTTTCCTTCTTGATATTATGTATTTATTTGTCATTTTGTTTTTTCGAGTTTTTAAACCTTTGGCTGATTGTCCCCACGGTGATACAGGGCTTCTTCCTCCAGATGTTTTTCCTTCTCCCCCACCATGAGGATGGTCAACAGGATTCATAGCCACTCCCCTTACTGATGGTCTTTTTCCTTTCCATCTGTTTCTCCCAGCTTTTCCAATTTTAATATTTTGATGATCACTATTAGATACGGATCCAATTGTTGCTCTAGCGGTATTGATAATTTTTCTTACTTCTCCAGAATTTAATTTTATAATACAATAATTATCATCTGTTCCAGAAATTTGCGCTGATGCTCCAGCTGATCTAACTAATTTACCTCCAGAATTTGGAGATAATTCAATATTATGAATGTCTGTTCCAGCTGGAATATCAGATAATTGCATACAATTACCTATTTTAATCTCTTTATTTCTGCCTGAAACTATTTCGTCACCAGTTTTAATATTTTTGGGAGCTAGTATGTAATTCATTAATCCATCTTCATATTTAACTAAAGCTACATAAGCTGATCTATTAGGATCATATTCAATTCTTTCTATTTTGGCTTTGACATCATCTTTCTTTCTATGGAAATCAATAACACGATATTTATATTTGTGACCAGCGCCTCTACTTCTTGAAGTGATTCTTCCTAAATTATTTCGTCCACCCGTAGAATGTTTTGGAATTGTTAATGATTTAAGAGACCTTCCTTTCCATAATTTTTCTCGATTAATTAAAACAGTTCCTCGTGTAGATTTTGTATAAGATTTGAAAATTTTTAATGTCATAAAATTATATTCCTGTTGATAGATCTATGCTTTGTCCTTTTTTAAGAGTGACAATAGCTTTTTTAGATCCTGGTTTAAAAGTTTTTTTATTCTTAACAATTTTGGTCTTACCTCTTAAGTTTATTGTATTAATTTTAATTACATTTACTTTAAAAATTTTCTCTATACTTTTCTTAATCGAATTTTTATTAGATCCTTTGTGAACTTTAAAAACTACTTTATTAAATTCAGAGAGTGATGTTGATTTCTCGGTTATATTAGGAGAAATTATTGTATCTAAATAATGAAATTTTTTCATTTTGTAATTCTTTCTTCGAATGATTTAATAGATGATTTTGTAAAAATAACATTTTTGTATTTTAAGAGATCGTAAGCATTAGCACCTATCTGATCAATGATTTTTAAATTTGGGATATTTCTAGTCGATTTACTAATTTTTGAAATAGAATCTTTATCAGAAATTATTAAAGAATTTTTTAATTTATTCTTTGTTAAAAAATCATTAAATATTTTAGTTTTTTTAATTTCATTTTTAAAATCCTCAACAACAAACAACGATTTGACCTTATTTTTTTGAGACAAAATATGTAATAAACCAAGTTTTCTTATTTTTTTATTCATCTTTTTTATCCTGTAAACTTTTCCTTTAGGTCCGTGAGCAACACCTCCACCAACAAATATTGGTGCTTTTCTACTGCTGTGTCTTGCTCCACCCGTACCTTTTTGGGCATATATTTTTGCAGTAGATCCTGTAATTTCACTCCTTTGCTTTGTTTTTGCTGTTCTTGGTTTAAAATGATTCAGCTGCCAATCAATTAGTGACTGGATCATAAAATCATCAGGTTTTAATGAAAATATTTTATCTGATACATCAATATCATTAACGCTTTTACCTTCTATATTAATAACTTTTAATTTCATGACTATTTTTTTACCTCCTTTTTCTCTGGCTTTAATTCCGTTTGAGTTTTTGGAGATGTAGTTTTCGCCTTTTCTTTTTTTTTATTTGCTGGAGTTGATATTTGACTTTGTGCTTTTTGAATTCTTTCTAAAGTAGTAGTTTTATTAATATTTTTTGTATTTCTTTTTATTAAAACTAATGAATTTTTTGATCCTGGAATTGAGCCTTTGACAAAAATTAAATTATTTTCAAGATCGGATCTAATTATTTCAAGATTTTGAATTGTTCTTAATTTATCTCCCATGTGGCCAGCCATTTTTTTTCCTTTAAAAACTTTTCCTGGATCTTGATTCTGGCCAGTTGATCCATGTGCTCTGTGTGATACTGAAACACCATGAGACGCTCTAAGTCCAGAAAAATTATGTCTTTTCATTGCACCAGCAAAACCCTTTCCAATTGTTTTTGACGTAACATCTACAAATTTATAATCTTTGAAAAGCTCTAATCCAACTTCATTTCCTTCTTTATATTCTGAAATATTATTTACCCTGAATTCTCTTAAAATTTTTTTTGGCTCTGTTGACTTTTTAGCAAAAACACCTTTCATTTGCTTTGTTAATTTTGAAGTTTTTAGCTTTCCGAAACCAACTCTTATTGCGTCATAACCTCTTTTTTCTTTAGTAATAACATCAAGAATTCTGCCCTTTTCAATAGATATCACAGTAACAGGTACCGAAATACCTGAATCAAAAAATTCTCTTGTCATTCCAATTTTTTTTCCTATTAAGCCTATACTCATATATTTCTCTATAATTTTATTTCTATATCCACTCCAGATGCCAAATCTAATTTCATAAGCGCCTCAACTGTTTGGGGTGTTGGCTCCAATATATCTATAAGTCTTTTGTGGGTTCTGGTTTCAAACTGCTCTCTACTTTTTTTATCAATATGGGGAGATCTTAAAACTGTAAAAACTTCTTTCTTAGTTGGTAGAGGTATTGGTCCCTTTACTTGAGCACCTGTTCTTTTTGCAGTATTAACTATTTCTATAGTTGATAGATCAAGAATTTTATTATCGTATGCTCTAAGATGTATTCTAATATTTTGTTTATTCATAAATTTATGCTAATTTTTTAGTTACTTCATCTTGAACATTTTGAGGCACTTTTTCATAATGATCAAAAAACATTGAATATGATGCTCTTCCTTGGGACATTGATCTAAGATTATTAATATAACCAAACATATTTGCTAAAGGTACCATCGCACTTATTACGGTAGCATTACCCCTTTTGTCTGTTGTTGAAACTTGACCACGTCTACTATTTAAATCTCCTATAACATCTCCCATGTAATCTTCTGGGGTAACTACCTCTACTCTCATCATAGGTTCAAGAAGTTTAAGTGCCGCTTTAGTACATGCTTCTTTAAAACAATATCTTGATGCAATTTCAAATGCTAAAACACTTGAGTCTACATCGTGGTGTAATCCATCTAGAATGGTAACTTTATAATCTATTAAAGGAAATCCTGCTAAAATTCCACTATCGGCTACACTTTCAATTCCTTTTTCAACTCCTGGAATAAATTCTTTTGGAATAGCTCCTCCTTTAATTTTATTTTCTACTTCTCTTCCTTTTCCTGGGGGTAGTGGTTCTACACTCAATTCAACTTTAGCAAACTGTCCTGCTCCACCACTTTGTTTTTTGTGTATATACGTATTTTCTACCGATTTTAAAATTGTTTCTCTATAAGCAACTTGCGGAGCACCAATATTTGCCTCGACTTTGAATTCTCTTTTCATCCTATCAACTATAATGTCCAAGTGTAGTTCACCCATACCTTTTATGATTGTTTGACCAGATTCCTCATCAGAAGTAACTCTGAATGAAGGATCTTCTCTGGCCAATCTCCCTAGAGCTTCACCCATTTTTTCTTGGTCTCCTTTAGTTTTTGGCTCAACAGCAATTTCAAGAACCGGATCTGGAAATTCCATAGGTTCTAAAATAATAGGTTTATCTTCATCACATAATGTATGGCCTGTTATGGTGTATTTTAATCCAGCAAGTGCTACAATATCTCCAGTATTAGCCTCTTTAACATCCTCTCTGCTGTTAGCATGCATTAACAACATCCTACCAACTCTTTCTTCCTTATCTTTGGTTGTGTTATAGATCCCGGTAGAAGTTTTTAATGTACCTGAATAAATTCTTATAAATGTCAATGTTCCAACAAATGGATCAGTAGCTACTTTAAATGCTAATGCTGAAAAAGGCTCTTTATCATCAAATTTTCTTTCTAATTCATCTTTAGAATTTGGTTCAGTTCCTTTAATTGATCCAATGTCTATTGGGCTTGGTAAAAAATCCACAACCGCATCTAATAAAGGTTGGACTCCTTTATTTTTAAATGCTGATCCAGTTAAAACAGGAACAAAATCAAACTTTAAGCAACCTTTTCTTACACAAGATATGAGATCATTTTCAGATATTTCTTTGCCATTTAAATAATCATCCATTAACTTTTCATTTTGTTCTACTGCTGTTTCTATTAATTCTTTTCTATATTTCTCAGCTTGCTCCTTCAAATCTGCTGGTATTTCTACATATTCAAATTCTGCTCCCAGTTTTTCATCTTTCCATAAGACAGCTTTCATTTTGATTAAATCGACCACACCTCTTAGTGATGCCTCTATACCAACTGGAATTTGCATTACTAGAGGTTTTGCTCCAAGTCGATCTTTAATCATATCAACACACATAAAAAAATCTGCGCCGGTTCTATCCAATTTATTTACAAAGCAAACTCGTGGAACTTTATATTTGTCAGCTTGTCTCCATACTGTTTCTGATTGTGGTTCTACTCCAGCCACTCCATCAAAAACGCATATCGCACCGTCTAAAACTTTTAGTGATCTTTCTACTTCAATAGTAAAATCAACATGCCCAGGTGTATCAATTATATTTACTCTGTGGTCTCTCCAAAAACATGTTGTGGCAGCTGACGTGATTGTAATACCTCTTTCTTGTTCTTGCTCCATCCAATCCATTGTTGCTGCTCCATCATGAACTTCACCAATTTTATGACTTTTTCCTGTATAATATAAAATTCTTTCTGTGGTAGTAGTTTTTCCGGCATCAATGTGTGCCATAATTCCAATGTTTCTATATTTTTCTAATTTATGAGTTCTTGCCATGGTTACCACCTGTAATGGGCAAAAGCTTTGTTTGACTCTGCCATTTTATGTGTATCTTCTCTTTTTTTAATAGCAGCACCTTTATTTTGTGATGCATCTATTAATTCATTAAGCAATTTATCAGACATAGTTTTGTTTTTTCTTTTTCTTGTAGCTTCTAAAAGCCATCGTAATGCTAAAGTTTGTGATCTTTTTGATTTTACTTCTTGAGGTACCTGGTAAGTGGCTCCACCAACTCTTCTAGATCTAACTTCTAAATTTGGACGTATGTTGTTTATTGCTTCATTAAATATTTTTATAGGGTCTTGGTTAGTTTTACTTTTTATTTTATCTAAAGCTTCATAAATAATTTTTTCTGATGTTGCTTTTTTTCCATCATACATAACGAAATTAATAAACTTACCCAAAACTAAAGATTTATATTTTGGATCAGGGTAAAAAATTCGTTTTGGGGCCTGTTTTTTTCTAGACATAATGTTATTTTGGTTTTTTTGTTCCGTATTTTGATCTTTGTTGCTTCCTTGCTGCAACTCCTTGGGTATCTAAATTACCTCTTAGAATGTGATAACGTACACCCGGTAAATCTTTTACACGACCACCACGTATTAAAACTACCGAGTGCTCTTGTAAATTATGTCCCTCTCCAGGAATATAACAAGTAACTTCATGTCCATTGGATAATCTGACTCTAGCCACTTTTCTTAAAGCAGAATTAGGTTTTTTTGGTGTTGTTGTATAAACTTTTGTACATACACCTCTCTTTTGGGGTGATCTCTCTAGAGCAGGAACTTTACTTCTGAACTTTGGTTTAACTCTAGATCTTTTAATCAATTGATTAATAGTCGGCATAATTTTTTTCTATTATTAATGGAGGAAAAAAGGCTTCTTAAATCTGAAAAATTTAAGACAAATTTAGTTAGTGTTTAAGGTTAATAGCACCTCACTTCCAACCATCAAAATTTCGCTAAACTACTAATTGAGATATAGAAAGTCAACTCTCAATTAAGTGATTTTATATTAAAATAGAGGCTTTTTAGGTAGCGGAAAATTGTTTTTCTTCAAGATTCTTCTTTGACTGCTCTTCTAGTGAAGCATCTCGCTCATTTGCAATTTTTTGCCACTTCATTTTTGTTGAACCAGTACCTGCAGGAATTAAGCGGCCAACAATTACATTTTCCTTAAGTCCTTGGAGTGTATCAACTTTTCCTTTTATAGCAGCATCGGTAAGAACTCTTGTGGTTTCTTGAAATGAAGCTGCTGATATAAATGAATTTGTTTGCAAAGATGCTTTTGTAATTCCTAATAATATTCTTTCACCACCTGCAGGTTTTTTGCCAGCCTTTTTCAAAATTTCATTATGTCCTTCAAGTTCAATTTTATCAACGATTTCGCCAATTAAATATTTAGAATCTCCTGGTGTTTTAATTTCAATTTTCTTTAACATTTGTCTCAAGATAGTTTCTATATGTTTGTCGTTAATCACTACACCCTGAAGACGGTATACCTCTTGAACTTCATTTACAAAATAATCTGTCAAAAATTCTATACCTAAAATTCTTAAAATGTCATGTGGTGCTGGACTTCCATCTAAAAGGTACTCACCTTTTTTTATATTTTCTCCTGGGTTAAAATTAATATGTCTTCCCTTAGGAATTAAATAAGATGATGATGTACCATCAGTTTTTTCTATAGAAACTTTTTGTTTACCTCTAAGTTCTTTCCCAAACTTAATGACTCCATCATTTTCAGCAATAATAGCACTATCTTTAGGTCTTCTTGCTTCAAATAAATTAGCAACTCTTGGTAATCCTCCTGTTATATCTTTTGTTTTCGATGTAGCTTTTGGAAGTCTTGCCAAAACATCACCGGCAGAAACATCTTGACCATCGTTAACTGATAGAATTGAGTCAGGAACTAAGTAGTATCTAGCTTCGTTATCATCAGCTTTTTTTACAACATTACCCTTTTCATCTCTTAATGTTATTCTAGGTTTTAGTTCAGTATTTTTTGATTGTGATCTCCAATCCAAAACTGATTTTGAAGTTATGCCAGTTGCATCATCCATTATTTCAGCTAATGAAACGCCATCAACTAAATCCATATAATTTGCTACACCACTCTTTTCTGCAATAACTGGTAGCGTATAAGGATCCCACTCGCAGATTTTTTTTCCTTTTTTAACTTCTTCATCGTTATCACAATAAAGTTTGGCTCCATAAGGAACTTTGTAAATAGCAAGTTGACGTCCATTTTCATCTTCTATTGAAACTTGTGTATTTCTTCCCATAATAATTTTATTCTTTTTAGAATCTTCAATAACATTCCTATTAATTATTTTAATTTTTCCAGATGAATGAGCAACAGCTTGTGACTCCTCTTTTATTTGTGCTGTACCACCTACGTGGAATGTTCTCATTGTTAATTGGGTTCCTGGTTCACCAATAGATTGAGCTGCTATCATTCCAATAGCTTCACCTTCGGAAACTAATTTACCACGTGATAAATCTCTTCCGTAAGACATTGCACAAACCCCACTCTTTGAACCACATGTAATTACGGAATAAACTCTAACGGATTTCACTCCAGCAGCATCGATTTTCTCGCAAGCTTCTTCGTCTATCATTTCTTTTTTCTTTAAAACTATTTCTCCTGTAATAGGGTGTTTAATATCATCAAAAGCTACTCTTCCGAGAATTCTTTCTGATAGACTCACCATGATGTTTCCTCCTTCGATAATTTCACTCATTGTTAAGCAATCTTTAGTTTTGCAATCACAATCAGTTTTAGTTATAGATATATCTTGAGCAACATCACAAAGTCGTCTAGTTAAATATCCAGAATTTGCTGTTTTAAGAGCTGTATCAGCTAAACCTTTTCTGGCACCGTGAGTAGAGTTAAAATATTCTAATGCAGTCAATCCTTCTTTAAAATTTGCTGTAATTGGTGTTTCTATAATTTCTCCAGATGGTTTTGCTATTAAGCCTCTCATACCAGCTAACTGTTTCATTTGAGCAGCCGAACCTCTAGCGCCAGAATTTGCCATCATAAAAACTGAATTTGTCTCTATTCTATCGTTAGGCATTATTTTTGTAGCAGAAGAAATTTCCTTCATCATTTCATTAGCAACTAAATCTGTACACTTAGACCAAACATCGACAACTTTATTATACTTTTCTCCTCTAGTAATTAACCCTTCTGAATATTGAGTTTCATAGTCCTCTATTTGTTTTTTTGCATCATTGACTAATTTTTCTTTAGTTTTTGGAATAATTAAGTCGTCTTTTCCAAATGAAATTGCTGCCTTAAATGCATGTTTAAAACCTAAAGCTTTTAATTTATCACAAAAAATCACAGTTTCTTTTTGTCCACAAAAACGATAGATCACATCTATTATTTCAGAAATATTTTTCTTAGACAAAATTTTATCAATTAAACTAAATTTAATTTTATGATGTTTGGGCAAAATATTAGATAAAATAAATCTGCCTGCTGTACTTTTGTGTTTTTCAAAAATTTTATTTCCCTTATCATCAACCGTTTCAAACCTACAAATTATTTCTGAGTGGAGGCTAATATGTTTTGACTCTATAGCCTGTTCAACTTCTGTAACATTTGTAAAATAACCTTTGGGTTTAATTTTTTTATTACTTAATTCACTGGACTGTGATAAATAATAAATACCTAATACCATATCTTGGCTAGGGACAATAATAGGTTTTCCATTTGATGGACTTAGAATATTATTTGTAGACATCATTAAAACACGTGCTTCTAACTGAGCTTCTAAACTTAGTGGAACATGCACTGCCATTTGATCTCCATCAAAATCAGCATTAAATGCGGCGCAAACTAAAGGATGTAATTCTATAGCATTTCCCTCAATTAATTTTGCTTCAAAAGCTTGGACGCCAAGTCTATGCAAGGTTGGAGCTCTGTTTAATATAACCGGATGTTCTCTTATAATTGTTTCTAATGCGTCCCAAACTTCGGGTTTTTCTTTGTCGACCATTCTTTTTGCCTGCTTAATTGTTGTTGCTAAACCAAGTTTATCTAACCTGGAGTATAGAAAGGGCTTAAATAGTTCTACTGCCATCTTTTTAGGAAGTCCGCACTGATGAAGTAATAATTCTGGACCAGCTACAATTACTGACCTACCAGAATAATCAACTCTTTTTCCTAATAAATTTTGTCTAAATCTTCCTTGTTTACCTTTTAACATTTCCGCTAATGATTTAAGTGGACGTTTACCAGTGCCAGTAATTACTCTTCCTCTTCGTCCATTATCAAACAATGCATCAACAGATTCTTGCAACATTCTTTTTTCATTACGCACAATTATATCTGGGGCCTTTAAATCCATTAATCTTTTTAATCTGTTGTTTCTATTAATAACTCTTCTATACAAATCATTTAAGTCTGAAGTAGCAAATCTACCTCCATCTAATGGAACTAAAGGTCTAAGTTCTGGCGGAATAACTGGAATGCTTGTTAAAATCATCCATTCTGGTTTATTTCCTGAATCAATAAACGATTCCATTAATTTTAATCTCTTAAGAGCCTTTTCTTCAGCAACTTTTGATTTAATTTCTTTAAGTTGTAATCTTAACTTATTTCTTTCTGCCTCTAGATCTAAATTTATTAACATTTTTCTTATTGCCTCAGCTCCTATACCTACCTCAAAATTATCATCACCATATTCTTCTTGTGCTTTTGTGTACTCTTCTTCGGATAAAAGTTGATTTTTTTTGAGTTTAGTAAGACCAGGTTCAATAACAAGAAAACTTTCAAAATATAAAACTTTTTCAACATCTTTAAGCTTCATATCAATAGCTGCTGAAATTCTGCTTGGGAGTGATTTTAAAAACCAAATATGTGCAACGGGTGAGGCTAATTCTATATGACCCATTCTATCTCTTCTTACATTTGATTTAGTAACTTCAACACCACATTTTTCACAGATTATTCCTCTAAATTTCATTCTTTTGTATTTACCACACAAACATTCATAATCTTTTATTGGTCCAAAAATTCTTGCACAAAAAAGACCGTCTTTTTCAGGCTTAAATGTTCTATAATTTATCGTTTCAGGTTTCTTTATTTCTCCAAATGACCAGGATTTTATTTTTTCCGGACTAGCTAATGTAATTTTTATTTTACTGAATTGTTGTTCTGTAGTAGCAGTCTGTTTAAAAAGTTTACTTATTTCTTTTTTCATAAAAATTTAATTTAAATCTATATTTAAAGCTAGTGATTTTATTTCCTTAATTAAAACATTGAAAGACTCTGGTACTCCAGATTCAAATTTATCATCTCCTTTAACTATCGTTTCATAAACTTTTGTTCTACCTGCTACGTCATCAGATTTAACAGTTAAAATCTCTTGTAAAGTATATGATGCTCCATAAGCCTCTAAAGCCCAAACCTCCATCTCTCCAAATCTTTGTCCACCCAATTGCGCTTTTCCACCTAAAGGTTGTTGTGTAACTAAACTATAAGGTCCTGTTGATCGTGCGTGAATTTTATCTTCAACTAAATGATGGAGTTTAAGCATATATATAATTCCAACGGTAACTTTTCTATCAAACTGTTCTCCAGTTCGGCCGTCCCACAAAGCGGTTTGGCCTGATGAAGGTAATTCAGCAAAGTTTAGCAATTTTGTTACATCTTCGACAGAAGCTCCATCAAATACTGGTGTTGATATTGGTACACCAGCCGATAAATTTGAGGTTAATTCCTCAAATTCTTTTTCTTTTAATGGTTTAATTTTATCTTCATAAATTTTATCTCCATAAACTTTTTTTAGAATTTCCTTTATTAAAATATTTTTTTTACTCATTTCGTTGTGTTTTTTTATAATTTGGCTAATTTTTTCGCCAAGTTCAGCGCAGGCCCACCCTAAATGGGTTTCCAAGATTTGCCCAACGTTCATTCTGCTAGGAACTCCTAATGGATTAAGAACAACATCTACAGGTTTTCCACTTTCCATATATGGCATATCTTCTACAGGTACAATTTTACTTATAACGCCTTTGTTTCCATGCCTACCTGCCATCTTATCACCAGGTTTTAAACTTCTTTTAACAGCAACAAAAACTTTTACCATTTTTAAGACATTGGGCAAAAGATCATCTCCTTGTTGTATTTTTTCAACCTTATCTTCAAATCTATTTTTTATATCCTTTTTAATATTTATATATTGGTCCTTAAGAATTTTAAGATCATTATTTTCTTTTTTGTCTTCAAATTGCAATCTCCAAATATCATTTAGATTTATATTATCTAAATCTTTTGAAGTTAAATTGGTGTGTGCTTTAAGTTGTTTAAAATCGGAGCTTAACTTTTTATTTTTAATCATGTCCTGAGCTCTAATTTTTACATTTCTTTCAAGAATTTCTTCCTCTACTGATTTATCTTCTTGAACAGATTCTATTTCAGATCTCTCAATGGCTGTTGATCTTTCGTCTTTTTCAATTCCATGTCTGTTAAATACTCTCACATCAATAACTATTCCATTGCTCCCTGGAGGCATTTTTAATGATGAATCTCTTACATCTGTAGCCTTTTCTCCAAATATTGATCTAAGTAATTTTTCTTCGGGATTAGATATACTGTCACCTTTAGGTGTTACCTTGCCAACCAATATATCTCCCGCTTTAACTTCAGCACCAATATATACTATTCCTGATTCATCTAAATTCCTTAATGATTCTTCGCTCATGTTTGGAATATCTCTTGTGATCTCCTCAGTACCTAATTTTGTATCTCTAGTCATTAATTCATACTCTTCAATATGAACCGATGTGAAAACATCGTCAGTTACACATCTCTCAGAAATTAAGATTGAATCTTCAAAATTATAACCAAGCCATGGCATGAATGCTACTGTAACATTTTTACCTAAAGCCAATTCACCTAATTTTGTTGAAGGACCATCAGCAATAATGTCTCCTTTTTTAATAACATCCCCGACTTTAACTAAAGGTTTTTGGTTAATGGTGGTGTTCTGATTTGACTTTTGGAATTTGAATAAATTATAAATATCCACACCTGATTTTGATAGGTCTTTTTCGAACGCTTTAACTACTATTCTTTTTCCATCAATTTTATCAACAACTCCATCTCTTTTAGAAATAATTGTTACTCCTGAATCTATAGCAACATCTCTCTCGATTCCTGTTCCAACGAGTGGTGATTCAGGTTTTATTAAAGGTACAGCTTGTCTCATCATGTTTGAACCCATCAATGCTCTATTAGCATCATCATTTTCTAAAAATGGTATTAATGAAGCCGCAACAGATACTAATTGTTTTGGTGAAACGTCTACATACTCAACTGAATCAGGTTTTGATAAAATGAAATTAAGAGATTTTCTACATGATATTAATTCTTCTGTGAAACGACCACCTTTATCTATATGTGTATTTGCTTGTGCTATTGTATATTTTTCTTCTTCTATTGCAGATAAATATTCTATTTTATTGGTGACCAAACCATCTACAACTTTTCTGTAAGGACTTTCTATAAAACCATATTTATTTACTCGAGAAAAAGTTGCAAGACTATTTATTAATCCTATGTTTGGACCTTCTGGTGTTTCTATTGGACATATTCGCCCATAATGAGTCGGGTGCACATCTCTAACCTCAAAACCAGCTCTTTCTCTTGTAAGTCCTCCTGGTCCCAATGCTGAAACTCTTCTTTTGTGTGTTATTTCAGATAGGGGATTTGTTTGATCCATAAATTGTGATAATTGAGATGTTGCAAAAAAATCTTTAAGCGCTGCTGTAATTGGGCGTGGATTTATTAAATCTTGAGGCATGGCAGATTCTACTTCTAAAAGAGTTGACATTTTTTCTTTTATAACTCTTTCCATTCGTAAAATTCCTATTCTAAATTGATTCTCAACAAGCTCTCCGACCGATCTTACTCTTCTATTTCCTAAATGGTCTATATCATCAACTTCTCCCTTACCATCTCGTAAGTCTAACATGTGCTTTACTATTGCTATAATATCGTCGTTTCTAAGAATAGTTATATCGTCACTACAATTTAGTTGTAATTTATTATTTAATTTAACTCTTCCTACATCTGAAAGATCGTATCGCACAGATGTAAAAAACAAATTATTGAAGATTTCTTTAGCAACATCAAAAGATGGAGGTTCACCAGGACGTAAAACTTTATAAATATCGTTAATGGCTTCTTCTTTTGAATTATTTTTATCAATATTTAATGTATCAATTAAATAAGGACCCTTATTAATAAAGTCAACATCAGCTATTTCAAGTGTTTCTATTTTATATTCTAAAATTTTATCAATATTTTCCTGTGTAATAGAGGAGCCTGATTTTAAAAAAACTTCTTTATCTGATGGATTTTTTAAATCTTTTTTTACATATTTTCCTAAAAAAATAATTAGATGCAAAAGAGATATTTTTTAATCCTTGGTCAAATAATTTTTTTGCAATAATAAAATTTATCTTGGAGCCTTTCTGCAATACTTTCTTATTATTATTTGAATCTACTAAATCAGTTTTTAACTTAACAGGGCGCTTATAATCATCTGGATTAAATTTAGTTGACCATAAGTTTTTATTTTTATCGAAACTAAATGTATTAAAGTCATAAAATAAGTCTAAAATTTCTCTTCTATTATAACCTATTGCGTACAATAGTGTTGTGATTGGTAATTTTCTTTTTCTGTCAATTCTGAAATATAAAAGGTCTTTAGCATCATATTCAAAATCTAACCAAGAGCCTCTGTTAGGTATAATTCTACAATTAAATAATAACTTTCCACTTGCATGCGTTTTTCCTTTATCATGATCAAAAAAAACACCTGGACTTCTATGCATTTGATTTACAACTACTCTTTCAACACCGTTGATAACAAAAGTACCACTTGGTGTCATGAGAGGGATATCTCCCATATAAACTTCTTGTTCTTTAGCTGACAAAACCTGTTTAGTATTATTTTCAACATCAATGTCATAAATAACTAATCGCAGAGTGGGTTTTAATGATGAAGAATAAGTCAAATCTCTTTGGCGACACTCATCCACATCAAATTTTGGTTTTTCAAGACGAAATGAGATATATTCTAAAGTGGCTTTGTCTGATAATTCCTCTATAGGAAAAATACTTCTAAAAACTTTATCAAGACCTTTTTGTAAATTTGATTTATTTGTA
>CACIOV010000004.1 GCA_902588335.1 uncultured Pelagibacteraceae bacterium
CATCAATTTTGGTCAAAGCTATTCCGTTAATGCCAGATATAATGCATGATTGCTTAACTAATACAGCATCAAACCATCCACATCTTCTTTTTCTATTAGTTACAGTTCCAAATTCTTTACCTTTTCTCCCAATTTTATTTCCTATTTCATTTTTTAATTCTGTGGGAAATGGTCCTTCGCCAACTCTTGTTGTATACGCTTTAACTATACCAAGAACATAATTAATTGTATTAGGGCTGCATCCTGTTCCTACGGAAGCTGCACCAGCAACAGTGTTTGATGATGTTACAAATGGATATGTTCCATGGTCCACATCTAAAAGTATACCTTGAGCTCCTTCAAAAAGAATTATTTTCTTTTTCTTTTTAAATTCATCTAATTTTTTCCAAACAGGCTTTGAATATTTAAGAATCTTTAAAGAAATTTTTGTTAAATCGTTAATTAATTTTCTTTTATTTATTTTACTTTTTCCTAAGTTTTCTCTTATAGAATTA
Source organism: uncultured Pelagibacteraceae bacterium (assembly GCA_902588335.1). Classification (GTDB taxonomy): domain Bacteria; phylum Pseudomonadota; class Alphaproteobacteria; order Pelagibacterales; family Pelagibacteraceae; genus AG-414-E02. Next base: position 495 of record CACIOV010000004.1, read on the forward strand.
TGATGTAGCAGCATCATATTTATTCTTTTTGATAAATTCTTTTTATTTGCAAGATCCATAACTCTAATTGCTCTTCTTCCTGCCTTATCTTCGTATGCTGGACCTATTCCTCTTCTTGTTGTCCCTATTTTATCTGTATTTTTTGCATCTTCTCTTATTCCATCCAATTCTTTGTGTGGAGGTAAAATTAATGTTGCATTTTCAGCTATGTATAAATTTTTATTTGTAATTTTTATTCCTTGCTTTTCGACTTGTCTAATTTCATCTAACAAAGCCCACGGATCTATAACTACACCGTTTCCTATGATCGAAATTTTATTTTTTCTAACTATTCCTGAAGGTAATAATTTTAATTTGTAGGTAGTATTGTTTACCACGAGTGTGTGACCCGCGTTATGTCCTCCTTGAAATCTTACTATCACATCAGCTTTTTCTGAAAGCCAATCAACAATTTTTCCTTTTCCTTCATCTCCCCATTGGGATCCTATGACTGCAACGTTAGGCATTGATATTTTTTAAATTAAATGAAACTAAATGATTTAACGGTCCAAATCCTTTTCCATAGCCCGGCGCAGAAATTATTGCTCTATCTACATATCTTAAAGAGATTTGACACGACTTTTCTATACTTTTTTTTTGAGATAAACATGTAGCAACCGCAGAGGATAAAGTGCAACCGGTTCCATGTGTGTTTTTTGTTCTAATTTTTCTTTTTCTAAAAATCTTTATTCCTTTTTTTGTAGCCAAAACATCAAAAATCATTTTATTTTTCAGATGACCGCTTTTTAATAGCACATTTTTTGATCCCATGTTAAGAATTTTTTTTGCAGCTTTAATCATATCTTCTTTGCTTGAAATTGAATATCCGGTTAATACTTCTGCTTCGGGAATATTCGGTGTAACTATAGTACATAAAGGAAGAAGTAGTTTTTTTAGGTATTTAATCGAGTTATTGCTAATTAATTTTGCTCCACCTTTAGCAATCATTACTGGATCAAGAACAATATTTTTTGATTTATATTTTTTTAAAGTTTTATAAACACTTCTTATTATATCTGGATTATGAAGCATGCCTATTTTCACAGCATGAGTTCCTATATCATCCAAGATCATTGTCATTTGTTTTTGAACAATTTTTGCAGGAATTGAGATAACTTTTTTTACACCTTTAGTATTTTGAGCTGTAACTGCAGTAATAGCTGTCATCGCATAAGAACCGAATGCTGTTACAGTTTTAATGTCTGCTTGTATACCTGCTCCACCAGAAGAGTCAGAGCCAGCAATTATTAATACTTTTGACTTGGGTTTCACTTTTTTACTGATTTCTTAATTATATTTATACATTTCAAAATTAATTTTTTGTCATATGACTCTCCCATAATTCTTATCTTTGGTTCTGTTCCTGATTTTCTTATTAATAATCTTCCATGTCCATTCATTAATTTATTTGCTTTTTTAACTGCATTTTTGCATTTATTTTTAGTAATAATATTTTTATCTTTGACTCCTACATTTTCTAATATTTGTGGTAGCGGATTAAAAACATTGAGCAATTCGCTAGCTTTTTTTCCTTTTCTAAGTGAAAAAAGAACTTCCAATGCTACCATCAAACCATCTCCAGTAGTTGCAAATTTTCCAAGAATTATATGTCCAGATTGCTCACCTCCTAAATTAAAATCTAATTTTTTCATTTTCTCTTTAACATATCTGTCTCCTACGCTGGATCTAAAAAATTTAATTTTTTTACCTTTTAAAAAACTTTCTAGTCCATAATTCGACATTAAAGTTCCAATTACACCGCCCTTTAAAATCTTTTTTGACTTCCATCTACAAGCGAGCATTGCAATTATCTGATCTCCATCAATAATTTTTCCTTTTTCATCGCACATAATTATTCTGTCAGCATCGCCATCAAAAGAAATACCAACGTGTGCTTTATATTTTTTTACTGCAGATTGAATTTTAAAAGGATAAGTAGATCCGCATTTATCATTAATATTTAAGCCATTAGGTGTTATACCGGTCGAAAAAACTTTTGCTCCAAGACTTTTAAGTAATTTTGGAGCTGATATATATCCCGCTCCATTGGCGCAATCTAAAACTATTTTCATTCCTTTTAGTTTAAAATTTTTTGGGAAATTTTCTTTTAATATTTTAATATACTTATCGTTACCGTCTTCAAGTCTTTTGACTCTACCCAGCATTTTAGGATTTGTAAGTTGTTTTTTATTTTTAGCATCTATTAATTTTTCAATTTTTTTTTCTATTTTGTCCGACAATTTCATACCATCTGGACCAAATAATTTAAGACCATTATCGTAATAAGGGTTATGAGATGCGGTAATCATAATTCCCATATTTGCTTTCATTGATTTTGTTAACATCGCAAGTCCATTGGTGGGTAAAGGTCCTAATGTAAAAACATGCATTCCTCCTGAAACTAAGCCTGATACTAAAGCTGGTTCCAATGTATAGCCGGATAGTCTTGTGTCTTTTGCAATTATTGCTATTTGTTTAGTTTTTTTTTGGTTTTTAAAATAAGTTCCTGCAGCCAGCCCAAACTTAAAAAATTTTTCTCCAGTAATGTTACCTTGGTTGACGGTACCTCTTATACCGTCTGTTCCAAAATATTTATTGCTCATGAATTAATTTGTATTTAAAATTTTATTGAAAACTAATATTCCTTGATTTATTTCTTTAACATTGTGAACTCTGAATAACTGAACTCCTTGCAAAAGTCCACATAACACTGATGCGAGCGTGCCACCAGTGCGATCTGGAGTATCAAATTTTGTTACTATATGTTCTATAAATCTTTTTCTAGAAGTTCCTATTAATATTGAACAGCCCAAACTATGGAATGTAGAAATTTTGGACATTATTCTGAGATTGTGCTTTAAATTTTTTCCAAAACCTATTCCTGGATCTATAATAATTAACTCCCTTTTAAATTTTTTTTTAATACAATAATTAATTTTATTTTCAAAAAAATCATAAATATCAAGTAAAGCATCATCATACTTTGGATTTTTTTGCATAGTATCTGGTGTACCTTGCATGTGATGTAAAATAAAAGGGATGCTATTTGAATTAATAATGTCAAAAGATTTATTGTCAAAATTTAAACCTGAAACATCATTAATAATATTGATTCCGTATTCTATTCCTTTTTTAATTACAAATGATTTTCTTGTGTCCAGTGATAAAGGTATTTTTGGAAAATTTTTTTTTAATTTAATAATACAATTTTTTATTCTGCTCCATTCCTCTTTTTCATTAATAACTTTTGCTCCTGGTCTAGTTGACTCGCCTCCAACATCTATGATTGTCGCCCCACTCCTTATCATTAAATCAGCTTGATTGTATGCTTTTGAATCATTAAAAAATAAACCACCGTCAGAAAAACTATCTGGTGTTATATTAAGCGCTCCCATAATTTGAGGGTGGTCAAATTTTAATCCACAAATACTTTTTCTTTTAGACGTTATTTTTTTTAAATCTATTTTTACTACAGATCTTAATTCCTTGTTTAGAATACTAATTTCACTAATTGGGTATATATTACTAATAATAATTCCCTTTTTTTTTCTTTGAAAAATCTCTAATTGATCGAAGGCTATATTTAGATTGCCAGCTAGTGAGAAAGCTTTTTTCTTTTTAATAAGTTTATTTGCGTAATTTCCATAATAGAAATTACACGGTCTTGTGTAATATTTTCTCATTAAAAATTAAAGGGCAGGTTTTGGTTTCAAACCTAAAGATCCTAGCGCTGAAGATTCCTCTTTATTTTTCTCGTCTTCTTCATTTGATCTTTTTGGCTGAATATTTTTTAATATTAGATCTTTTATCTCTTCTCCACTTAAAGTCTCATAAACAAGAAGAGCTTTAGCCAATTTATGTAAATCATCTAGTTTTTCTGTAAGAATTTTTTTTGCTCTTTGATAGCCAGCATCTACAATTTTTTTAACCTCTACATCAACTTTTTTTGCTGTATCTTCGGACATATGTTGCTGTCTAGTTATTGATCTTCCAAGAAAAACCTCGTCTTCATTTTCGCCATAAGATAAAGGTCCTAGTTCATTACTCATACCAAATTTGGTGACCATGTCTTTTGCTAGTTTAGTAGCCATTTGAATATCAGAAGAAGCACCTGAAGTTACTTTATCATGTCCAAAAATCATTTCTTCTGCAACTCTTCCTCCCATAGCTTTAGATATATTGGCTTCCAAATATTCTCTAGTATGAGAATATTTATCTCTTTCTGGCAAAGTCCATACCACCCCTAAAGCTCTTCCTCTAGGAATAATTGTAGCTTTATGTATAGGATCTGAAGCTTGTTCATTTAAAGCAACAATAGCGTGACCTCCCTCATGATAAGCCGTTAATTTTTTATCATCTTCGGTCATAACCATTGATCTTCTCTCTGCTCCCATCATTACTTTATCTTTGGCTTCTTCAATATCCAACATTGTCACTAATCTTTTATTTTTTCTAGCAGCTAATAAAGCAGACTCGTTACATAAATTTGCTAGATCGGCTCCTGAAAAACCAGGTGTGCCTCTAGCGATTGTTCTTAATTTTACGTCAGGTCCAATATTAATTTTTTTTATATGAACCTTCAAAATAGCTTCTCTTCCAATAATATCGGGATTTGGCACAACTACCTGTCTATCAAATCTTCCTGGTCTTAACAAAGCAGGATCCAAAACATCAGGTCTATTAGTTGCTGCAATAATTATTACGCCTTCGTTCGTATCAAACCCATCCATTTCGACAAGTAATTGATTTAATGTCTGTTCTCTTTCATCATTTCCTCCACCAAGTCCAGCACCTCTACTTCTTCCAACAGCATCAATCTCATCAATAAAAATTATACAAGGTGCATTTTTTTTTCCTTGCTCCATCATGTCTCGAACTCTTGAAGCGCCAACTCCAACAAACATTTCTACAAAGTCCGATCCTGAAATTGTAAAAAAAGGAACATTAGCTTCCCCAGCTATAGCTTTAGCAAGTAATGTTTTACCTGTTCCAGGGGGTCCAATTAACAGTGCACCCTTTGGAATTTTTCCTCCAAGCCTTCTAAATTTTCTTGGATCTTTTAAAAATTCTATTATTTCTTCTACCTCTTCTTTGGCTTCATCAATTCCCGCTACATCATTAAATGTTACTTTGCCTCTAGATTCTGATAATAGTTTTGCTTTAGATTTTCCAAAACCCATAGCTCCACCTCTACCACCTTGCATTTGGCGCATAAAAAATATCCATACACCAATAAGTAAAAGCATTGGAAACCAAGAAAGAAGAATTCCTAATAAAGAAGGCATTTTGTCTTCAATTGGTGTAGCGTTTATAGTAACTCCTTTTGAAGTTAATTTTTCTACTAAATTTGGATCGTTGGGAGCATAAGTATTAAAAACAGTTCCGTCTGATAAGATGCCTTCAATATTGTTACCATTAATTTCAACTTGAACAACTCTACCATCGTCAATATTTTTTAAAAATTCAGAAAAAGGCACTTTATCTGCAACAGGAGAATTTTTTGGGTTTTGAAATAAGTGCATTAGTCCTACTACTAGGAAAACTATTACACCCCACATCATTAGGTTTTTCAAATTCATACTATATTTAAGATAAGCATTATTTTTAAGTAAACAAGTGTCATTTTAGCCACTTATTATAATAAAATTGTTACTTTTCTAGTTGATAGACCATTTTTCTAATTTTTAATTCCCTTGAAATTAAAATAAAATTATCTTTCTCTTGCACAATACAACCACCTAAAGTGGATTTGGTAAATTTGTTTTTTTTTAATCGATCGATTAAATTTACGATCTTTTTAGATCTTGGTGGATAATATGTTCCCGATACAAGTGACAAAATATCAGAAAATGATTTAAAAATAATCTCTCCAGCTTCTTCTGAAAATATTTGTTTATTAATTAAACATTTTTCTTTTGATATAAAGGAAGCGTGTTTATATAAAGCTTTGTTTTTATAAAAAGTTAGAGCATTATTAGCTGAAACAAGATTATCAACAGTTTTGGTAATTTTTTTTGTATCTAATCCTTCGTTTTCCATACTTTTTCTATATTTTCTTATCCTTACACGTAAAAATTTTTCATCTTTATTCGATGGATCTTTAATATAAGTTTTAAAATAATTTATAGTCACATATTTTAAATCTAATTTTTTAAGATTTAGAAATGGCCTTATAATTTTTAATTGATTGCTATACTTTGCATTTGTGGCCATTGATGATAAACCGGTCAATCCACTTCCTCTTATTAATCTTATAAAGAAGTTTTCAATTTGATCGTCGGAATGATGCGCAGTAATTAAATATTTTATATTTTTTTTTAAGCAATAATTAGATATTAAAGAATACCTTATATCTCTTGCATTTTTTTGTATATTTTTTTCTGGAATTTTTCCTTTCCATGAAAGAATTTTGCTTAATATTTTTTTATTTTTTAATATTGCTTTAACTTTTAGTGCCTCTTTATGAGATTCTTTTCTCAGGTTGTGATCAACGATTAGTATATGAATTTTATTACCAAACTGAGATGCATATATTTTGCAAAAATAAGCTAAACATAAACTGTCTGGACCTCCTGAAACTGCTATTGCAAAACTTTTGTGTTTTACATTTTTAAAAACTATAGATTGAAATTTTTTATAATAACTTAGGATTTTAGAATCTTTATATAACAATTTATCTTTGTTAACTTTTTTTCTCGCAATTAAATTTTTTCTTTTCATACTCAGCTTTTTGAATAACAGATTGGTTTGCTTTTGGATATTGATCTTTTAATGCTAATATCATGGAGCAACCTTGTTCTTTTTCTCCAATCTGAACTAGCATAACTCCTAATTTAAGCAAGTTTACTGGTGCCTTGCTACTCTTTGGATATTTTTGATAACCATCTAAATAAGCGGTCGCTGCATCTTGATAAAGTTGTCTTACTCTGAAAGTTTCACCGTACCAATATTGTGCATTACCGGCTAATTGATGTTTGGAATTGCTATCTACAAATTCTCTTAATGCTAATTCTGCAGTTTCATAATCACCAACTTTAATAAAACTTACAGCAAACTTATATTGTTCTTCTGGTGAAGTATCTGGAAGAATTTTTTCTACCCTTGTCGCAGTTTCTGTAACAACTGTGCCCGCTGATTCAATTGATTGTGTTTTTTGAATTTGCTTGGTGGCTTCTAAATCTGAATCGGATACGCCGCCAAGATCTTGAGCATCACCGCTGCCAGGTAATTTTTTTTTTTTAAGTTCTGTATTTTCAGATGCAACTAACCTACCTGATTCTATGTCTTGAAAGCGTACTTGATTGTCTGTTTGAATTTTTGTGATTCTGTTAGATAGTTTGTCTAATTTAAAATTAATTTCTTCAAAATTATTTGTTAAAATTTTAAATTGTTCTTCAAGTTCAGATAATTTAAGCAAGTGTTTTGTTAAAACATCATTATCTCCACTTGAAATTGTCATATCAGAATTGCCACTTGTAACATTTTGACTATAAACTGCTTTTTCTAAAGTCTTTATATCTTTTTGTAAATTTTCTAATAATTGCAAAATTGAATCTTCTTCTTCTGCGTACGTGCTGATAAAATTAAGGTTAATAAAAATTAAAACCAAAAACACTTTAGCTGAACGAAATAAAATCTTTTTCATAATTTAGTTTTGATATTTAATGAAGAAAATGGCAAAAAAAAGACCCCCATAATTTGTTTTGGGGGTCTTTTTTTTAAAAAATTTATTATAAAACTAATTAGCTTTAACTGTTACTGATCTTCTATTTTGAGACCAAGCTAAAGGATTAGAGCCAGAATTAACTGGTCTTTCTTTTCCATAACTTATTACCGATAATCTGCTTCCAGAAATACCATAAGTCATTAAATAGTCCTTAACTGCATTTGCTCTTCTTTCTCCTAGAGCTAAGTTATATTCTCTTGTTCCTCTTTCGTCAGCATGCCCTTCAATGGTAAATGAAAGAGATTTACCTTTTGCTCTCATCCAAGCTGCTTGCTTACGCAAAGTATCTCTTGATGCAGTTGTTAAAGTTGATTTGTTTGTTGCAAAGAAAACTCTGTCTTTTACTCCTGTAGCTAAATATTCCACAGTATCTGATCCTGTGTAAACATCGCCTTGCATTTGTCCTGTTGATTTCTTTTGAGTTGCACAAGCCGTCAATGCTAACCCAGCCAAAATAACTACTAGAAATCTTTTAAAAATTGCTGCAAAATTCATTTACTACTCCCTTTTTATTTCTAATACTTCAAAATTTTTTAATTACTCAATATAATATTTCAAAATAACCCCTAAGTTGCAAGTCAAATTTTCTATGAAAAATGGCTACTTTGATAATAAAGAGGACCAAGACGGGTCGGATCCATCGGTTTCTGTCTCTATAAGTCTTTCGTTATAGCCCGTTAAATCAATAGACCAAAGTTTAGCTGAAAAGCCTTTTCCCTCTGAATCTGTTTTGGTTTCTCTGTAAAATATCAATACTCTTCCATTTGGTGACCATGAAGGTGCTTCCTGATAAAAATTTTCAGTCAATAATCTTTCTCCACTACCGTCAGCTCTCATTACTCCAATATAAAATTTTCCTTTGTGAACTTTTGTAAACGCAATTAGATCACCTCTTGGTGACCAAACTGGAGTTCCATACAAACCCTTGCCAAAAGTTATTCTCTTAACATTAGAGCCATCACTTCTCATTACATAAATTTGTTGTAAACCACTTCTATCAGAATTAAAACAAATATACTTTCCATCAGGTGAATATGAGGGTGAGGTATCTATAGAAGTATGATCCGTAATTCTTTCTACTACTCTCGTATCCATATTCATTGTGTAAATATCTGAATTTCCATCTTGAGCAAAACTCATAATAATTTTTTTGCCATCAGGAGAAAATCTTGGTGCAAAAGTCATTCCGGGAAAATCACCAACAACTTCTTGCACACCAGTTTCGATATCAAGCAAATATACTCTAGGTAAATTTCTAAAATAAGATAAATAAGTCACTAATTGATTTGTTGGACTAAATCTTGGTGTTAGGACCAGCTCATTTCCTAAAGTTAAATATTTAACATTTGCACCATCCTGATCCATGATTGCAAGTTTTTTATATCTTTGCGTTTTTTCTCCAGTTTCGGAAACATAAATTATACGTGTATCAAAATAACCTTCTTCTCCTGTTAATCTTTGATAAATTTTATCTGAAATTATATGAGCTACTCTTCTCCAATTACTTGATGTAGTAGAAAATGCAAGAGCAACCATTTCTTTTGCTGCTACGGTATACCATAATCTAAATTCAGTTCTTAACTTTTCATCCATAATTGAAACTTTTCCAGTTACAAGAGCTTGAGCTTTTATTAATCTCCAATCTTCAAATCTTGGTTTAACATGAGCAATGTCGGGATTTTGAACAAAAGAATCTTTTTTCAATGGATTGAATAAACCGGATCTTCTAAGATTTACCTCGATAACTTTAGAAATTTCCTCTCCAATATTTTTTATAACCTTATCATCCTGTTTTATTTCTTGTGAGCCTGGCTCAACATAAAGTGGAGAAATGGCGATTGGTAAGGGGTCAAGATTACCTCTTGTTATATCAACTTCGACTAATGCAAATGATGAGTTATTTAAAATAAATATATAAAAAATAACCAATATTAATTTTTTCATACTATCCTTTTAACCTTTTAACATTTCGTTTGCATCAAAGTTTAATTGCAAATCTTTCCATTTTTCATACCCGGTAGGCGGAACTCTAAGTGGTTGGCAAATTCTTATTGCTCTAAGCGCACTTTCCGCTAAGACCTTGTAAAAACCTTGGCCTGGTGTATTCATTCGAGCATGATCCAGTATTTCTGATCTTACAACAGTTCCATCTGGCTTAAGCCTTAATTTAATTCTTACCATTAAATTTTCCTGATAAGGCAAACCCAAAGGTAAGCTCCAACATCCAAAAATCTGGGCTTTTAAAGCATCCTCTTGGCTCAATGTTAATGCATTTGTAAATGAAGTTTTTATACTGCTTTGTGTCAACTTTTTATTTTTCTTTAAAGTTTCAGCAGTTTCTTCCTTAGCTTTGTCTATAAGTGCAGCTATTTGATTAGGATCAAAAAGCTCCTTTTTTTCAAATTCAGAAACTTGTCTGATTTGTTCTTTAACTTCTTCTGGATTTTGTTTTTTTTTAACAATTTGTTTCTTTTCTTTGTTTAAATCTTCTGGCAATGGAATTCTATCAGGTTTCTCTTTTTTTTTTTCCGCTGGAGGAGCTTGCTCAGAAACCACTCTTTCTTCCTTCTTTTTTATTTCTTCTAAAGTTTTCGCGGCTTTTGCTGCAAACGGTATGCTGGTTTTGTCAGTAATTTGTATTAATTCAACAGATAAAATAGGAGGCAAATCTATAGGAGCTCTTAACATAAATGGCATACTTATGGCTGTTATAACAATCATAGCTGAATGAAAAACTAAAGACAAAAATATACTTCTAGTCATGTTAATTTTTATATGGTTCAGATATTAGGGCAACTTTCGAAAAACCAGCTCCAGATAATCTTCCCATAACTTCTAATACTCTACCATAATTAATTGTTCTATCTCCCCTAACGTATATTCTAGTATCAGTTCTATTATTTGAAATTGCTAAAATTTTTGGAACTATTTTTTCAAAATCAACCTGATGTTCTTGAATAAAAACTTCACCTTTAGAATTAATTGATAAAGTCAAAGGCTCCTGATCATCTGGCAAAGAATCCGCTGCAGATTCTGGTAAATCAACTTGGACACCTACAGTCAAAAGAGGAGCTGTAACCATAAAAATTATAAGCAAAACAAGCATCACATCCACGAAAGGTGTGACATTAATTTCGCTCATTGGTTCTTTAGATGAACGATTAAGTTGAAAACTCATAAAATTATTTTAAATAATTGATAAAAATCTTTTAGAAAAATTTTCTATTCGAGCATTATATTTTTTTGAATCGCTATTAAATTTATTATAAGCAACTACAGCTGGAATTGCAGCCAGCAAACCTAAAGCAGTAGCAAAAAGTGCTTCTGCTATGCCAGGTGCTACTATAGCCAAACTTGTATTTCTCGAAATTGCAATTGATTGAAAAGAATTCATTATACCCCAAACTGTTCCGAATAAACCAATGAAAGGAGCGGTTGATCCTACTGTAGCTAGAAAAGTAAAATGTTTTTCAATTGATTTAATTTCCTTATCTGCAGAAATCTCAATGACTCTACTTACTCTAGCTGATTGAATAGAAGATGATTTAGATTTTGTTCTTATCAACTCTACCATTGCTGATTGAAATATATTTGCTATAGGATCTTTCTCTCTATTTGAAAAATTATTATAAAAATTTTCTGCCGATCTCGATTTCCAAAATTTTTCTTCAAAACTTGTAGTGCTTTTCTCTATTCTTTTAAAAAGCTTATATTTTTCAAAAATTAAAGCCCATGAATAAATGGATGCTGCTATTAAAATAATAATTACACTTTTAACAATAAAATCTGCTCTTAGAAAAAGTTGAATTATACCAAAATCTGTTGATCCGCCTAATCCAACAACTTGTGTAGCTACTTCTTGTTCCATTGAAGCTAATGTGCATCTAAATGTGTCATGAATTTGGCACTAAAACTAAATATTCATGCAAATTAAAGTTGTGTATCATTGAAATATCTAGCTATTAAAATTGCATCAGCTTTATTTGAGTCTTTTTTTCTAGAAAGCTTACTTGATATTTCGGGATAAACTTCAATTACCTTCGTTCTACTTGCGTCCTTATTTGTTTTAATTAAATTAAAATGTTTTTTCCATTTGGTTGGTCTAACAAAATATATTGGCAAACTTAATGCTGAGCAGATTCCTTTTATAACACCGAAAGATTGTCCAAAATTAAACATACTTGTCACTCCTTGTCCTGGCATAGCATTAACATGTTCAACAACAACTATAATTTCTTTATTTACATCTAACCTTTCTTTTATAATGTTAGTGACTTGAGCACCATTTACTTGTCTTTTGCTTTTCTTACCATCAATCATGGTAGGCATTTCAAAAACCTCAATAACTTTTTTATTTTCTAAAATGCTAATTGCGCCACTAACTCCCGGATCTATTCCAAAAATTATCATGTTGAATTTTTTCCTGTAAAGTTGTTATTAATTTCTAAATTTGCATATACGTACTGAACGTCATCATCTTGTTCCAAAGCATCTAAAAAATTTATCAATGATTTAGTTTTTTCTTTATCTAATGAAATTTTATTTATAGGCAACCATTCAATGTTTGCTGAAATAAATTCTTTAACCTTTTTTTCTATTTCTAGTTTAACTTTATAAAAATTATCTTTAGTAGTAATTATTTCATGATATGAACCGCTTGATAAACAATCTTCTGCGCCTCCGTTTATTGCTAATTCCAAAATTTCATTATCTGAAATTTCTTTTTTATCAATTCTAATAACTCCTGATTGTTTAAATTGATGTGAAGCAGCTCCTGATTCACCAAGGTTTCCTCCAAATTTTTGAAATATCGTTCTGATGTTTGACGCAGTTCTATTTTTATTGTCTGTTAAAGCTTCAACCATAATTGCTATTTTTTCAGGTCCAAAACCTTCGTAAATAAGATTATTATAATTTAAATTTTTATTTACTTCTGATTTGTTTATTGCTCTTTCAATATTATCTTTGGGCATATTTGCCGTTCTGGCAGCTTGCATAGCAGACCGCAGTCTTGGATTTGCGTCAGGATCTTTTGATCCTAGTTTTGCTGCTACAGTAATTTCTTTTGAAAGTTTTGAAAAAATTTTAGAACGTTGTTTGTCTGCTCTTCCTTTTCTATGTTTTATACCTGCCCAATGTGAATGACCTGCCATTAATTATTTTCCACTTTCTAAAGCGCCACCAATAATAATAGGTTCAACCTTTTTGGATAAACCCGTTTCATCGTCGGCTTCTACCATTAAGCCAGAAATAGTTCCTTTACCAAGCGCAGGATAATGTTTTTTTGCTAAAGGATCTTTAAAAAATTTCTTTAACGAATTATCTCTATTCATTCCAATAACTGAATTATAATCACCACACATTCCTATATCAGTTTGATATGCAGTTCCTTTTTCTAAAATTCTATGATCTGAAGTTGGGACATGAGTATGAGTTCCTACAACCATTGTAGCTTTTCCATCAAAAAAATATCCCATGGCCATTTTTTCACTAGTAATTTCACCATGTATATCAACAATTATAAAATCTGCATCTCTTTTTAATTTTACTTTTTGGATAAATTTTTTTGCTGCATCAAAAAGATCATCACATTTCTTCATAAAAATATTTCCCATTAAATTTATTACTGCAACTTTTTTGTTATTTTTTGAATTAAAAATACCCATTCCAGCTCCTGGAGATCCTTTAAATAAATTTTCGGGTCTTAATAATCTTTTTTCTGAAACAATAAATTCCATCGTTTCTTTTTCATCCCAAATATGGTTGCCACTTGTAATTACATCAGCGCCGGCATTAAAAAATTCTTCGGCGTTTTTTTTAGTTATTCCAACTCCTGTATCTGCAGCATTTTCTCCATTGACAATTACAAAATCTAATTTTTTTTTTTTAATTAAACTTGGCAGTTCTTTAGATAGAGCTTCTCTTCCAGAAGGTCCCACAATATCACCAAGTATCAAAATGTTCATAATTTATTAATTTGAACTTATAATCCCTCGATCAGTAAAAATATAGTCCAATTTAAAATCATGCTTGTTAACTGGTATATCTCTACACTTCTGAAACGAATATGCTATTCCCAATGAGATTATTTTTTTTTTATTTTTGCTAATTTTTTTTAAGCTTCTATCATAGTATCCTTTGCCATAACCAATGCGGTTTAATTTTCTATCAAAAGCAACTAGAGGTACTAATACTAGATCTGGTATAATTTTTTTTTTGTTATCTTCGGGTTCCAATATACCAAATTTGTTTACATAAAGTGGATCTTTAAAGATCCACGATTTAAAACTCATTCTATTTGAAGATTTTATAACTGGTAATACTATTTTAAATCTCTTGTTTGAAGCTTTTTCAAGAAAATTCAAAATATTTACTTCATAATTTGAAGGGTAATAACCAGCGATTATTATTTTTTTTTTGTCAAAATGCTTTCGTATTAAATTAAATATTAAATTAAAATTAAAATTTTTTGATTTTAAGTATTTTTTCTTTCTTTTTAAAAGAGATATATTTCTTAAATAAAACTTATCATATTTCATTTATTGAATATTTTTTTCTTTATCAATTTCTGCATTCTCAATAAATTTCTCTATTGATTTTGTCGTTTTATCTAAAATTTCTTCGTACGAGTTTTTACTTTCTTCTACCATCGTTTTAAATTCGTTTATTTCATCTTTTAATTTCCCAATTTCTATATCTTTCTCGTCTTTGTAGCTTATTGCTAACGATCTAAGTTCTTTAAATTTTATAGACAATTTTTCAAAATCTTTTTTTGTACTTTGAACTTTTTGAAATAAATCAAAATAATCGTCTATCGTTTGAATAGCTGTTATTAATAGAAGTTTATTCTCGCCTATATTGCCAAGATTATTTTTAAGCTCACCATACTTCGAATCTAAATGTTTAGCCAATTTTTTAAGATTCTCTTCCTGTCCATCATCACATGACAGCAAATAATCCTTATTATTAAATTTTATGTTTACGTTTGCCATTTTTCAATTTCATCTATTAAAGTCTCAGTTTCCTGATTAAGCTCATCAATCTTTTGATTAAAATTATTTTTATCGCTAAATTTATAGTTTACATCTTTGTTAATTTTCTCTAATTCAGACTTTAATTCATAGTGCTGTTTTTCAAGATTCTGAAAATTTTTTTCTGATTCTTCTTTTTCCCTTAATAATTGATTTTTCTCTGAATTGAGAGAATTAATGTCATTATTCATTTTAATAACTTTATTTGACATTGTGTTCAATTTTTTGAGAACATTAATCAATTTTTTTTCTTTTTCGTTGTAATTTTTCATTTGATTTTTTCAAAAATCATATTATTGATTTGATACGTTCAAGTCTATATAGGTTTTATAGTGAGTCCAGTCTTCAAAGATTTAGCTAATGCAATAAGATTTCTTTCAATAGATGCAGTTCAAAAAGCTAACTCTGGTCATCCGGGTTTGCCGATGGGCATGGCAGATGTCGCAACTGTTTTATTTAAATACTACCTAAGGTTTAATCCAAAAAATCCTAGCTGGATTAATCGGGACCGTTTTATACTTTCAGCTGGCCATGGTTCAATGCTCCTGTATTCTTTGCTGTATCTTACTGGATACAAAAGCGTGTCTATAAAAGATATTCAAAATTTTAGGCAACTAAATTCCATTTGTGCTGGTCATCCTGAGTATGAAAAAAATTCGGGTATAGAAACTACAACAGGACCATTGGGACAAGGTTTATCAAATGCTGTTGGAATGGCTATTGCAGAAGAAATCATGAAAAGAAGATTTGGCTCTAATCTTATCAATCATAAAACTTATGTTTTGGCTAGCGATGGAGATTTCATGGAGGGAATAAGTCATGAGGTAATGAGTTTAGCTGGGCATTTAAAATTAAAAAATCTTATTGTTTTTTTTGATAACAATAAAATATCTATAGATGGTTCTACTAGTTTAGCAGTATCAGATAATTATAAAAAAAGATTTGAAAGCTACGGTTGGTCATTTCAAGAAATAAACGGCCATAATGAAAAACAAATATCCAAAGCCATAAAAAAAAGTTTAAATTCAAAAAAACCAAATTTAATTTCTTGTAAAACAATTATTGGATACGGCTCTCCCAATAAAGCAGGGAAAGCCTCTTCTCATGGAGCCGCTCTTGGGGAAGAGGAAGTTGCTCTTGTTAGAAAAAAATTAAAATGGAAGCATGAACCCTTTAAAATTCCAAAGGAAATTTTAAATGAGTGGAGAAAAATTGGAGAAAAAGGAATTCTAGAAGAAAAAAAATGGAACTCTATTTACAACAAAAAAAATAAGAAAATTAAAGACGAGATAACAAGAATAACTAATAATAAGTTGCCCAGAGATTTTGATCTTCATATAAGATCGTTAAAGAAAAAAATTTTTGGTTTGAAATCCAATATAGCTTCTAGACAATCCTCTGCTTTTGTGCTGGAGAATATAACAAAAAATTTACCAGAATTGATAGGAGGATCTGCGGATTTAAGTGGTTCAAATAATACAAAAACAAAATTTTCTACAATAATTAAGTCTTCAAATTTTAATGGAAATTACATTCATTATGGTGTGAGAGAACACGGAATGGCAGGAATTATGAATGGTATGGCTCTTCATGGAGGAATAATTCCTTATGGTGGTACTTTTTTAATTTTTTTAGATTATTGTAAACCTTCATTAAGATTGTCAGCATTAATGGGTCAAAAAGTAATTTATATATTCTCTCATGACTCAATCGGACTGGGAGAAGATGGGCCCACTCACCAACCTGTAGAGCATTTGGCACACTTAAGAGCGATACCAAATTTAAATGTTTTTAGACCAGCAGACACAATTGAGACACTTGAATGTTGGGAAATGGCCTTAAAAAGTAGTACTAATCCCAGCGTGATAGCCTTATCAAGACAAAAAATTCCATTTATCACTGAAACGCTTACAAACAAAAATATGAGTGCTCTTGGAGGTTACGAGCTTAAAAAAACTAATTCTAATCCTGAAATTACTTTAATAGCATCTGGCTCGGAAGTTGAAATTGCTCTTGATGCATTAAATAAATTAAAAGAAGCTAACATAAACTCAAAAGTAATCTCTATGCCTTGCCAAGAATTATTTGATAAACAGCCAAAAGAGTATAGAGAAAAAGTTATTGAAAAAAATTCTAAAAAAATATCTATAGAAGCAAGCAGTATATTTGGATGGGACAAGTATGTGGATTCTGATGGAGCTTCTTTGGGATTAAAAACTTTCGGGAAAAGCGCTCCCTATAAATCAATTTATGAAGATTTTAACTTAACTAGTGACTCTGTTGTTATGATTGCTAAGAAAATGCTGGGCAGATAAATATGAGCATAAAAATTGGTATAAATGGATTTGGTAGAATTGGAAGAATGGTTCTCAGAACTATTATTGAAAATAATATAAAAGATCTCGAAGTTGTATTGATTAATAATAGAGGAAATTCTGAAGTTAGTAGCTTTTTGTTAAAACATGATACAATTCATGGAGAATTAAATGCTAGAATAAATCACACAGAAAAAGCAATTGAAATTAATGGGAAAAAAATAAGCATAACTCATGAAACAGATATTTCAAAAATAGATTGGAAAAAACATAATGTGGATGTTGTTTTAGAATGCACAGGAAAGTTTAACACTAAAGAAAAATCATCACTACATATTAAATCTGGTGCTAAAAAAGTTTTGGTTTCTGCTCCATGCAAGGGAGCAATAAATGTTGTTTTTGGGGTAAATGAAAAAATACTAAAAAAAACTGATCAAGTAATTTCCGCAGCTTCTTGCACAACTAATTGTTTAGCTCCAGTTGCAAAGGTAATAAATGATAGTTTTGGTATAGAGCAAGGTTTCATGACTACTATTCACTCGTATACAACTGATCAAAGACTTTTAGATAATTCTCATAAAGATTTAAGAAGAGCAAGAGGTGCTCCTAATTCTATGATACCAACAACAACTGGCGCAACTAAATCTCTTGGCGATGTTATTCCTAATTTAAAAGGCAAAGTAGAAGGAATTTCAATTAGAGTTCCAACACCAAATGTTTCTCTAGTAGAATTTGTTTTTTCTTCAAAAAAAAATATGACTATAGAAGCAATAAATAATGCATTTCAAAGAGCTGCAAAATCAGATTTAAAAAAAATAATAGATACCACTAGTGAACAATTAGTATCTTCAGATTTTAATCACAACCCCCACTCTGCTATAGTGGATCTCTCATTAACAAAAGTGGTAGAAAACAAAATGGCAAAAGTCTCTGCTTGGTACGATAACGAGTGGGGTTTTGCGTGCAGAATGTGCGACCTGGCAAATTATTTCGGCAAGATTTAATGCGTAATGGGTAAAATAAATCATTTAGATGAAAGTCTTAATATAGAGGGAAAAAGAGCTTTATTAAGAGTCGATTTTAACGTTCCTACAAATAATGGATCAATAACTGAAACTTCTCGAATTGAAAAAGTTTTACCAATCATAAAATTCCTAATAAAAAAAAAGGCAAAAATAATCATTATCTCTCATTTAGGAAGACCAAAAGGAAAAGTAGTTCCTGGGTTAACTTTAAAACCAATTGCAAAAAAACTATCAAGTTACATTAATCAAAACGTAACTTTTTTGGACAAATGCATTGGTAGTAATATAATTGAAAAATCAAAAGAGTTGCCGAATGGTAAAATCTTGCTATTAGAAAATTTAAGGTTTTGTAAAGAAGAAGAATTAAATTCTGAAACTTTTGCTAAAGAACTATCAAAAAATGGAGATATTTATATAAATGAAGCTTTTTCATGTTCACATAGAGCTCATGCCTCTGTTTGCGAAATAACAAAACATATTAAATCATATGCGGGTAAAATGCTGTTTGAAGAAGTAAATATTATAAAAATGCTTACAAGCAATGCAAAAAAACCAGTAACCTGCATCATTGGTGGATCAAAAATTTCTACTAAAATTGGTATTTTGACTAATCTAATAAAAAAAATAGATAACATTGTTATCGTAGGAGCCTTAGCAAACAATTTTATAAAACATAGAGGATACAGTATTGGAAAATCAATATTTGAAGAAAATAAAGATAATTTAATAACAGATATAATAAAACACTCTGAAATAAATAATTGCAATCTTATATTCCCTGTAGATGTAATTGTTTCAAAAAACCATAGTTCAAAGGGACAGCTAAAAAATTTGAATAAAATTGATAATACTGACTTAATTTTAGATATTGGTGAAAAGACTATAGAAAATATTTATAAAATAATTGATGTATCAAAAACAGTTTTATGGAATGGTCCACCGGGTTACTTTGAAGCAAAGAACTTTTCAGCAGGAAGTATTAAAATTGCGAAAAAAATAACTGAAAATACTAAAAATAAATCTCTTATTTCAATAGCAGGTGGTGGTGATACTGCTGCTGCAATAAAAATGTCCGGGTGTACTGAAGGCTTTACATATATATCAACTGCAGGTGGAGCCTTTTTAGAACTTCTTGAAGGAAAAGCCTTACCTGGTATAAAATCTTTAGAAACAAATGAGTGAATTAGAAAATATTGCAAAGCAAATGGTGGCAAAGGGTAAGGGAATTTTGGCTGCTGATGAAAGCACTGGAACTATGACAAAAAGATTATCCAGTGTAAATGTTGAATCTACATTAGAAAATAGACTTAAATTTAGAGAAACATTATTTTCTGCTGAAGGTATGAAAAATTATATTGGAGGCGTAATACTTTATGACGAAACCATTAAACAAAAAACAACTTCGGGAAAAACTATTCCTGAATTAATTAAAAGTTTTGGATCTATTCCTGGAATTAAAGTAGACACTGGTGCAAAAAAATTAGCAGGATCTCCTGAAGAAAAAATAACAGAAGGACTAGATGGGTTAAGGGAAAGACTAGCTGAATATTATAAATTGGGTGCAAAATTTACAAAGTGGAGAGCTGTATATAATATTTCTAAAATATATCCTTCTGAATTAGCAATTGAATCAAATGCACATGCTCTGGGAAGATATGCCGCTTTAGTTCAAGAAGCAAAAATGGTTCCTATTGTTGAACCAGAGGTTTTGATGGATGGTGAACATGATATAAAAAAGTGTTACGAAGTAACTGCTAAAATTTTAAAGGAATGTTATAAAGAACTCAAATTAAACAAAGTTGATCTTAAAGGAACAATACTAAAACCTAATATGATATTACCAGGCAATAAATCAAAAAATAAAAGCACTCCACAAGAAATCGCAAAAATGACACTTAAATGTTTGAAAGAAAATGTGCCTAGCACAGTCCCAGGCATAGCTTTTTTATCAGGCGGACAAACAGAAATTGAAGCTACCCAAAATCTAAATGAAATAAATAAAATTAATGACTCTAATTTTTTAATGAGCTTTTCCTATGGAAGAGCGTTGCAACAAAGCGCTCTTAAGAGTTGGGCAAAAAATATTAAAGACACAATTAATACTCAAAAAATCTTTAATCATAGATCTAAAATGAATGGCCTTTCTACTTCTGCTAAATGGAGCATGGATTTAGAGAAGCAAATAACTGCCTAATTAAAATTGAAAAGATATATTTATTTAATATCTCCTAAAAATATAAAATCCTCTAAATTTTATAAAGATCTTAACAGCGTATTGAAAACTAAAACAGTAAAATATTTTCAACTAAGAATAAAAAATAAAACTTTTTCGGATTTAATAAAAATATCTAGAAAAATTAAAAAAATAGTAAAAAAAAATAACGTTAAATTTATAATTAACGACAAACCTATTGTCGCAAAAATAATTGATGCAGATGGTTGTCACATAGGTCAAAAAGATATGGATTTTGCTATTGCTAGAAAAATTTTAGGTAAAAAGAAAATCATAGGCGTAACATGTCATAACTCTAAAAATTTAGCCTTAATAGCAAAAAAAAATGGCGCCAACTATGTTGCCTTTGGTTCATTTTTTATGTCTCAAACAAAAAAAACAGCTTTTAAAGCCAACTTAGAAATATTGCGTTGGGCTAAAAAAAAAATTAATATGCCGACCGTTGCCATAGGTGGAATTAATAGTTCTAATTATAAAAAAATTTTATTTAATGGAGCGAATTTTATTGCCTGCTCAGGTTATATTTGGAATAACAAAAAATTAGACCCTGCTTCTGCAATAAAAAATTTGATTAAAAAATGAAAATACTAGGAAATGAAGTTAAGCCAGGAATGGTAATTGAGCACAAAAATGATTTGTGGTCAGTTTTAAAAGCTCAACATGTTAAACCTGGAAAGGGTGGTGCTTTTAATCAAGTAGAACTTAAAAGTGTAAAAAATGGAACAAAATTAAACGAAAGGTTTAGATCCAGCGATTCAGTTGAAAGAGCAATTTTAGATGATAAGAAATTTAGTTTTTTATACGAAGATGAAAAAAATTGTCATTTTATGGATCAAGTTAATTTTGAACAGATTCAAGTTAACAAATCTTTATTAGGAGAGAAAAGTAAATTACTTAAAGAAAATATGGAAGTAAATGTTCAATTTTATGACGATCAAGCTTTAACTGTTGATTTGCCAAAGTCAGTCGAATTAAAAATTGAAAGTACCGATGCCGCAATCAAAGGACAAACAGCCTCCTCATCCTACAAACCAGCAACTTTAGAAAATGGAATTAAAATTATGGTACCGCCCTTTATTAATTCTGATGATACAATAGTTTTAGATACAAGAACCTTAGAATACATAAAAAAATTAAATAAATGAAACTTACATCAGCAAACATAAACGTAATAGTAAAAGCATGTAGAAAAGCTGCTAAAGTACTAATAAGAGATTTTGGTGAAATAGAAAAACTGCAAGTCTCTCTTAAAGGGCCAGGTGACTTTGTTACTTTATCAGATAAAAGAGTAGAAAAGATTCTTATTGAAGAATTGCAAATAGCACGACCTAACTATTCAATCTTAAGTGAAGAAATTGGAGAAATAAAAAATGATAAAGAATTTAAATGGATTATCGATCCTATAGATGGTACTTCAAATTTTCTTCATGGTATACCCCATTTTGGAATATCTGTAGGTTTGGAACATATGGATGAAATAATTTGCGGTATCATATACGACCCTATCAAAGATGAAATGTTTGTTGCTGAAAAAGGTAATGGATCCTATTTAAATAACCAGCGAATACGAGTCTCGTCTAGATCAAAATTAAAAGATTGTCTTATAGTGACAGGAGGACCTAGACGCAATCTAAAAGAAAGAGAAATAGCTTTAAAAGAATATGATAAATTTTCATCAAGTGTAGATGTTCCTGTCAGAAAAATGGGGAGCGCATCACTTGATATGGCGTACGTAGCAGCTGGGAGATTTGATGGAATGTGGCAAAGAAATTTAAATTATTGGGATATTGCTGCAGGAATAATAATTATTAAAGAAGCTGGTGGTTTTGTAACGGATTTTAATGGTAATGACACATATATTGAAAAAAAAACTATTTTAGCAACTAATTCAAGAATTAACAAAGAAATGATTGAGGTTTTAAAATAGTTAATTTATTCTTGTTAATTATTTTGTTTTATTATATTAGATTGTCCGGTATGAAAAAAAAAATACATCCAAACTATCATAAGATAAAAGTTGTTATGACTGATGGAAGTCACTTTGAAACAATGTCAACTTGGGGAAAAGAAGGAGAAACATTAAAGCTTGATATTGATTCAAAATCACACCCAGCATGGACGGGTGGAACTCAAAAAGTTTTGGACAAAGGTAGGGTAAGCAAGTTTTTTAAAAAATTTAGTAATTTAAGATCAACAAATAAATAACAACAGATGAACGATAAACCTTTTATGCCGAAAGCAACTGCTGTTTGGCTGGTAGAAAATACAAAAATAAGTTTTAAACAAATAGCTGATTTTTGCGACCTCCACGAACTTGAAGTTAAAGGTATAGCTGATGGAGATGTTGCCAAGGGAATAAAAGCTTACAGTCCTATATTGGCTGGACAATTAACAAGAGAAGAAATTGAAGAAGCCTCAAAAGATATTAATAAACCTCTTACCTTAAATAAAAAAGTTTTAGATATAAAATCTGAAAAAAAAACTAATAAGTATGTTCCATTATCAAAAAGACAAGATAGGCCGGAAGCTGTACTATGGTTAACAAAAAATTATCCTCAACTATCAGATGGACAAATAGTAAAACTCGTGGGAAGTACCAAAAATACAGTGGCTTCAATAAGAAAAAAAAATTATTGGAATTCTTCCAATTTATCACCCAAAGATCCCGTAGTTTCTAATCTTTGCTCACAAATTGACATAAAAAATGCAGTCGATAAAGCTAATAGAAAGACAGCTAGAAAACAAAAAGAAGCAGAAAAAGAAAGTAACAACACTGAAAGTTAAAAAAAAATAACAATAATAATGAAAACTAAGTCTCATAGTCTGGTCGGTGTTATTATGGGAAGCAAATCTGATTGGGTAGGCACCATGGAACATTGCAGCAATACTTTAAAACAATTTGGAATTAAACATGATGTAAGAGTAATTTCAGCTCACAGAACTCCAAAAAGATTGCATAAATTTCTTAAAAAAGCAGAAAAAAATAAAATGGAAATAATAATTGCTGCCGCTGGAATGTCTGCACACTTAGCCGGAGTAACCGCTTCTTTAACAACCTTGCCAGTACTAGGAGTTCCAACAGAAAGTAAACTTAAAGGTTTAGACAGTTTGCTTTCAACTGTTCAAATGCCAAGCGGAATCCCTGTTGGCACTTTAGCTATTGGAAAAGCAGGTGCAATAAATGCAGCATTATTGGCTGTATCAATTTTATCGGTTAGATATAAAGAAATTCAAAATAAACTTAAGAAATATAGAAGTAATTTTGAAAAAAAAATACCTAAAAAACCTTTTTAATCTAGGTAGACAATCTTTTTGTTTAATGTTAGTTAATGCCCTTTATAATTAGGAGGTAGTTATTAAAATAGAAGTTAAAGATAATAATGTAGATCAGGCTCTCAGAATTCTGAAAAGAAAGCTTCAGAGGGAAGGTTTTTTTAAAATACTTAAAATCAAAAGTAACTATGAAAAACCATCTGAAAGAAAAAAAAGAGAAAAATCAGAAAATATTAAAAGAGCAAAAAAAATTCAAAGAATAAGAAGTAATTATTAATTTTATTTGCCAAAAAAAAACTTAGAATATATTATTAAAAAATTATCGCGGGGTGGAGCAGTCTGGTAGCTCGTCAGGCTCATAACCTGAAGGTCGCTGGTTCAAATCCAGCCCCCGCAACCAAAATTTAACCTTCCACTAATTTTTGACGACGCTGTGACGACGCTAGCTTAAATTTTTATTTAATATCTAGAGAATGGAACAAACTTTTTAAGAGTCAAATACGTGTCTGCTAGAGATAGTTTTTTCATTTTTTTATAAATGGTCCAAAAGTATAAATCCCGCCCCATGCACAAACCAAAACAAAAACTAATTGCCAGATACCAAACGGAGTGTATGGTTCCTTATGTAATAACCAAACTATTATTCCAAGAATCCCTCCTGCAATAAAACCAATTATATTTTCTCTTTTCATGGTTTTCTAAAATCCCATGGATATTGGAACGTCATTGCCCACATCCCCAGCTTATTTTCTTTAGCAAACTCTTCATCTTTAATAAATTTATCTGAATATTTTCGATATGCAAAGGCATAACCGCTTCTCACTAAAAAGACTGATAAACTTTCTCCGTTAACAAAGCATTCAGCTAACGTTCTTTTATAAGCATCCTTCCCTTCGCTTATACATTCAGGAGTTTTGTTGCCTATTTTTTTAATGAGAAGCATCTTTGCAGTTTTTCCACAGAAAACTTTTTCATCACCGTTCATGCACGTTTGTTTTAATTCAGGTGTGTCTATGCCAGAGAAACGAATTTTATCACCGTTGAGCACGATTGTATCGCCATCCACTATTCTTAACCTATCTGCAAAACTGGCGTTGCTAAACAACAAACCTAGAACCACGATCCCTAAAAGCTTTTTCATTTAAATTCCTTATATTTTTTTTCAAAATATTCGATATATAAAAAACATGATATATATTGATTAAACATCATAATTATAATAAAAAAAGATCGAAACATAACTCATTTATAACAATGCATGGATCAAAAATCTTAGCTATTGAATATTATTTACCGAAAAAAAAAGAAAATAATAAGACTTTAAAAAAATTTAATCCAAAATTAGATATCAATAGAATAAAAGAAAAAACAGGAATTAATAATAGATACATATCTTCTGAAAAAGAAACTGTAATAGATATAAGTATAAAATGTTCAAATAAAATATTTAAAAAATTTCCTAAAAAAAAAATTGATTTTTTGATATTGGTCACACAAACTTCTCCTTACAGAATACCAACTACCGCCTGTATTCTTCAAGACAGAATGGGTCTTAAAAAAAATACTATAGTTTTTGATATAAATTTAGGATGCTCTGGTTTCATATACGCATTAAGAATGGGATCCAGTTTAATTGAATCAAAACAGGCGAAAAATGGTTTAATTATTTGTGCAGATACATATACAAAGTATATTAGCA
>CACIOV010000005.1 GCA_902588335.1 uncultured Pelagibacteraceae bacterium
TTTTTTAAGATTAATTTTTTTTTCTTTTTTTGAATAAGAAATCCCCATGCCCCCACCAAGATCAATATATTCAAAATTTATTTTTGTTTTATTTATTATTTTATTTATTATTAATAAAACTTTTTTAAATGGCTCAACGCTTGTTATTTGGCTGCCAATATGCACGCTGATACCTTTTAGATTTAAATTTCTCATTTTGCTTATTTTTTTACAAAGACCTATAAAATCTTTGTAAACTAAACCAAATTTTTCATCTTTTCCTCCTGTAGATATTTTTTGGTGTGTTATACCAGTTACATTGGGATTTAATCTTATTCCAATAGAAATTTTTCTAGATATTTTTTTGGATATCTTATTAATAAGATTAAGTTCACTTTCTGACTCAACGTTAATTAAAAGTACTTTTTTTTTAATTGCGATTTTAATTTCTTCTTCAGTCTTTCCAATTCCTGAGAAAACTATTTTTTTTGGGTTAATTCCAGCTTTTGTTGCTTTTAGTAATTCTCCCGCTGACACAACATCAGCGCCTAAGCCTATTTTTTTTAGTTCTTTTAATATGGCAAGATTAGAATTTGATTTTATAGAAAAGCATATAATTGGTTTAACAGCTTTAAATGCATTATTAAGATCGTAATAATTATTTTTTATTTGCGAAAGAGAATAACAATAAAAAGGTGTTTTATATTTTTTTGCAAGATTCATCGTTGATATATTTTCAACGCAAAGGTTATGTTTCCTAAGTCTGATGTAGTTCATTTTATTTAAGTTAAGTATATATCTTTATTATAGCTATTCTGAGATTTATACTCAGGATCGCTTTTTACTCCGCATGAAACACAAAATATACACACAGAAATAATTATCAATAGTTTACGCATTATTTAAATTCCTTTTTTAATTTAGATATCATTTTTTTTATATTTTTTGTAGAAGTTCCTCCATAAGAAGTTTTAAAATTTACCGAATTTCTAACGTTAAACACATTCATTACTTTTTTATCTAAATTATTCTTAACTTTTTTTACCTCGTTAAAATTAAGTTGATTCAATTTTTTCTTATTTTTTTCTGCGTAATTCACTAACTTAGCTGAAATTTTGTATGCTTCTCTAAAAGATAAGTTATTATTTTGTACAAGGTAGTCAGCAAAATCAGTAGCAGTAGTATATCCCTCGTTAGATAAAGAAAACATTCTTTCTTTGTTCGGTTTCAGACTTTTAATGAGTTCGTTTGCTATAATAATCGATTCTAAAAGAGTATCATAACTTTCGAATACTAATGCTTTATCTTCTTGCATATCTTTATAATATGATAATGGCAAACCTTTCATAGTCGTTAGCATTGCTTGCAAAGAACCAAAGTTTTTTCCTGCCCTACCCCTAATTAATTCTGCTGGGTCCGGGTTTTTTTTCTGTGGCATAATAGAAGAGCCTGTGAGCATTTTATCATCAAGTTTAACAAGTTTAAATATATCAGAATTCCAAATAATTAATTCTTCAGCAAATCTTGATATGTGCATTGCGCAAATTGAAGCTGAAGATAAAAAATCTAGAGCAAAATCTCTATCGGACACAGTATCAATTGAATTATTCGTTGGTTTTTTAAAACCTAGTTTTTTGGATGTAAAATTTCTGTCTATTTTATAAGAGGTTCCAGCTAACGCGCCTACTCCGAGCGGACACTCATTTATGTAATCAATATTATTAACAAATCTTTTTCTATCTCTTTTGAACATTTCAACGTAAGCTAATAAATAATGTGCAAATGAAATTGGCTGTGCATTTTTTAAATGTGTGAATCCAGGCATTATTGTTTGAATATTTTTTTCTGATTTTTGTAAAAAACTTTTAATTAAATTTTCCAAATTTTTTGTAACTTCTTTAGATGATTTTTTTATCCATAATTTAAAATCCGTAATTACTTGATCATTTCTAGATCTTGCTATATGTAAATAACCGGCATCCTCTCCTATAATCGAAAAAAGCCTTTTTTCAATGTTTAGATGAATATCTTCGTACTTTTTATCAAAGCTAAATCTATTTTTTCTGATTTCTCCTCTAATTTTTTTTAAACCATTAACTATTTTTGAACCTCTTTTTTTACTAATTATTTTTTGTTTAACCAACATTTGTGTATGCACAATAGAGCCAAAAATATCTTCTTCGAATAATCTTTTGTCTATATCAATTGACGCACCAAACTTTTCAAAAATTTTTGATGTAGCTTTATTAAATCTGGTTCCCCAAACAGCTTTATTTTTATTTTTCATGTGTTAAGTTCTTACTTCTAATGTTTACAAGTCAAAAAATTATAAAGTTTTTAATTTTACTTTTTTGTTTTAGTATTTTTTCATCAATATCACAAACAAATGAAGATGTTCCACTCAATAATATAGCTATAAATGAAATTCCAAAGCCAATTTCTCCAATAATATTTGAAGATTTTTCAGGAAATGAAATTAATTTAACAGACTACCATGGAAAGCTTGTGATTATCAATTTTTGGGCAACATGGTGTGCTCCTTGTAAGAAAGAAATGCCCTCTTTAGATGCTTTATATCAAGATAATAGTTTTAAAAATTTACAAGTTTTAGCTGTAAATATGGAACAACCCAATACAATAAAAACAAAAAAGTTTTTTACTGATCTAAATATTAAAAAATTATCAATTTTTTTTGATCGAAATTTAAATTTTGTAAAAGAATTCAAGTTAAGAGGAGTGCCGACCACAGTTTTAATTAACAAAAAAGGCGAAGAGTTTGCAAGAATTATAGGAGAAGTTAATTTTCAAGATGAAAAATTTTTAGCTTGGTTATTAAAATATGACTAATTATATACTGGACGTTACATCTATAGATCCTTTATCAAAAAATAAACCCAGGCAAGCGATAATATTATGCCATGGTTACGGTGGTGATGGAAAAGATATAAGTACTCTTGCTATCAGCTGGCAACGTTTTTTACCAGATGCAATTTTTTTATGTCCCAATGCGCCAGAGGTTTGTTCTGACAATCCACAAGGTTACCAGTGGTTTGACTTAAGATCAGAAAGAGAAGAAATAATTTTAGAGAAATCTTTAATAGCAGAAGAAAAGTTAAGTGTATTTTTAGATCAAGTTTTTAATAATCTTCAGTTAGAATTTTCGAGCTTGGCTTTGGTGGGATTTAGTCAAGGTTGCATGATGAGTATTCAAACAGGATTAAAAAAAAAAAAACAGATAAATTGTATAATTGGTTATTCTGGAAAAGTAATTAATCAGAAGCATTTATCGAACAATATTAATTCAAAACCAAAAATATTTTTAATGCATGGAGCGAATGATCAAATTGTGCCACCAACGCATCTATTGGAAGCTAAAGAATATTTAAATAAACATGGGCTAAAAATTAAAACTAAACTTTTCAAAAATTGTGAGCACAAAATACCTGTAGACGGCTTGAGTCTTGGACTGGGTTTTTTAAAAAAAAATCTTTTATAATTGAAACATTTTTTTAGCAAACTACTTCTTGCAAAACTTATTCTAATCAGCTAACTTATTTGTATGATTATATCGGCTTCAGAAAAAGTTCCTTTAGAAAAGTGTCCTGCGCTAGTATTAAATGCAGATTTTAGACCTTTAAGCTATTATCCGCTTTCACTTTGGTGTTGGCAAGATGCTGTCAAATCAGTTTTTCTAGAAAGAGTCAGTATAGTTTCAAATTATAAAAGAAAAATAAGAAGCCCTTCATTTGAAATGAATTTGCCCAGTGTTATAGCACTAAAAAATTTTATAAAACCTTCTAAGCATCCAAGCTTTACTAGATTTAACGTATTTCTGAGAGATAAATTCACATGTTTATATTGTGGAGATAAAAAAGATTTAACTTTTGATCACCTATTACCAAAATCAAAAGGTGGCGTTACAGATTGGGAAAATGTTGTTACTGCTTGTTCAACTTGTAATGTTAAAAAAGGGGGAAGGTTGTATCCTGTTGAAGGAATGAAATTGTCCCGAAGACCTTTTACTCCTACGGTAGATGATTTACATCAAAACGGAAGAAATTTTCCGCCAAATTTTTTACACGAAAGTTGGATGGATTATCTTTACTGGGATGTTGAGCTTTTACCTTAATTAAAGTTAAATTTTTTCAGAAATCGTTATTGCTATTCTAGATCCCGTTTTAATTGCCCGGTCAATTATAGAATAAATTCCTTTATTCGTAGCACCTTCTTCGTATGCTATATTTTTGTGATTTACTTCATCCTCTTTGAATTTATTAATTTTGGCTTTTAAATCTTTTTCGTCATTACCTAATTTTTTAAGTTGATTTTGATAATGATCTTCAATTACTTCTTCAACTGAAGCAGTGCAAAGCATAGCAGTTTTTTTTCCAAGCAAAGCAGTACTAAATCCTAAAGTGATAGCCATTAAATCCCACAAAGGAAGTAAATAAGTAGGCTTTATTTTTCTTTTTTGAATTTCTTTTTCAAAGTATTCCAAGTGTTCTTTTTCATGCTCTTTCATTTCTTCTATTTGATCTCTTAAATTATTATCTTGTTTTATAGTTTTTAAGGCCAATAATTGTCCTTCGTAAATTTTGATAGCACCACGCTCTCCAGCATGATCAACTCTGATAATTTCTTCCAAGGTTTTTTTATTAGTTTTTTCCATAATTCATAAACATTCTCATGAATATAACACTTAGAATGAGAGAAAAAATGGTATTTATTGCAGCAAGCGACAAGCCTAGCATTCTAAAGCTTACGTTTTTACAACTTATATTCTTTTGTTTTAACTGTTGTAAAAGCTCTTCTTTTGAAAGTGTTTTTGATAAATCTTCAATTGTGCATGCTAACGATTCATTAAAAAAACCTTGCTCGATGCCAAAATGATAAAAAGCCAAACATGCGCTAAAGATAAAAACTAAAGATAATATTAGTAAAGTTTCTTTTTCATAGATTCTAATAAAAAAAATTTTTATTATAAGCAAAACTGATAGAAAGTATGGAATACGTTCATAAAGGCATAATTTACAAGGCTGATGACCTAATTGGTATTCAATAATGAAAGCAGAAAATAAAATAAAAGAAATAAATATCAGCAAAGCAAATAGAAATTTTTTATTTATTTTTTTAGTCATTTTTAGTTTAGAAACAAAAAGTAAATTCCCATTGCTATAAAAATTATTACTAATGCAATAATAATACTCCACTTTGTTCCCTGCTTTTCCAAAAAGGGACCTATTTTTTGTCCAAACTTATAAGTTAAATATGCAACTATAAAAAATCTTAAGCCTCTTGTTATAATGCATATGAAAATAAAAGATATTAAGTTAAAGTGGATAATGCCACTTGAAATAGTTAAGAGTTTAAATGGCAGGGGTGTAAAACCCGCAGTAACTAATATACCTAACCATGCAAAAAAACCTCCGCCAGTTGTAAACCTTTCCTTAAAGCTGTCTGAATATTCATAACCGTAAAATTCGAAAATTTTTATTGCAACTTCATTTAAAGAATAACCAATGTAGTATCCAAATAAAGCACCCAATACTGAAAAAATAGTTGCTATTAAAGCTATTCGGATAAATTCATTTTTCTTTGATATCACCATAGGAATAATCATCACATCGGGTGGTATGGGGAAAAAAGAACTTTCTATAAATGCTTCAATCGCTAAAACTTGTTTAGCGTATTTATACCCGGCCCAGGCAACGCATTTATCGTATAATTTTTTAATCATTATTAATTAAATTTTTATAAAACTATTTTTAAATGCTTTTTCCCATTTTTTATATGAATCTCCATCAAATGTTATATCTAAATCAATATCTGACAAAATCCAATGATCTCTTTCCATTTCACCTTCAAGCTGCCCACCTCCCCATCCTGAATAGCCTAAAATAATTAAACTTTTTTCAGGTCCTTTGTTTTTAGATATATCGAATAAAATATTATAATCCTGAGAAAGTGAAATATTTCCGTAATTTTTTGTGGATTCACTTTTATATTCAGTTGAATGCAATATAAAAATTTCTTTCACATCAACTGGACCACCCCAAAATACTGGAATATTTATCTTAAATAATTTCTCTCTTTCTTCTGATGAGTTAAGGGAAGGATCTATTAATAAAGCAATTGGCATTATTCCCAAAGGTTTATTTATTACAAGCCCCCAAGCTCCATTTTCATCACTTTCAAACATAACAATTACTGTTTTGCTAAATCTATTATCCCTCATTTTTTCTGTAGCAATCAGAAAATGATTTTTTACACTTTGATAAAATTTGCCTTTTAAGTAATTTTTTGGACTTTCGGGAGACGCAATACCATTATTAAATAGCGAGATTGTTATTGTAAAAATTGATAATAGTAATATTCTTTTCATTATAAAATAATTATAATAACATATATGAATATTGTTACAGATCTAATTTTGCCTTTGGCCTTAGCGTTTATAATGTTTGTGTTAGGTCTAGGATTGACTGGAAATGACTTTTTAAGGGTAGCAAAAAAACCTCGTGATTTTTTTGTAGGTGCCTGTTCGCAAATTATTTTACTTCCAATTATTGCATTTATCCTTGTAAAGGTATGGCCTATATCTCCTGAGTTAGCAATTGGAGTTATGATAATTGCAGCAGCCCCAGGAGGTGTTACGTCTAATTTGTTAACATCTTTTGCAAAAGGAGATGTAGCTCTTTCTATATCGCTTACAGCAATTATAAGTTTATTAAGTGTTATAACAGTACCTTTTATTATTTTAACGTCGGTAATGTTAATCGAAAATTCAGGTTTGGATTTAAATATTTCTTTAACCAACATGGCTATCAGTATGTTTTTAATTGTAACAGTGCCAGTAATTATCGGAATGATTTTCAGAAAATTTGCATCAAATGTTGCAATAAAATTTGAACCAATTGCTAAAAAAATTTCAGCTGTATTGTTTGTAATCGTTTTGTTAGGAGCTATTTTAGCAGAAAAAGACAATGTCGTTTCTTACTTTGCCCAAGCCGGCTTAATAACATTGGTGCTTAATGTGGTTATGATGGCTGTAGCGTATTATGTTGCACAGTTACTTGCTTCTGGAAAAGAGCAAAAAAAATGTATTACTATTGAATGTGGTTTACAAAATGGAACGTTAGCAATATTTGTAGCAACTTCTATTTTTGGAGGTGGAATTTATGTTATACCTGCGGCTACGTACAGTTTAATAATGTTCGCAACCTCTTTAATATTTGTATATCTCGTTAGAAAGACTGTTTAAAAAATAAACAATCTATTGGAATTTTATTAAAATTCTTTATCTTAATCTTATAAATTAAGGTCCCGTAGTTAAATGGATATAACGGCTCCCTCCTAAGGAGCAGATGCAGGTTCGATTCCTGCCGGGATCGCCACTTTTTTAGTTGCGTCTTTTATTAATTCAAAACATAATGAGTGTTAAATATTAACCAGGAGGAAAACTGGGCGAATGGCGGAACTGGTAGACGCGCAGGACTCAAAATCCTGTAGTAGCAATACTGTGAGAGTTCGATTCTCTCTTTGCCCACCAAAATAAATGAATTTAAATGAATTTAACAGTTTAGTTGATTTATTTTTTTATAAAGCTGAAAAAGAGAATTCCAATACAGCTTTTTTAGAATGGCTAAACCCAAAAAATAAAAAAAAATATACTTGGGGAGAAACATCAAGCAGTATTCAAAAACTTGCTAAAGTTTTAAAAGATAATTTGACAGAGGGTGACAGATGTCTTTTGGTTTCAGAAAATAGACCTGAGTGGTTAATCGCTGACTTGGCAATTATGTTAGCTGGCGGAATTACCGTTCCTGCATACACTACTTATGTTGAAAAAGATTATAAATATTTAATAGAGGATTGCGAGCCATCAGTAATCATCGTTTCCAATGATGAGATGCACAACAAGTTAAAAAATATAATTAAAGAAAAAAATTTTATAAAAATAGTGGTCTCATTTGATGAAATTAAAAATATAGAACAAAAAGACAAGTATTTAAAATTCGATTCAATAATTAATGATCAATTAAATAGCTCCGCAAAAATAAAAAATAAAAATTTAAAAAGAAATTCGCCTGCATGTATTATTTATACATCCGGAACATCCGGAAATCCCAAGGGAGTTATTTTGAGCCATGGAGGAATTTTAAATAATTTAGAAGGTGCTCAAGAAATTATGAAACCATTAATTGATAAGAAGCCAATTTTTTTAACATGGCTTCCTTTATCTCACTCTTACGAACATGCAGTTCAGTTTGCTCAAATCTCTGTTGGTGCAAAAGTTTTTTATGCTGAGAAAATAGAAAAACTTTTAGAAAATATTTCACAAGCTAAACCAACTATCATGACTGCTGTACCAAGATTTTATCAAAATCTCTTTAATAAAATAAATATGAACATGAAAAAGGCCACAGGTTTAAAAGCCAAGTTAATTAAGCTTACAGTTGATTTAGGTAAGAAAAAACTATTAAGAGAAAAAATGAGTTTTTATGAAAAATTTATGAATTTATTGGTAAATGTTTTAGTGAGAAAAAAAATAAATAAACAATTTGGGGGAAATTTAAAAGCCTTTGTATCCGGAGGCGGGGCGTTAGATAAAGAAATAGGAGAGTTTTTAAATGCTATTGGGTTACCTACCTTGCAGGGATATGGTTTAACCGAAACTTCTCCAGTAGTAAGTTGCAATCCTATTCATAAAATCAAAGTTGAAACAGTTGGACCACCATTTAAAGGCAATAAAGTTAAAATTGCTGAAGATGGAGAGATACTAGTCAAAGGAGAAAATGTAATGTTAGGATATTGGAATAAAAAAGAAGATACAGAAAAAGTTCTTAAAAATGGTTGGCTGTATACGGGAGATATAGGAGAAATAAATCCTGAAGACGGCTACTTAAAAATCACCGACAGAAAAAAAGATATTATTGTAAGTGCGGGAGGAGATAATATATCACCCGCAAAATTAGAAAATCAATTATCAAATTCTCCAGCTATAGACCAGTGTATGGTTTATGGCGATGGAAAAAACTACTTAGTTGCATTAATTGTTCCCAATAAAGAATTTAACAACCAAAAAGAAAAAATACATGAAGTGGTAAATGAAATTAATAATAATTTAACCTTGGTAGAAAAAATAAAAAAATTTCAAATAATTAATGAAAATTTTTCGATTGAAAATGGTCTATTAACACCTACTATGAAGGTAAAAAGAAATAAGGTAATTTCTAAATATAAAAACATTTTAGAAAATTTTTATAAAAAATAGTAAATTTAATCTAATATAAGCATTAAAAAACATTGTGTTTACTTGTTTTTTGAAAATTAAAAAATAAATAAATTAAATTTTTTTAAAATTAAATTTTTTTAAAATTTGTTAACAAGTTTATGTTTGACATCGGTGAAAATAAACATAAAGCTTAAATATACAAGCGAATCACTCGTTGATTTGTTTTAATTAAAGCAAAAAAGGGAGCTAACAATGGCTAAACGAAGAAAAAAAGGAAAAAAAAAGAAAAAAGCTAAAAAAAGAAGAAGAAGAAGAAGATAAGCTAGATCTTTTTTAAAAAATTGCGCCCTCCTTTTCAATTTAGGGGGGCGTTTTTTATTGCGAAGGTGTTATTTGTTCAGGATTTTCGGTGCGTTTTAAAGCTTTATCCATTTTAATTTTTGCTTTATCGCCGACCACTACTTCAAACTCAGATTTTAATCTTTCATAAGCTTTTTCAAAAAGTTGTCTTTCGCTGTACGACTGTTCTGCTACTACATCAGTTTTTTTATTTAAATCTTTTACAACTTCTGCAAGTTGGTATAATTTTCCTGAATTAATTTTTTGCTCATATTCTTGAGCTCTTCTGCTCCACATTGTTCTTTTTATTTTTGGTTTGCTTTTCAAAATATTAATTGCTTTACTAATTTGATTAACACTGGAAACATGTCTTAGGTGTGACTGTTGATTTAGTGGTATACTTAGGGTTAATTTTTCTTTTTCTATTAGAACTTTATAAAAAGTTATTTCAATGCTTCCTATTTTTGCTTTTTCGATAGAAATTATTTTTCCAACACCGTGTTTTGGATAAACTACGTAATCTTTTATGCTATAAAGTCTTTTTTCAGTAGGTTGTTTTATAATTTTTTTAATTTTAACTTTTTCTTCATTTGTTTTAAAAATGTTCGATTTATATGTGTTTTGTGTAGCTAACTTTTTATCAGAAATTTTTTTTTTATCTTTTTTAATTTTCTTTTTAATCGTCTTTATTTTTTTTTTTCTAGCCATGCTTATTTTTAATCTCCTTTTCCTGGTTTTTCACTGAGATATTTTAACTTATTTTTAACATTACGCCATTTCTCTTGGTCAGCAGGCACATCGTTAACTCTTTTTTTTGTAATGTTTGGCCAAATTTCACTATATTTTTTGTTCATTTCTATCCATTTGTTTGCTTCTTCATTAGTGTCAGGTTCAATAGCATCTACAGGACATTCCGGTTCACAGACGCCACAATCTATACATTCGTCAGGTTTAATTACAAGCATATTTTCTCCTTCATAAAAACAATCCACCGGACACACTTCCATACAATCCATTAATTTGCACTTGATGCATTTTTCGTTAACTATATAAGTCATGTTTTATTGTAAAAATTTTGAACCTTCATTTTTATAATTCCATTATCTTTGTCAGAGATATATAGCAAACCACAAATTCTTCTTATTAAATTTGACTCGTAGTTGTCACTGGTGCCATCTGAATATACAATTTTCCATATTATTTCAATTATCTTAAGTCTAAATTCCATCGAGTATTTTTTTACCTCTTTTGTGAATTCAATTATCTGATTTGACTCCTTTTCCTTTTCTTCTGCAAGTTTTAATATGTTTTCTGCCTTTTCAGAGCTTATTTCATTTAAATCCATTATTGCTTTTTTAATAATTTTTTTCTCGGTATCTGTATAATTTTCATCAATTTTTG
This sequence comes from uncultured Pelagibacteraceae bacterium, assembly GCA_902588335.1. Taxonomy (GTDB): domain Bacteria; phylum Pseudomonadota; class Alphaproteobacteria; order Pelagibacterales; family Pelagibacteraceae; genus AG-414-E02. The sequence continues at coordinate 10,952 of CACIOV010000005.1, forward strand.
CAGCATGTATTAGCAAGGCAGCAAATAAAATATTTTTGTTTTCTGGGCTTTCTTTTTTTTTTTTGAAAAATTTTTTTAACATCTACCTAAATCTCAATTCTGACAACTTATCAAAAGGATTATTTTTATTTAATTTTTTACTACTCTTGTCGATTTTTTTTCTTGTAAATTTAGGTTTATAAGTAAAAAATTCTTCTTTCGTATTATTTTGAATTTTTTTGGATTTATATTGCATTAATCCTAAGAGTTTAAGGAAATTTTCTTTACTGCAACCAATTAAATTAATCATATCGGAATCGATTTTAAATATATTATCTTTAGTATTTTCGATAATTTTCAAAAAAAGTCTCTCTAAAATATCAACTCTAACGTAAAATTTTCCAAAATTTTCGAAACCACACAGTAAAAGAAATTTATTATGTATTTTAGATTCATCTTTTAAAAAATTTAACCCAGATTTTGGAATAATGAATTTTTCGTCTTCTGGGAAGTACAACTTCCACAATTTTATTCTTAGATTTACAGCGTTAGGTTTCAACACTTTAGGTAGAAAAATATGATATCTTCCAATTTTTACTCCAGATCTTCTTAAACTTAATCTATCTTCTTTAGAAATATTTTTTATCATTTGGTGAACAGTTTCTCTTTTTATTACCCCATTATTTTCAAATAATTGAAAGCAAAGAGCTCGAACATAGTTATTTTTAAATTTTGATTTACTTAGATTAACAAGATCTGACAGTTCAGAAGAAATAAGTGAATATAATTTTTTTCTTAAATCTGTTTTCAATTTCTCTTTTGATTCCAAGTCAATTGCTTCATCAACTATTAGTTCTAATTCAGGATTTAAATAATTTTTTCCTCGCAAAATATAAGCAATTGGATAATTTTCCCAATATATTTTGTGATCATCACTAAGATCAAAAGCTTCATTTTTAATTATTTTATTTACTCTCCGCATTAATTCAGGAGCTATTGCCTGCCTAGCTGCTTTTTTTAAGGACTTAATATCAGTTTTTAGTGATCCAGATTTTAAATCTAAATCTAATCTCATTCCTTTTAATCGTCCCAAATATTGACCATCGATAATAACTTCGTTTTCATTTTTAATTTCTGTTGCTAATAAAATATTTTGTTTTAAATTTCTGGACAATACACTTATTCTTTTATCTATAAAACTTTTTGTTAATTCTTCATGAAGCTTATCTGATAATTTATCTTCTATATATTTTGTTTGTTCTATCCAATAATCAGAATTATTAGCCCAATTTTTTTTGTTTGCAACATATGACCAGGTTCTCACATTTGAAATCCTATTGGCTAAAGTATCAATATTTCCATCATATCTGTCCAAATGCATAAGTTGTTTTTTCATGAAGTCATTTGTAACTTTTCCAGATTTTGATATTAAAAATTCAAAAACTTTTTTTACTACATCTATATGATTTCCATAAGATTTTTTTGAAAAATCAGGTATCTGGCAGCATTCCCAAAGTATTTTTAAAAAATCTTTTGAATTTATATTTTTTTGATAATTGTCATTTTTTATTAAAAATTTTAATACTTTTTCATCCTCGCAATCATTAATTCTTCTTAAAAATTCATTACTTGTTTTCTTATCAAGTGAGGAAATTAAGCTATTCAAACTATCAAAACTAATGTCAGAATTTCTCCAATAAAGTAAATCAACGTTATTTAGTTCATGTTTTTCCAGTTTTTCGATTTCATCAGAAGATAATTGTTTACATTCCCCAGTTATACCGAAAGTTCCGTCATTAATATGTCTGCCTGCTCTTCCAGCTATCTGAGATATTTCATTTAAATTCAATTTTCTGGTTTTCTTCCCATCAAATTTTCTTAAATTGCTGAAACTTACATTATCAATATTCATGTTAATGCCCATGCCAATTGCGTCAGTAGCAACAAGAAAATCTGCATCTCCAGATTGATATAATTCTACTTGAGCATTTCTTGTTTTGGGACTTAGGGAGCCCATAATTATTGCAGCTCCACCTTTTTGTCTCCTAACCAGTTCTGCTATTGCGTAGACTTCATCTATTGAAAAAGCAATTAATGCTGTTTTTGGATTTAAGCGTGATATTTTTTTGTAACCACTATAGGTTAGTTTTGAGTATCGTTCTCTGCTAACAAATTCTATTTTGTCAATCAGAGATTTTATAATGTTTTTCATGGTGTGTGAACCAAGAAACATTGTAAGTTTATCACCTCTCGCATTTAATAGTCTGTCTGTAAAAATGTGACCTCTTTCATGATCAGTACACATCTGTATTTCATCAACTGCAACAAAATCTACCAACATATCTTGAGGCATAGATTCTACCGTACAAATATAATATTTTGGAGATTTAGGAATTATTTTTTCTTCCCCGGTAATAAGAGCTACTTTTTCTGCTCCAATTTTTTTTACACACTTGTCATAAATTTCTCTAGCCAGCAATCTTAGAGGAAAACCAATAATTCCACTTTCATATTCCAGCATTGTTTCAACAGCTAAATGTGTTTTGCCAGTATTAGTTGGCCCCAAAACAGCGGTAATTCTCTTTATGTTGTTTTCCATAAGTTGTGCTTAATTTTTATTTATGTACTACATTTAGATTTTTATTAGGAACAAAAGATGATTAAAATGTGACCGAATCACCTGAATAAAAGTTCTCCTTTTAAATAATTGAAGATTAAGTTTAACATAATTTTAAAGAATTCAATATTAAATTTTTTTGGCATAATAGATTAATGGAAACTTATCTTTGGAAAATTAATAAAAAAAAGTTAGAAAAAACTAATTTATCACGATATTCCAAATTTATTAAACAGCATTATAAAATTAACTCATATAATAATTTTGATAAAATTTGGAAATGGTCGGTTGAAAATCCCCAGGTATTTTGGAAATCAATTTGGGATTTTACAAAAGTAAAGGGCAATCTAGGAAATATTTTACTAGAGGAGTCTGATATTTTTTTTAAAAATAAATTTTTTCCTGATTCAAAACTCAATTATGCTGAAAATCTTCTAGTAAAAAATAACGAAACACCAGCAATTATATTTAAAAGTGAAAATGGATATAAAACCACTTTGTCGTGGAAAGAATTAAATTTAAATGTAGCTGAAATATCAAATTGGATGAAGTCTAACGGAATAAAAAAAGGAGACAGAGTTGCGGCATATCTTCCAAATATACCAGAAACTGTAGTTGCATATATTAGCACTTCTGCTTTAGGAGCAATTTGGTCTTCGTGCTCACCTGATTTTGGAACAGCTGGTGTTACAGATCGGTTCTCACAAATTTCCCCAAAAATATTATTTATAGGAGAAAAATATTTTTACAATGGGAAGACAATTAATATTATAGAAAGATTACCCGAAATTCTTAATAAAATCCCCTCCATAGAAAAAGTAGTAGTAGTTGCTTATCCAGGAACTGAAATTGAAGAAGACAAAACTACCAAACTAAAAAAATATAATTGGAAAAAGCTTATTGATAAAAAAAATAAAAATAATATCAAATATGCATTGACAGATTTTAATGATCCTTTGGCAATTCTCTATTCAAGTGGAACAACAGGTAAGCCAAAATGTATTTGCCATGGAACGGGGGGAGTCTTGCTTCAACATAATAAAGAATTACAAATACATTCTGATGTAAAAGATAAGGATAGAGTATTTTATTTTACTACCTGCGGATGGATGATGTGGAATTGGTTAGTAGGCGCCCTCTCATCAGGAGCTACAATTTTACTTTTTGATGGTTTTCCAATGTACAAAAAAGATGATTTATTATTTGAATTTGTGAGTGAAGAAAAAGTAACATTGTTTGGTATAAGCGCTAAATATATTGATGCATTAAACAACAATGGAGTGATACCTAAAAATAATCACAATCTTTCCGAATTAAAAACAATCTGTTCTACCGGTTCACCATTATCTAAAGAAGGGTTTCAATATATTTATAATAAAATTAAAAAAGATGTTCATTTATCATCCATTTCAGGCGGGACTGATATTGTGTCTTGTTTTGTATTAGGAAATTTATTTCAACCAGTCCATGAAGGAGAAATTCAAAATAAAGGTTTGGGTATGGACGTGGATATATTTGATGATACAGGCTTTTCTATTCAAAATACAAAAGGAGAATTGGTTTGTAAAAAACCTTTCCCTTCGATGCCCCTTAAATTTTGGAATGACGAAGGAAATAAAAAATATAAAGCCGCATATTTCGAAAAATACAAAAATATTTGGCATCACGGCGACTTTGCCAAGATAACTAATAATGGTGGTTTTATAATATATGGCAGATCTGACACTACATTAAACCCTGGCGGGGTGAGATTAGGTACTGCAGAAATATACAATGAAGTTGAAAAATTTGAGGAAATAAAAGAATCAATTGCTATTGGGCAATCGTGGAAAAACGATATCAGAATAATACTATTTGTAGTACTGAATAAAGATTATAATTTAAATAATGAAATCAAAGATAAAATAAAAAAAGCAATTAGGATCAATGCTTCACCTAGACACGTGCCTGCAAAAATAATTTCTATTTTGGAAATTCCCAAAACTAAAAATGGAAAGCTTGTAGAATTAGCTGTTAAACAAAGTATTGAGGGTGGCACAATTAAAAACTTGGAAGCTTTAGCTAATCCAGATAGCTTGAAGCAATTTAAAAATATTAAAGAACTTTATGAATAAATTTATTAAAGAACAAATAGACAAATTAAAACCTTCCGCGACTCTTGCTATAAATGAAGAATCTAATAGATTAAAAAAGAGTGGAAAAAAAATTTATAAATTTGGTTTCGGCCAATCTCCATTTCCAATTCCCGAATCTATAGTTTCAGCACTTAAAACTAATGCTAATAAACATACATATTTACCAATGCAAGGTTTGGAAGAATTAAGATCTGCGATAGCAAACTATTTAAATAAAAATAATAATAATAATTTTAACAAAGAAGATATTTTAGTTGGTCCAGGAACTAAAGAATTAATGTTTTTGCTTCAAATTGTTTTTCAAGGAGAAGTGTTGCTTTCAGCTCCAAGTTGGGTTTCCTATTTACCACAGGCCCTTATTGCTAAAAATAAAGTTCATTGGATTCAAACCACAAGCGATACTAATTGGTTTCCGACTGCAGAACAGTTGGAAAATAAAATTAAAAGTATAAAAAATAAAAATTTATTGTTATTTATAAATTCTCCTAATAATCCATCTGGCACAGTTTGTAAAAATTTACAAGAAATCGCGGCAGTTGCTAAAAAAAAACGGATTAGTAGTACTTTCAGACGAAATATATTCGCAATTAACTTTTGAAGAAAATTATAAATCTATTTCTAATTTTTATCCCGAGGGCACTATTGTTAGCACGGGTTTAAGTAAATGGTGTGGAGCAGGCGGGTGGAGACTTGGTTTTTTTGCTATACCTAATCAACTTAAAGATTTAAAAAATGGTTTAAAAACATTGTGCAGCGAATCATTTACATCTGTTAGTGCACCTATTCAATACGCTGCGGTTGAGGCATATACAGGTGATTACTCTACTTATTTAAAAACTGTAAAAAAAATATTATCTTTTACAGGTAATTATGTTTACAAAAATTTAAAATCTAACACGATTAATGTTACAAAACCCGAAGGTGGATTTTATTTATTTCCAGAGTTCACAAACACCAAATTTTCATCATCATCAGAAATGTGTAAAGATATTTTGAATAAAACTGGCGTGGCCCTCTTACCGGGAAGTGATTTTGGCTTAGATAATAATAAAATGTTGGCAAGATTGAGTTTTACAGATTTTAATGGAGCTAGCTTTTTAAAAAATACCTTAGGTAGTAAAAAACTAGATGATGCTGATTTAAAAAAACATGCACCAAATATAGTTGATGGTGTATCAGCGTTAAAAGAATGGTCAAATTCACTTTAGATTCATTTTAAAGTTGGTATCCTTCTAGCATTAAATTTAATTTTAACAATAAAAAGGAGGAAACAAATGAGAAAATTTATTTCCGCTATTGCAGGAGCACTAATGATGTTTGCTTTATCGATGCCATTTGCAACGATAACAAAATCAGCAGAGTTCTTCACAATAGGAACAGGCGGACCAACTGGAGTTTATTTTCAGACTGGTAACGCGATTTGTAAAATGATGCACAAGTTTGCAATAAGTGCAGATCATGGAAGAAAAAAAGGTACAAATAAAGCATACAGATGTACTGCTCCATCAACTGGAGGTTCTAACTACAACATTGGACAAATCAAAGAAGGAGAATTCCAATTTGGTGTAGCTCAGTCAGACTGGCAGTTTCATGCTTATAATGGCTCAAGCAAATGGGAAGGAAAACAGTTTAGTAATTTAAGAGCTGTTTTTTCAGTTCACAATGAACCTTTCCAAATTTGGGCTAGAAAAAAAGCTAAAGTTAAGGACTTCAAAGGTCTTAAAGGTAAAACTGTTAACATAGGTAACCCAGGTTCAGGTCAAAGAGGAACCATGGAAGAACTTATGAAAGCAATGGGAGTTGATAATAGTTACTTTAAAGGAGTAACAGAATTAACTTCATCAGAACAAGTTAAAGCGCTATGCGACGGTAAAATAGATGCATTTGGTTATTCAGTAGGATTTCCAAACGGTGCTATGGAGCAAGCAGCTACTTGTGGAGCAAAAGCTCTGCCAATTAATCTTACAGGCGGACCTGTACAAGGTTTAATTGATGGCGCAGATTATTATGCGGCAGCAACAATACCAGCTGGTACTTACACTGGACAAAAAAAAGATGTAACTACTTTTGGTGTTAAAGCTACTGTTGTAACTAGCGCTGATGTTCCTGAAGAACTAGTTTACTTAGTAACAAAAGCTGTTTTTGAAAACTTTGATGCTTTCAGAGCACAACATCCTGCTTTTGGTCCATTAGAAAAGAAAAATATGATAGCTGATGGTTTATCTGCTCCGTTACATCCTGGTGCGGTTAAATACTACAAAGAAGCTGGATTAATGTAATCCAAAAACTTAATTGAAATTAAAAAGGCCCAATATATTTATTGGGCCTTTTTTTTTGTAGTAAAGTATTTTTTATAAATGAATCAAGAGACTGATACAAAGATTGAAAGTAAGATTCACGAAGATTTATCACCAACTAGAAATCTTACAGGACTGCATTTAAAAATTGTTGCTGCTATAGCTATTATTTGGTCTTTATTTCAGCTTTGGTATGCATCACCATTTCCATTTATATTTAATATAGGAATGTTCAAAGGTTTGCCAGCCAGAGCAATTCATTTAGGTTTTGCTTTATTGTTAGCATTTTTAATATTTCCGATCTCACGAAATAAAAAAATTTCAATTTTTGATATTTTAATAAGTATAGTTGCTATCTTTTGTTGTTTATATATTTACTTTTTTTATGATCAACTTATTGATAGAGGAGGAGTTCTTTTAAACATTGCTATAGGCGAAATTAATATACCAATCGAATTAATTATTGGTACAATTGGAATTTTAATTTTACTTGAAGCAACCAGAAGGGTAATAGGAAAACCTTTAGCTATAATAGCAATAATTTTCTTATTATTTTCTTATTTTGGTCAATATGCTCCAGATATAATCTCTCATGGAGGACTTTCATTAAAAAGACTTGTCGGATTCCAATGGTTTGATCAAGAAGCTATATTTGGAATTCCCATTGGTGTTTCAGTAGATTTTATATTTTTGTTTGTTTTGTTTGGTGCGCTCTTAGAGACTGCGGGTGGTGGAAAATATTTTTTAGATTTAGCTTTTGCTTTGGTCGGAAAAATGAGAGGAGGACCAGCTAAAGCTGCTATTTTAGGATCTGGAATGACTGGAATGATATCTGGTTCCTCAGTAGCAAACACAGTCACCACTGGAACTTTTACTATTCCCATTATGAAAAAAACTGGATTTTCAAAAGAAAAAGCAGGGGCTATAGAAGTTTCATCCTCAGTTAATGGTCAAATAATGCCTCCAGTAATGGGTGCAGCAGCTTTTGTTATGGCAAGTTTTATAGGAGTTACTTATTTCGAAGTTGTTAAACATGCATTTTTACCCGCAATTATATCTTATATAGCTTTGTTTTATATTTCTCACCTAGAAGCTTTAAAATTGAATCTTAAAGGAATGGAAGAAAAAGATGTTCCGCATTTAAAAAAGACTTTTTTAGCAGGCTTACATTTTTTAATTCCAATTTTTGTTTTAATATATTTGTTAGTTGTTCTTCGTTTCACGGCTTCTTACTCAATTTTTTATGCTACCATCGCATTAGTTTTGGTTAATTTAGTAAATAAATTAATTAAATCGAGAAAAGAATCAAACTTTAAGGATGCTTTAAAAATTTGGTACAATCAAACTATTGTAGGATTTCAGAAGGGTGCAATAAATATGGTTGCGGTTGGAATTGCTATTGCGACCGCAGGAGTAATAGTAGGAGCAGTAGGTTCTACAGGATTAAGTACAAATTTAATTATTGTAATAGAATCTATAGCTAAAGATAATGTCGTAATTTTAATATTATTAACCATAGTTTTATGCCTGTTGTTAGGTATGGGGCTTCCTACTACTGCAAACTATGTTGTTGTAGCATCATTAATGTCCATGGTTTTAGTAGATGTTGGTAATGCCTCTGGATATATATTTCCACTTATAGCCGTTCACTTGTTCGTTTTTTATTTTGGATTAATGGCAGACGTAACTCCTCCAGTAGGTCTTGCATCGTATGCGGCAGCGGGTATTTCAGGTGGAGATCCACTCAGAACCGGAGTTCAAGCTTTTTGGTACAGCTTAAGAACGGCTATTCTTCCTATCGTATTTTTGTTTAATCATGAACTTCTTTTAATCGGTGTCGAAAATATCTGGCACGCTTTATTAATAATTATAACTTCTTTAATTGGTATATTAGTATTTACCGCAGCCACCCAAGCTTGGTTCGTTAATAAAATGAGGTGGTATGAAATAGTTGCTTTTCTATTAATTTCTTTATCATTTTTAAGACCTGATTACGTTATGGATAAATTTTATCCAAAATTTGAATACTCTCCATTGCAAATAAATAACTTAGAAATGGTTACCTTAAAACCAGATCATGATGTTCATATAAAAGTAACAAGAAATACTGATTATGGGGAAAGATATAAGCTTTTTGTAATTAAAAAAAACAGTTTTGATGAAAATTATTCTTTAAAAGATTATGGTATAAATTTAATTGATCAAGAAGGTAAAACGACCATAGATACACTCGATTGGAAAGGTCTCGCAAAGAAAGATGGTATCGAGATGGGCGATATAATTACTGAATTTAAAATCGAAAATTTAGATAGACCTAATAAAGCAATTGTTTATCCGTTTGCTTTATTGTTTTTAATTGGTTTTGGTTTTTTAAATTATAAAAGGAAACCCAATTTGTAATTTAGCCACCTGGCCCCGCTCCAGAAAACTTTAATATTTTCCAAACTCCAGAAGCGGTTGCAACAATTTTATCTGAAGCTTTTAATTCACATGTTAAAAAAACCATTGATTTAGTTTTTTTTTGTATTTTAGTTGTTCCTATTAATTCTTCTCCTAGTTTGACTGTAGAAATAAATTTTAATTCTAAAGATATGGTTACACACTGTCCATTACCAGCAGCTTTATGGGCTGCTGTGCCTGCGCCCGCATCAACTACAGCAGATATAAACCCTCCATGAGCAATACCAGCAGCATTAAGATGATTATCTTTTATTATAGTTTTAAACTGATATTCATTTTCTGAAACAGTTTTAAATAAAAGCCCGCCATTGTGTTTCATAAAACCTGGCTTAATACTGATCTGTTCAAATTCTTTGTTCATGCTATTAAAATAAAAATGTTAAACCCAATATAAATATAACTACCAGAATTAAAAAAAATACAACTGCTTTTTGTAACGACATGTGTGTTAACCATTTAATCATAAGAAATCTAGTTTGGCGCGCCTGCTAGGACTTGAACCCAGAACCTCCTGGTCCGTAGCCAAGCGCTCTATCCAATTGAGCTACAGGCGCACATTCATTAAAATACCAAATAAATTTAATTCTATAAAGATGCTTTTACCTTCTATAAATTGATTAAGTATTATTTATAAAGTATCTTCTTAAGCCATTATGCTTAAAATTAGTAGTATTATTAAAAACAAAAAAGTAATTATTATAATTGTAATTCTATTCTGCATAATTTTTACTGCATTATGGAATGTAGTAGACCAAGGCTATGATAGGCAAAATAAAACAATACTTTTCCTAAAACAATTTATACCAACCCAAATATCAAGAAAAATAAGAGATGTAATTTTCATAATACCTGATCTAAAAAAACAAAATAAATTTTTGAGTAATCAAGTTAAAAAATATGAGCAAAACTTAAGCGGAGAACTTTTTAATGAAGAAATTATTTTATCAAAAGTAAATAAAAAAGAATATTTATTAAAAGAATTTTTTCTTCCATTTCCGAGACTTGATACTAGATTGGGATGGGCAGCAACAACAAATTCTTTAAGAGCACACCATTTTGCAATAATTGGGGAAAAGGTTGTTGTAATTTCGGGAGAAGGAAGAACAATTTATTTTGATAAAAATAACATTTTTAGTGAAAAACTGAATCAAATAGAAATTTTAAACAATATTCAGAGTATATTAGATAAAAACAATTCTAAACTAATAGGAATTAGGGATTTATTTATAGAAGAAGAAAAGATTTATATATCTTTGATTTTTAAAAATTTTAAAGGCTTGTCAATAAATGCATATAGAGCAGATTTAAATTTTGAAAAACTTAACTTTGAACTTTTTTTTGAAAGTGATGAATACTGGGAACGTTATAATGTATATTCAGGAGGTAGATTTTCAACATATAAAGATAATAAAATTTTGTTTACCATAGGTTATTCAAACGTTAAAAAAGTAGCTCAACAATTAGATTCTCTTTTAGGAAAAATAATAACACTTGATAAGTTGACAGGTGAATATAAAATTATCTCAATGGGACATCGAAATCCCCAAGGGCTTTATTACGTAAAAGATTCAAATATTATTATAAATACCGAGCATGGACCAAAAGGCGGCGATGAAATTAATATAAATTTTTTACAAAGCGATAAAATTCCTAACTTCGGTTGGGATGTATCCTCATATGGTACGAATTATGACGGAACAGATCCGTATAAAAAATCTCATGCCGAATACGGTTTCGTTGAACCATTTAAATACTACGTTCCTTCAATTGGCATAAGTCAAATAGTATATATGCCGAATAATCTTAAACTCGAAGATGGTAAATATTTGTTTGTATCTTCTCTTCGAGCTGGCTCAATATATATTATAAAAGTTAATGATAAATTTAATAAAATTCTTGAAGAAGATAGAATTTATTTTATTGAACAAAGAATAAGGGATATAGAATATGATAAAGAAAATAATGTATTTTTTTTACTATTCGAATCTACCCCTTCCCTTGGGGTTTTAAGATTGAAAAATTGAAATTAAAAAGAAAGCAAATAAGATTGTGAACTCATATCAAAAAAATATTGTAATAACATCAGCGTTGCGTACAGCAATAGGCACATTTAATGGTTCTTTAAAAGACATGCAGGCACATGACTTGGGATCAATAGTTATTAAAGAAAACATGAAAAAATCAAAATTAAAATTTAACGAAATTGATGAAATAATAATGGGACAAGTTTTAACAAGTGCAATGGGACAAAACCCAGCTCGACAAGCTGCTATTAAAGCAGGAATACCAGTTGAAAAAACTGCATACATTATAAATCAAGTCTGTGGTTCAGGATTGAGGGCAATTGCTGCCGGCTATCAATCAATTTCATCTAATGATGCAAATATAATAATTGCCGGAGGACAAGAAAGTATGACGAACGCACCTCATGCTATACATTTTCGAAGAAATAAAAAATTAGAAGAATCAAATCTTATTGACACAATGATTAAAGATGGGCTTTGGGATGCATTCAATGGATATCATATGGGAGTTACAGCAGAAAATGTTGCTCAAAAGTGGGAAATTACAAGAAAAGAACAAGATGATTTTGCGTTGTATTCGCAAACTAAAGCAGAAATAGCACAAAAAAAAGGAAATTTTAAAAATGAAATTATACCAACAATTTTAAAATCTGACGAGCATCCAAGACACGGAATGACAATTGAAAGACTCGAAAAATTAAAACCTTCATTCAAAAATAATGGTACTGTTACACCAGGAAATGCTTCTGGAATTAATGATGGCGCAGCTGCAGTTGTTTTAATGAGTCAACATGAAGCTGAAAAAAGAAAATTAAATCCTTTAGCTAAAATTGCTTCGTGGGCAACATGCGGAGTAGACCCATCTTTAATGGGCTCGGGACCAATTCCCGCTTCAAAAAAAGCTTTAGAAAAAGCAAATTGGAAAGTAAGCGATTTGGATCTAATCGAATCAAACGAGGCATTTGCTGCTCAAAGCCTGGCCGTAATAAAAGATTTAAAGATACCTAAAGAGAAAGTAAATGTTAATGGAGGAGCTATTGCTTTAGGTCATCCAATCGGAGCTTCTGGTGCACGAATACTTGTGACGCTTTTGCATGAAATGACAAAAAGAGATTTAAAAAAAGGACTAGCAACCTTATGCATAGGTGGCGGAATGGGAATTGCAATGTGTTTAGAGCGTAATTATTAATTATTTTTTAGGTATTTTTTTAAAATTACTTTTTGTATCCAAAATTTTCCATCTAAATTTTTATATTTTGGTTCAAATAACTTTCCTAAATTTTCTAAAATTAGCGTCATAGCTGTAGTGTGAATATTTACATGGCTGAAAATGGATTAAATTGTGGTATAAATAAAACATTAATTATGGCATCGAAAATAACCGTTCCAGATATAGGAGATTTCGAAAATGTTGAGATAATTGAAATTTTGGCAAAACCTGGGGCTATAATAAAAAAAAATGATCCAATTGTTACTCTTGAAAGTGACAAATCTAGTGTTGAAGTTCCCTCTCCTTTTGAGGGAAAAATTTCTTCTGTAGATGTAAAAATAGGTGACAAAGTTTCAAAAGGAAGCCTTTTAGCTACCGTTGAAGTTGACAAAAATGAAATTTCTGAAGATACAAAAAAGTTGGAAAAATCAGCTGAAACTAAAAAAGAAAAACCACTAATTTTAAAGAAAGAAGAAGTTTTACCAGAAACTGAAAAAATTATTAAAGAAGCTGAATCTTCAATTCCTCAAAGAATTAAAATGGAAAAAAAAATAAAAATTACTAAACGCTCAAACGGAGCTGATATTGATCCAACAGAAACACAGGAGTGGCTGGACTCTTTAACAGCAGTCATTTCGAAAGATGGTTCAGATAGAGCACATTATATTTTAAAAAAATTAATTGATGAAACTTATAAGGAAGGCATCAATAAGCCATTAACAAGAAATACACCTTATATAAATACCATATCACCAGAAAATGAAGTTAAATCTCCTGGCGATCAAAATATTGAAAGAAAAATAAGATCTCTAATCAGGTGGAATGCTGCAGCAATGGTTGTAAAGGCCAATAAAAAAAATCCAGAATTAGGAGGTCACATAGGAACATTTGCTTCAGCAGCCACACTTTATGATGTGGGAATGAATCATTTTTGGAGAGCAAAAAATAATAAATTTGGAGGAGATTTAGTTTATTTTCAAGGACATAGTGCGCCGGGAATGTACGCGAGAGCTTACCTAGAAGGAAGACTTACTGAAAAACAACTTAATAATTTCAGACAGGAAGTAGATGGAAAAGGTCTTTCTTCTTATCCTCACCCATGGCTTATGCCAAAATTTTGGCAGTTCCCAATAGTTTCAATGGGGCTGGGACCAATCATGTCAATTTATCAAGCAAGATTTACAAAATATTTAATTAATAGAGGTTTATTGAAAGATGAGAACAGAAAAATTTGGACATTCTTAGGAGATGGTGAAACTGACGAGCCAGAATCTTTAGGAGCTATCGGTTTAGCAGCAAGAGAAAAATTAGATAATTTAGTATTTGTTATTAATTGTAATTTGCAAAGATTAGATGGACCTGTTAGAGGAAATGGAAAAATTATTCAAGAACTAGAGGGTATTTTTAGAGGAGCAGGCTGGAACGTAATAAAAGTTATTTGGGGATCATACTGGGATCCTTTGTTAGCAAAAGATAAAAGTGGTTTGTTAGCTCAAAGAATGAACGAATGTGTTGATGGAGAATATCAAGCTTTTAAAGCTAAAGGAGGAGCTTATGTAAGGGAGAAATTTTTTGGAAAATATCCTGAATTAAAAGATTTAGTATCCGCAATGACAGATAGAGATATATGGAAACTGAATAGAGGAGGACACGACCCTCACAAGGTTTATGCAGCTTACGATGCAGCCATGAAAACCAAAGGTCAACCAACAGTAATTTTAGCCAAAACAATCAAGGGTTATGGAATGGGCAAATCTGGAGAAAGCACCAATATCACTCACCAACAAAAAAAATTAGGAGAGGAAGATTTGCTTTATTATAGGGATCGTTTTGATATTCCTCTTACCGACA
>CACIOV010000006.1 GCA_902588335.1 uncultured Pelagibacteraceae bacterium
TATTATATCGCTTTAGACACATTGCTAATAGCTTTAGAATTTGAAGAAAAAGACAAAATTTATAATTTAATTGCAAAAATTTATAATATTTTGGGAAACAAAGAATTGTACAAAAAAATTTCTAATCCAAACTTAAGATTGGAAACTATTAATTCTTTGAAAAATGAGCTTTCTGGAATTTATCGAAAAAACATAAGTTGATGCATTTGTGTTAAAATGTTAAACAAGTTGAAATACTTAAATAAAGGGCCTGTAGCTCAGCTGGTTAGAGCAGTACACTCATAATGTATTGGTCCCAGGTTCGAATCCTGGCGGGCCCACCAGCTTTTTTGACTATACAACCTTGCTGTGCTCCACGTAGGTACACAACGCGAGTCAGATTTTGCCTTTAGTTTCGGGGTGGTTGGTTAATTGCACCGGGCAACAGAACGCCCCTTCCTACTTCTCCATTTTCCATAAAGAACCGTTATCACTTAGAAAAAATAATTTACCAGTATTAGGTTGAACTTGAATATCTCTAATTCTTCCAATTTTGTTTTTAAAAATAATATCCTCTTTGATTTCATTTACATCCTTGAATATTAATTTTCTCAAAGACTGATTTTTTAAAGATGTAACCAGAGCGTGACCATTCCACTCTTTAAATTCTTTGCCTTTATAAATTACAATAGCGCTTGTCGCTATGGAAGGAATCCAGTAGCGTATTGGCTTAGTAAAACCAGGTTCCCACTTAGGGCCAATTTTTGTACCATTATAATTGTAACCACCCCAACCTAAAATTTTCCATCCGTAATTCTCACCAAATTTTGCTTCTCCAAACCAATCACCACCTGCTGCTCCGTGATTGCTTAAATAAATTTTTTTATCATAAGGAGAGAAAGTCAATCCTTGGGGGTTTCTAACTCCTATTTGATAAATTTCTGGAAGCCAATCTTCCTTTCCCTTAAACTTAGGATTATTCTTAGGAATGCCTCCATCTAAATGAATTCTAATTATGCTACCAGGGTGCTTGGTTCCATCTTGTGCTATCATACCCTGGCCTCTTTCACCAACAGATGCAAATAAATAATTTTCTTTAATAGCTAGTCTTGATCCAAAATGATATCTAGATTCTATTGGAGGTTCAGCCTGGAATATATTTTTAAAATTTATTTTATTCTTATTAAATCTTCCTTTAGCAATTGATGTACTTGATTCAAAATCTTTTATTTTTTCAGTATAAGAAACAAATACACTTTCATCATAATACAAAATATCTAATAAACCACCCTGTCCATGTTCTAGAACTTTTAAGTTATGCTTTATATTTTTTAATTTCTGTTTTTGAATATTGATATAGATTATATTCCCTGATTTTTCTGTTATTAAAGCCTCATTTTGATTAATAAAAGATAAGCTCCATGGTGACTTAAGATTTTCCGTAATTTTAGTTAATTTAAAATCCTCTGCTTTAGCTTCTGGGCTATTCGAGACAAAAATAAACAACAAACCCAGAACCACGATCCCTAAAAGCTTTTTCATTTTTTTAAATTATTAATTCTGGAAAAATTTAAAGTAAGAAAATTCATTTCTTAATGTTGGTGTTCTTCTATTCCGTGCTTTTCTAACAACTGGTGCATTCTCTCATGTTCTTTGTGGGTTAAGCTATAAAAAATAATTATTGTCACTATTGAACCAACTACAGCACCTTGAACAAATCTAAATATTATTCTTTTATTTCTTTTTTTAGTTTCCTCTGTCATTTTTTTTCCACGCTTTTTTGCTTCATAAAATTTGTAAATTGAATAAGCAATTAACGCTAAACCTAAAACCCAAGAGATTGGATGATTAATCGTTGCAATAAAAGATCCGCCAAATAGTACAGCTATGAAACCACTTATCCAACAGATGGGACACATTATTTAAATCCCTTTCTGAATTGCAGAATAAATGGTTTCTTTATCCGTTTGTCCAACTATACGAGCAACCTCGTCATTCCCTTTGTAAACAACAATAGTTGTCCAAAATTTAATGCCGAGTTTTTGAGCTATATCTTTATTTTTGCTTTGTTCGTAGCTTAAAAAAACAATATCTTTAAACTCTTTTTCAGCTTGATCTAAAACTTTAGTTTGTTTACTGCAAGTACCACACCAAACTTCATAAGAATTGACAACTACCGTTTTTCCAGAAGCTTTTGCTTTTTCAAAAATATCAATTGAAAAATTGGTCTTTTTCTCAACTGCATTTGCCGACAAGCAGATAAAGAAAAATAAAGTGATAAATATTTTTTTCATCTTCCTAAATCCTACACCAAAATTAATGTTAAGTGCACATGAACGTTTCTAAAATAGACTTAAAGACCAATCTGTCGCTGCCATAACTACAAGATAACGACCCACTTTCCCTAAAAGCTTTTTCATGAAATTATGGTAACATTTTTCGGACTCTCTGAGGACTCAGTTCAGGGCTGTTTTTGACTAATTCTAGAAAAAACTTTATATATAAATTGGGGCTTTCTGGTTAGAGCAGTACACTCATAATGTATTGGCCCCAGGTTCGAATCCTGGCGGGCCCACCAACTTTGCTCATAATTTACTAAAACAGTTGTGTAAATTTATTTATGATATATTAATTAACAGAAATGATAAGAGTTGGATTGAACGGTTTTGGTAGAATTGGCAGATCGATTGCTAGAATTATATCAGAAAAAAAGGATATAAAATTAGTTTTAATAAATGATGTAGACAGCGATATACAAAATTTATGTTATTTACTTAAATATGATTCCGTTTATGGAATTTTCCAAAAAAAAATTTCTTCCAAAAAAAATAAGATTTTAATAAATAATAAAAGCATAAATTTTTTTTCAAAAAAACTAATTAACCAAGTACCTTGGCAAAAATATAATATCGATGTCGTAATTGATGCTACAGGTCTTAATGAAAATGTGAAACAATCAAAAAAATTGATTAAAAGTGGCATAAAAAAAGTTTTAATTACTCACTCTCCCGAAAAAAATATTGATTTTTATATGGTTATAGGAGCTAATGAAAAGCAATATAACTATAGAAAACACAATGTCATTAGCGCTAGTATTTGTGATGCCTCTGCATTAAGTCCACTTTTAAAAGAGATAGATAAAAAGTGGAATATTGAAAATGGCTTTGTAACAACTTTACATTCAATTTTATCATATCAAAATTTATTGGACGGCTCACTCAAATCTATATCAAATCCAAGTCATAGTTGGAAAGATTACTCATTAGGAAGAAGCACAATGATGAGTTTAATACCAAAAAAAACAACATCTATAAGTGCAGTGGAAAAATGTGTACCTGAAATTAAAAGTAAATTAGCTGGGATGTCTTTCAGGGTACCAACAAATATAGTATGTGCTTCTGACATATCATTAAAAATTAAAAACAATTGTAAAATATTGGAATTTAAAAAATTTCTTAATAATTTAGCAGAAAAAAATCCAAAAATTTATGAATTTCAGAAAGAAAAATTAGTATCAATTGATCATTTAGGCACAAACAAATCACTCATTATAGATTCTAATTATGCAGAAGTATTAAATTCAAAGTTTCTTAAAGTTGTAATATGGTATGACAATGAAAGGGGCTATAGTAGTAGAGTGGTAGATATTGTTAAATTAATTTTAAAAAAATAATATTTTATTACATGAAAAAAATATTTATTACTGATTATTTTTTAGAAGCTAAAATAGAAAAAAAAATTTTTGGAAAATCAGTAAAAGTAATATGCTTGAATAAGAAAAATGAAAATAATTTTCCCCATGCGATCAAAGAAGCAGATGGTTTATTAGTTTGGCACACCAATATAACGCAACAAACAATTAAAAATCTTAAAAAATGCAAAGGAATAGTAAGATATGGAGTTGGCTGTGATAATATCGATCTTTCATCTGCAAGGAATTTTAAAATTGATTGTGCCAATACTCCTGATTATGGAATTGGTGAAGTTGCTGATACAGCTTCAGCTATGATTTTATCGTTATCCAGAAAAATAATGAAGTATAATGAAAGTTGTAAGTATTATAAAAAAGGATGGCAGGAGAACGTTTTAAATGAAAACTTATCAAGTCCAATAAAAAGAACAAATGAACATTTTTTAGGAATTATTGGAGCAGGAAGAATTGGCTCAGCGCTAGCATTAAGAATGAAACCTTTTGGTATTAAAATGGGTTTTTATGATCCCTATGTTAGCAGTGGACATGAAAAGGTTCTTGGTATCAAAAGGTTTAAATCTTTAAAGGAGTTATCAAGCAACTGTACAATAATTTCAATAAATTCAGTATTAACCAAAGAAACATCAGGAATGATAAATAAAAAATTTATTAACTCACTTAAAAAGGGAACCATACTAATTAATACTGCAAGAGGAGAAATAATAAATAAACTTGATGATTTATATAGTGGACTTAAAACAGGTAAATTAGGAGGAATTGGATTAGACGTTTTGCCCGATGAACCTCCTATTAAAAATGAGAAATTAATTAAATTCTGGAAAAACTCAAAACATCCTTTAAGCAAAAAAATTATTATAAATCCACACGCAGCATATTATTCATCAAGATCAATAATAGAAATGAGAGTAAAGGCTGCAGAAAATTTAAACAGAGTATTTAAAGGTTTAAAACTTAGAAATATAGTTAATTAATTTTTATAAGGCGTTTTGTTTTCGGTAAAACCGTTAACTTTTAACCAATATTCTACTATTGGAATTTGCCAATCATAATCAATATCTAATCCACCCCATTGTTTTATTGGATGTATGTTTCTTCCAAGCCAAGTGAAAGGGGCATCGCCATTTTTCTTTTCCATACAGTGGGGTCTAACAACAAAAGTTGAACAGTCTGCATACCAGGTATCGCCCTGTGAACCACGATCACAAGTAACATCATTTCCAAATATTTCTAAAGGTACAAATGGAACCAATTTTCCATTTTTATCTATTTTTTTTGCTCTAAGAGGGCTCCACATATTATAACTGCTAACTGTACATGAAGAATCTAAAGTTTTGTCTTTACGCAATGCTTCAATAGCCTCATCAATATACTTAGATAAAACTGTAGCTCCATTACAGAATAAAAGTATAATAAATTCAGGGTCTTCTTTTAAAATTTTTTTTATTTCATTATATCCGTGGATATAGGCATCCTCAGCAAGAGCTTCTTTTGTTGCAAGGTAATCTGGACGATTAATTAATTCTAAATCAAAGCTTTTGCCAATTTTTTTTATTTCTTCATCATCTGTTGATAAAAAAATTTTGTCACAATACTTACTATTTTTTGCTGCTAGAATTGGGTAAGTCATTAAAGGTCTTCCTAATATAGGCTTAACGTTTTTTTTTGGTAGCCCAGTGCTTCCACCTCTTCCAATTAAAAGTGCTGCTATCATTTATTTATTTTCTCTCAACATGTATTTTTTTTTCTCTTTTGAATGACAAAGTACTTCATTGCTTAGTATACCTATTTTTGAGTTGGAGACTTCAACAATATCCCCTTCTTTTAAAGTAAACTTATGATCGATTATACAAGCTGTGCCAGTAAAAAGAACTGTACCAGGAGATGTTTTGTTTGATAAATTCATGTAATAACATAATTCTTCAATACTTCTTTTTAATCCCGATGTATTTCCAACGCTATTTATTATATTAGAGTTATTTCTTTTGACAACACAATTTATTTCAAAGGAATATGGAGTTTCAAAATCTTCAACTGGAACTATCCAAGGACCAATAGATCCTGATCCCTCCCAAATTTTTGCTTGACTTAAATATAATGGGCATTCGCTTTCTATATCCCAAGCTGTTAGATCGTTTCCCAAAGTATATGCAACAGGCAGACCTTTTGATCCAATAACAAGAACCAGTTCGGCTTCAGGCATTATTAATTTTGAGTCAGATCTTAGCCATAATTTTTCATATGGACCAACCATTGTTCTTGATGTTCCTTTAAAAAAAATTTCAACTCTTTGATTTTTATAGGCATATTGATAGAGGTCATCATTTTTACCTTTTTTTTTTAGATCATTATCATGTTCGATTGCTTGACGTTTATAAGTAACACCAGCAGCCCAGGCTTCCATGGCATCAACAGGCTTTAACATTAGATAATTATTTTTAAATAAAAATTTTTCTGTATCACTAATTTTTATTAATTTTTTTTTCTTAATTAATTTATTAATCGCTTCTGTTAAAGTTTCTTCTTTTAAAGAACTAATCAAATCTGTTGATTTGGGCGATTGATCTAAGCTATTTTGATAAACATTATTTTTTTGAACTACTATAAGATTTAACTTACCCTCTTTTTTGAATTGTCCGATTTTCATAACAATCCCCCATTAACGTCAATTATGGCCCCATTAATATAAGATGATTCTTTGCTACAAAGAAAGTAAATTACTTCCGCTTGTTCTTTGGCTAGACTTAATCTTCCTAAAGGAACTGTTTTAGCAAGTGATATTCTTGCTTTTTTTGATAACGCATTTTTTAACATTGGAGTTTGAGTCTGACTCGGAGCGCAACAGTTTACTCTTATTCCTTTTGGCCCTAGCTCAAAAGCCAAATGTCTTGTCATTCCAATTATAGCAGATTTGGAAGTAGTATAATGACAGCCAAGACTTATACTTTTGGTTCTGCCAGCGATACTTGAAATATTTACAATTGAAGGATTTTTGGAATTCAATAAAAATTTTATAGATTTTTTTATTATTAAGAATGGAATAGTAACATTAATTTGCATCAAATTATTCCATTCGCCTATAGACAGTTTTGTTATTTTATTTTTATAAGCAACTCCAGCGCAATTAACCACACAATCTATTTTTTTTATTTTTTTTATTTTTTCAAATATTTTATTAATATTATTAGCATTGTTAAAGTTACAGACAATTTCTTTGAAGTTTTTCGCACCCAGTTTTAGAGATTGTAATTTTATTTTTTTTAACTTACTTTGGTTTCTGCCGATACCAATAATATAATATCCTTTTTCAGAAAATTTTTTCACACAAGCTTCCCCAATTCCTGAGGTAACTCCTGTAATTAGAGCAATGTTCATTATTAAATAGTATCGTTCAACTATTGAACAGTAAAGCATTTTATTGTATTTATTTGGTCGAATAATGGAAATATTTTGAAAAATTCACTATCAAATAAAAAGATAAATCTTTTTAAAACTTATAAAAATTATTTCTCTAAAAGATCCAAGCAATTGGACATTGCCAAAAGTCCATTTACTTATCCATGTACTTGGCATGCAAATACTGGGTACTATAATTTAAGATCTTTATATATCGAAAATAGATTTTTATATATCAAAAATAAATTTTTAATATTTTTTCAGTATATGAAAGAATTAATTGGGATTGCCAAATTACATCATTTTTATTTGGAAGAACCAAAAATTCCTAAAGGATATGTATCGAAAAATTTATATATTACTTGGTTTAAAACAAAAGATTTTGATTCAAATTTAAAATTTAAAGATAATTATATTCCTTCATTTACAAGTAAAAATAATATTTGGTTTCTGATAAATGCAGACACTATACAATTTAAAAATAATACCAAAAAAAATAATGAAAAATTCTATATTTTTCAAAAATCATTTACCAAAACCTATAATTTTATTTTTTTTCTAAAAATAATTTTAAAAGTTATTTTTGAAAATAAATTTTCTTTAATTAAAATTATTCATGAGCTCAACACTGATGCAATTTTCGCAAAAATTATCGTTGAAAAAATTTTGCTAGTCATAAAAAAAAATAATATAAAAAAGGTTTTTTTACCATATGAAGGACAGCCTTTTCAAAAACATTTAGTAAAAACTATTAAAAGAAAACTAAAAAAAGTTAAAATATATGGTTTTATTAATGCTATTCAACCTTTCCCAATTCATCTTTTTGAAAAAAATAACATTCCACATAAAAATTATTCAGCGAGCCCCTCGCAAATAAATCAACTGGTCAATATATTTAATTGGGACAAAAAAAGAATTTCATTAGTAAAATCTTTTAGATTTAAAAAAAATAATTTTTCTAAATATAAAAATAAAATTTTATTACCATTCAATATAAATAACAAAAAAGAAATATATAGAAATATAAAAATGTTAATTGAATCAAAACCGAAGAATTATTTTAGTAGATTAAAAATAGTACCACATCCAATAGGTATTTTAAATTCCAGATATCAAAATTTTGTAAAAGATTTAGAAATTCTTTTAGAAAGTTTTGATTATAAATTTAGTAAGAAAGTATCAAAAAAATTTTCTTTAGTAGTAGGAAGCACATCAACAGTTTTGGAAGCGCTTGAATTTAAATTAAAAGTCTATCATATAGTTGATCAGAATATTCTCGAAGCTTTAGATGATTATTTTTGGCCAATAGTTAAAGTTAATAAAATTAATGAACACACCTATGATTATAAAATTAATAAATACAAAAAATTAATTTTTTACTAAAATCAAATAATGAACTTTAAACACAAGATGTTTTAAATGGTGGACTGTGTGGGGATCGAACCCACGACCTAATGATTAAGAGTCATCCGCTCTACCAACTGAGCTAACAGTCCATTAAATTCATTTCGAATTAAATATATCAATAATATTTGTCGCAATATTTTTTTTATTAAATTGCTTTTTATATTTAGCTCCATATTCTAAAGCCAAACTTCTTTTGCTATCATATTTTTTATTCAACTCTTCTATTTTTTCAACTATAGCCTGAGCATTAGGTTCACAAATAAATTCTGGCGGGGAAAATTCTTTGGCAGTTAAGTTATCAGAACAAGTAATTGGTATAGTTCCGCATATCATCCCCTCTATCATTGGCAAACCAATACCTTCTGCTTTGGACGGTAACAGGACAAATTTTGAAGAGTTGTAAAGCTTATTTAAATCTTTGTCAGATATCACTCCTACATAGTTTCCAAAACCAGGATTTTCGGATCCGCAAATTTTGATGTTTTTTAAACCTGCTGGAATTTTAATTATACTTTCGTGCACTAGCTTAATTCTTTTTATAGGATCTTTAGCTCTTCCCACATAGAGAAACATATTATTTTTTTTTATTTTTTCATCAAAATATACATCTTTTACTGGATTATAAATTACATGAATTTTTTTGTCATAAAATTTTGCCAGGTCTTTTTGTACTTTAAAACTTATTACACTTACAGCATCAGCTTTTAAAAAATAATTATTAACCAACAGTTCAGTTTGTCTTTCAATGTTTTCGACATGCCAAGGGATGTCTAAAAAATTAAATATTAAATAAGCATTTGGATATTTTTCTTTTAATATTAATGCTTTATCGTAACCTTTGGGATCGTTAGAATATATTAAGTCAGGCGAAACCTCAGACAATGAGTGACCTAACAACTCCATCCCTTCCTTGATACGTGGTATTTGACATGTATATCCATCCGAACCTAAGATAGTAACTTTAATATTATTCATAAAATGTGTTTATAAATTTTTAAAATATACAAAACAAGAGCCGATATATATATATAATTATAACAATGTTAATAGACTCTTTTCTCTTTTTTAATGAAAACGAACTAGCTGAACTAAGGATAAAATATTTAGAAAAAATAGTTGATCATTTTGTTGTTGTGGAAGCAAATATTACACACCAGGGTAAGAAAAAGGATTGGAATTTTCCAAAAATATTAAGAAACAATTTAAAAAAATTTTCAAACAAAATTCATTACCATCAGCTAAATATAGATATTGATAAAATAAAAAACGAGGAAAGTTGGATCATTGACAACGTGAAGGGGGATGACGCTTGGAGAATTGAAAATTTTCAAAGAAATTATATAAAAACAGCTTGTGAAAAATTTTCAAACGACGATATTTTGATTATTAGTGATGTTGATGAAATACCTTCTAAGCAAAAACTTGAATTTATAAAATCATGTGATTTCAAAAAAATTGCTCCAATAGCTTTTGAGCAACATTTATTTCATATAGATTGTAATTTTTTGAAATTGGAAACTTGGAGAGGTAGTATTGTAACCACTATGCAAATATGTAATGCTTACTCACCTCATCGACTTAGAAGATCAAGAAATAGAATATCTCACTTTTCTGACTCTGGTTGGAGCTTTTCTTCATTTGGAGGCCCTGAAAAAATTAAAGTAAAATTAGAATCCATTGCTCATACTGAGTTTAATAATGATAAATTTAAAAATGCTGATCATATAACGAACTGTCAAAAAACTGGAAAAGATTTATTCCACAGGAAAGTTCAAGTAAGAAAAGTAGACAAAAATTTTTTTCCAAAAGATTTACTGAAATTAATGGATGAAAATCCTCCATACTATTTTGGACCTGATAATTGAACAAATGATTTACATTTCTTTAAGTACGATTCCGCAAAGGTTAAAAAATTTAAATAAATCAGTTGAATCTTTGTTAAAACAAACGCAAAAACCTGATAAAATTTTTATTAATATACCATTAAAATATAAGCGTTTTTCAGAAACTATTGAGGATAGTGAAATTCCCAAATTTAATAACAATGATGTAGAGATAACAAGGTGTGAAGATTATGGACCTGGAACAAAATTGTTAGGCTCATTAAATAAATTTGAAAAAAATTCTTTGGTAATACTAGCTGATGATGATCATATTTACGAAGATTACATGATTGAAAAATTTTTTTACTTTTATTCCAAGTCGCCAGATAATGCATATAGCTTTTATGTACATCCGCTAGGAAATTTTGGCATTGGCCAAGGGGCTGATGGATTTGCAATAAATACAAATCATTTAAAAGGTATTAAAAATTTTTACGATAAAATTATAAAAGATTATGAAGAGCTTTTTTTATATGATGATTTGTGGATTTCTTATTTTTTGTATTTTTTTAGAAAAAATAAAATACTTTCTCTTAAGGATTATCTTAAAAAAAACAGCGATGGCACACCATCCTTAATTTATAAAAAACACATAGTTGCCTCTGGACTTGTAGAGACATATGGTAAAAATTTAATTGAAGCTGTTAGGAAAAGAGATCAGATAGCTGTTGAAAGTTTTAAATACATTCAAAAAAAAACCGAAGGTTTAAGTTTTTAATTTTCTTGCTTCATCAAAAAATTTTTTCCATTCAGCTGATCTTGCATTCCATGAGTATGTAGCATTTATTGTTTCTCTTTGTAATTTTAATTTTTTTTGTGTTTTATCGGACCAAAAATTTTTAATACTATCTAAAAGGGCTTCGCTATATTTAATTTCCAGGTCCTCAGGTCTTTTTTCAAAATTTATTATTTTTCCAAACGGCGAACATGTTTCATTAAGAGCTCCAAGGCTGGTCGTTACAACTTCACAACCAGCCGCCATAGATTCAATAGCTGCTATACAGCTTGTTTCTGGCCAAATACTCGGATGGGCAAAAATGTGCATTTTTTTTAATTGTTCTATTATTTTTTCATTTTTTAAAAAGCCGAAATAATTTACATTTTTTGTATTTTTGCATTCATTAAAAAGTCCCTCATAAGTTTTTCCAAGAAGTGAATCAAATTTTTTTCCATAAATTATTGTGGATGAGCAAACATTTAGCTCCACATTCTCCAAATTTAAGTTTTTAAAAACTTTTAATAAAATTTTTAAGCCTCTCCAAGGTGTAGTATGATAAATTAAACTTATCTTATCTGTAGGTTTTTCCGTAAAATTTATTTTTTCTATAGCATTTCTAATCACGATAGATTTATTTTTAGGAACATGAAAATATTTTATATGTTGCTCAAGATTCCAATTAGAGTTATATACAATCCAATCTAACTTATTTGTAAAATCTTTTGACCCTAAGTTCTTAGCTTCTTTTTGATTAACAAAATGATGCATCCAAAGAACGTTAATTTTATTTTTTTCCAACAAATCATAATTAGTGCTATTTAAAATAAGATTTATATCTTTGAAACTTTTATCAGGCAGATATTTTAGTAGTAATCTCAATTGACTCTCGCTGCCTCCAAACGAATCTTTAAAAGAAACAGGTCTAGATACGTCACTATCCGCCTTTTTTAAAATTCTAGATTTTTCTTCCACAAAATAATCTTAGTGAATTACTTGGCTACAAATTCTTTTAATGTAATAAATAATTTACTCACATCACCGTCGTTTGATTCAATTACTGATGTGAATTCTTCTTTTTGAGTTCTAGCTAAGCTTAATCCTTCTATAATTAAGTCTCTTATTAAAGGTCTGTCTGGATTTTTGGTATAAACTCTCCACTCAATATTAACCTCTGGTTTTTTATCTGTGGCTATCAACAAGCTTTTAACAATCGTATATTTTGGATTTAAAACCTCTGCCGATAACACGTTAATTTTAGGATCAGAATAGTCAGTTAGTCTAGAAGTAAAGCTCTTTAAGAAGTATTTTTCAAATAGAACTAAGTACTCTTTCATTTGTTCGTCGCTTAGTTTCTTTCTGTAATTACCCAAGGTGTAGTATGCAACACCTTTGATATCTACAGTTTTTAATGCCATTTCGGAAAGTTTTTTTGTTTTAAATTCTTTAGTGTTCGAATCTATAAGCACTTTTTTCGCTTCATCAACTATTTCTTGGATAAACTGTTTTGGATCACTGCTATAAGCAAAACTTTTTTGAGATAAACCAAAAACAAAAAAAATAATAATGAGAATTTTTTTTTTCACAAGATTTGTCTTTTATAAACTAATTTGCGTCTATTTCTTCCCAATCGCTGTCATCTTGAGTTTCAATAGTAGATGAAGAGTTAGCTATTTTCTGTTTTCTATTTTGTAAGTATAAACTTTTTAAAGAAGCATAAAGATCAATCGAATTTGCTTCAAGACTATCAAAAGACTCAATATTTTTTGCTCTAAAATCTACAGCTCCCGTACTTCTATAATAATAGTAATTGTGCTCAGAATAGTTGCCATTACCTACAACTCCATTTCGTATTTCTGTGTTGTGAGTTATTTGATAAACTGGATCTATAAACACATTTCCAACTAGACCGATGGCATCTCTTGTAGTTGTTGGACCTAAAATTGGAAGCACAAAATAACAACCACTTTCCGCACCCCAAGCACCTAGCGTTTGCCCAAAATCTTCTTTTCCTTGATCTTCAAAACCGAATCTTGTAGCTGGATCAAAAATTCCTAAAATACCCGCTGTTGTATTAATACCAAAACGTGCAGCAGTATTTCCTGCTCTACCAAAATCTCCTTGTAACAAATTGTTTGAAAGAGTTAAAAGAGAACGCAAATTGTCAACTGCATTACCTGTTCCTTTTCTTATTGGAGCCGGAAGCGCTCTGTAACCTTTCGCTACTGGTTCAAATATTATTTTATCCAAACCATGATTTAACTTAAACATAGCTCTGCTTACACCTTCAAAGCATTCAGGAGCAGAATCTTTAGAAGATCCCGTTAGTTCTTCACTTCCAGTTGTTCCAGCGTTAAGTGAGTTTGCTTGAAAAAATAATGCAAAAACTATTATGTAAACGAACTTTCTTACCATTGGGCTCCTTATTCTATGTTATATATATTATTCAATAACAATAACTAGTTAAAATTGTGTTAATAATAGGTTGTATTTATAGGGTTTTGATGAAATTTTGACAATATGAAAATTAGCAAATTTTATTCTCCAAATTTTGATAGGAAAAAAAGATCAAATAAATCAATAAAATTAATAATTATTCACTATACAGGAATGCAATCTGAACGAGAATCTTTAATTAGATTATGCAACCATAAATCAAAAGTTAGTAGTCATTTTGTAATTGGCCTGAATGGCAAAATTTATAGACTGGTTCAGGATAACCAAATTGCTTGGCATGCAGGGAAATCTTGTTGGGCAAACTATAGGCAGTTAAACAAAAATTCAATTGGTATTGAGCTAGTTAATAAAGGTCATCAATTTGGCTATACAAATTTTAAAAAAAAACAATTATCGAACTTAGTAAAAATTTGCAAAAGCCTTATCAAAAAATATAAAATAAAAAAAAGAAATGTTGTAGGTCATTCAGATATTTCGCCATTAAGAAAAATTGATCCAGGCGAAAAATTTCCCTGGAAACTATTAGCTAAAAAAAAAATAGGAATCTGGCATAATTGTAGGTCAGGTTTTTTAAGAAAATTTAGAGAGTTTAAGATTTATTCAAAAAGAGATAAAATACAATTTATAAAAAATTTAAAAAAAATTGGTTATTGTTTTTCTACCAATAATAAATCTTCCTTTAATAAAACTATGAAAGCCTTTCAAAGACATTATAGAAAGGAATTAATCAATGGTGTTTTGGATAAAGAATGTATGATTATTGCTCAAAATTTGTCAAAAAAGCTATAAAAAAGTCTTGATTTAAAGACTTTTTTTGCTTAATAAGCCTACTGCCAGACAATTGATTAGTCGCTTTTGTTGAATAAACAAGAGAGGAAAGTCCGGGCTCTATAAGAACGCGGTGCCAGATAACTTCTGGCGAGGGAAACCTCAGGGATAGTGCCACAGAGAATAGACCGCCTGATCGAGGCAAGGGTGAAAAGGTGCGGTAAGAGCGCACCGGTTTTTTGGTAACAAAAAACGCATGGAAAACCCCACCGGGAGCAAGACCAAATAGAGATGGCATGGCTTTAGGCCGAAAACAGTTCTTAGTTAGCCATCTGGGTTGGTTGCTAGAGACTGAATGTGAATTTAGTCCCAGATAAATGACTAATTTAAATGACAGAACCCGGCTTATAGGTTGTCTGGCAAATCCTTAAAACTATCTACACACCAAGTCTTAGAAATATAGCTAATGTTCACGCTTTGATTCCTAAAGGATTCAACTCTGTACTAAAAAATCAACTTATACGCTTTTAATCAAATCTGAGTATTTTTATCAAAAAAGGCCTAAAAATTAGGGTATTGACGTATAGGTTGAAAACCCATAATATCCCATATATTCCCAAAGGAGGGGGACATGGTGCTAAGAAAGCTAAATCATGAAAATAGTCTTGATTTTTTCGAAGGTGCCTTTGACTTAAAAAAACATGTTTTTATCAACTTACGAAAACAAGTTAGACAAAAAATGGAGGGTTTCAGTGCCAGCCAGTTTTAGATCTTATTTAAGCAGCATGGGTTATAATGGCGTTATTTGTTATCCATCATTTAACAACCCCTCAATCGAAGGATGCTCACAAAACAGAATAGAAAAACTTTCAAACTCAATAGATTCATTAAATCCATTTGAGGAAAAAAGAGATGTCTTCGCAACTTCAGTTTTAGCCGAAAGCGTTAATCTTCAGTTTGATAGCGAAGGAAGAATTTCTATACCTAAAAAATTGTTAAATCATGCAAAAATTAAGCAAGCAATGCTTTTTGTTGGACAGGGAGCAACCTTTCAAATTTGGGAGCCTAAACTTTTTGAAAAATTCAAAGTACAAGCTAGGAAAAAAGCTAATTTGAATAGAGCAAGTTTAAAATGGGAAGCGCAATTTAAAAAGGAGGAGAAATGACTATTAATATCAAAGGTCCAGAATTGAGAGAATTAAAACCAAGAATTTTAGTTTTAGGTGTTGGTGGTGCTGGAGGAAACGCTATCAACGGCATGATAGAAGCTGGAATGGAAGGTGTTGAGTTCGTTGCAGTAAATACTGACGCACAAGATCTAATAAATAATAAAGCTGGCGGAAAGATTCAATTAGGAGCAAATTTAACAAAAGGTTTAGGAGCAGGTGCTAAACATGAAATTGGTCAAGGCGCAGCCGAAGAGTCATTAAATGATATTGTTGATTATATTAAAGGTAGCAATATGGTTTTTATAACTGCCGGCATGGGAGGAGGAACTGGAACTGGAGCATCACATGTAATTGCAAGAGCAGCTAAAGAATTAAATATTCTTACAGTAGGAGTTGTAACTCTTCCTTTTTCTTTAGAAGGTCCAAAAAAAATGAGAATAGCCCTTCAAGGATTAGAAGAATTAAAAAAACATTTAGATACTAATATAGTTGTTCCAAATCAAAACTTATTTAAGATTGTTAATGAAAAAACAACCTTAAAACATTCATTTGGATTATCAAATGATGTTCTAAAGTTTGGAGTTCAAAGTGTTACTGATTTAATGGTTAAACCCGGTCTGGTTAATTTAGATTTTGCTGATGTCGAAACCATCATGAAAGGAATGGGAAAAGCAATGATGGGAACTGGCGAAGCTGAAGGAGAAAAAAGAGCGGAAGAAGCTACCAACGCTGCATTATTAAATCCACTAATTGACGAATATTCATTAAAAGGTGCAAAAGGTCTTTTGGTTAATATTACCGGAGGATCAGACCTTACCTTGTTTGAGGTAGATGAAGCTGTAAATAAAATCCGAGCAGAAGTTGACCCAGAAGCCGAGTTAATTTTTGGTTCAATTGAAGACGAAAGATTAAATGGAAAAATCAGAGTTTCAATTGTTGCCACTTCTTTAGATGGTCAAGAACCAGAAAAGAAACCAGTTATAAGCATGGTTCACAGATTACAAAATAGAAATCATGGTTACAATGATAACACCATTAACGTTTTGGCAAACAATCAGAATACTTTAAATGCTACGGAAGGAGCTACAGCTTTAAATATCAATACTGCTGCTGATCAAAATACTGTTGTTCAAAAAGAAATAGAGAAAGAAGAAAACAACAAAGCTATTAATGAACAATCGTTAGAAAATATTTCGATGGAGAATGCAGCATATCTTCAGAACGTAGAAGAGGTTTCTCAAAATAATGATTCTGAAACAAAGAAAGATATGGATACATTTGAGGTAGATACCATCGAGTTAGCAACTCCAGAACTTTTTTCTGATAATGGAGCAAGCAATTCGCTTAACCAAAGCAACAACGAAACTGAACCTAAAATATTTGACAGTTCAAAAACTGAGGAAAAAATTGAATTAAAAGAGCCAGAAATGTTCGAAGAAACTAATTTGGAGGAAGACTTTGAAATACCAGCTTTTTTACGAAGACAAAAAAATTAAATGGAAGATAGTAGAGAAATTTATGAATGCCACCATGTCACTGGAAATAACGAAACATTATCCAGTGATGCTCAATCAAATATTAAGCATTATTTCCCCTCAACATGGTGGCACGTTCATTGATTGTACTTTTGGTGGAGGGGGGTACTCCAGCGAAATATTAAAATTTCCAGGCACAAAGGTTATTGCTTTCGACAGGGATAAATTAACTTGTAAATACGCGAATACATTAAAGAAAAAATTTCCAAAAAGATTTAATTTTTTTCAAGAAAAATTTAGCAACCTAAATAAAGTTATTACTTCTGACTCAAATCCTAAAGCTGTGATATTTGATTTAGGTCTATCATCTTTCCAATTAGCTGATAAAGAAAGAGGTTTTTCTTTTAAATCAAAAAATTTTTTAAATATGGAAATGGGAATAAATGAGCATTCTACCTATGATGTTATTAATAATTTGGACAAGGAGCTCTTAGCTACCATAATAAAAGTTTTAGGTGAAGAAAAAGATGGAAGGATAATTGCAAGTAAAATTGTAAAGTATAGAAAAAATAAACCAATAAAAACTTCCGAAGAACTTGCTCGCATAATTAATGAAGCAAAAAGGAATCATAATAATTATAAAAAAAATCTAGCAACTAAAACTTTTCAAGCTATACGTATTTTTGTTAACCAAGAGTTAACAGAACTAATTTTAGGTTTGATTGCGGCTTCAAAACTTCTTAAAAATGGTGGAATTTTAATCGTTGTTAGTTTTCATTCTTTGGAAGACAGAATAGTAAAAAATTTTTTTAATCTTTATTCAAATTTAAGAAAAAATCCTTCAAGATATTTGCCCATAAAAGAAAATAAATCTAATTTATTTAAATTATTTTCTAAAAAACCTCTTGTCGCTAATGAAAAAGAAACTAAGCTAAATAATCGCGCCCGATCTGCAAAACTTAGATATGCAGTGCGTAATAACAATTCTTTTTTCTACCCTAATGAGTTTAAGAGTAAATTCACAAATTATTTTAAATTAGAAGGAAGGGAATTATGATAAATCAGGATAAATGGGTTGCTTCTCTTCCTAAAAACAACAACCAATTTAATGAAGAAATAAATCAATTAGATCCTAATAAATGGGTTGATACTATCTCTAAACCCAACGCATTCAGTTCGATAAAAAAATATTCATTAACAGCAATTCTATTTGTTTGTGGATTGTTATTGGTCTCTGCAATCAAAAATGAAACAAGAAATTTGCAAAAGGAGATAAATAATTTAGAGGCATCTATTAATGTACTTAATTTTAATTTAGATCAAGGAATTTTGGATAATGAGGTAATAACTTCTCCAGAAAATATATCGCAGCTCGCAAAAAAATTTTTAGACAACGATTTTGCTCCATATAAGAAATCTCAAATAAGACATCTAAATGATAAAGAAGAAATTATTATTTCAACAAATGAAAAAAAAGATAAAAATATATCAAAAAAAATGAAATTAAAAATTGCAAAAAAAATTAAAGAAAAAAAGACAGAAATAAAAAAACTTCAAGAATTATACTCTAAACCTGAATCAATCCCCGGTGAGTTAAAAACACAAGTCGCAAAAAAGATTGAGGCAAAAAAGATTGAGTTAAAGAATCTTTATTCTTCTCCAAAAGATGCACTTTTGTCAACAAAAGCTCAAAAATGGGTAGTCGTCCAGGTGGTCAAAGTTTTTTTGGGCATGCCTGTTGTGCCTGGAAAATAGTTTTGAATGAAGAATAAAAAAGAAAAAATCATTAAAAAAAAAAGTTTTTATTTTGAAGATTATGATGAATCTGAACTTACTGATAGCAACAAGATTTATTCTATTATAAAAATCTCATTAAGTAGAGTCACTTTTTTATTTCTTATTTTTATTAGTGTAATACTTATTTTTAGTATTAAGATTACTTATTTATCCTTATCTTCTGAAAAAAATTTTTATAACAATAGTCCTAACAAAAAATTTATATCAGAAAGAAGAAATATTATTGACAGAAATGGTTCAGTTTTGGCTACAAATGTTAATCTTTATGATGTTGGTGTAAGGCCACAATTATTAAAACAAAAAGATAAAAAAAATTTGTTGATCAAGTTAGGAATTTTGTTTCCTGAATTAAATTTAAACAAAATTAAAAAAAAATTAAATAAAAATGATTTTTTTTGGATTGGAAAAAGATTAACACCAAAAGCAAAGGATCAGTTTTGGTTAATAGGAAATAAAGCTCTTGTTTTTGAACCTAAGCCTTCAAGAATTTATCCACAAAAAAATCTTTTTAGTCATATTTTAGGTCAAACCGACGATATCAATAAAGGTATTTCTGGTATAGAAAAATTTTTTGACAGCCAATTGAATAATAAAGAAAAAATTGAACTTCCTTTAAGTTTAACGTTAGATTCAAATTTACAACATTTGATAAGAGAAGAATTGATTAATGCTCAATTAGATTTTAAAAATATTGGAAGCGGTGCAATTTTAATGGATGTTGAGAATGGTGAAATATTATCTTTAATATCTTTGCCAGATTATAATTTGAATCAACGAATTTTAATTAATGATGACATTTATTCAAATAAAATTACCCTCGGAGTATATGAATTAGGATCTGTATTTAAAACTTTTACCATAGCAGCTGGATTAGAAAACAAAGTAATAAAACCTAATACAATATTTAAAGATTTAGAAAATAGCCTAACTTGTGATAAATATACTATAAGCGAACACGACAAATTACCAAAAAATTTGAGCGTTGAGCAAATTTTAATTCGATCTTCTAATATTGGCGCAGTTCGTATTGCTCAGAAAGTTGGTGTTGAAAAATATAAGGATTTTTTAAATTCTTTAGGACTTCTTGATACAATTAATTTTGATTTAGAGGAAATTGGAACTCCACTTTCATTTAGATGGGGAAAATGTAAACTTGCTACCACATCATACGGACATGGTATTACTACTACGCCCCTCCAGTTAGCTAAAGCTTACGCTATTTTAGGTAATGGAGGATATAAAATTAAACCATCTATTTTAAAAAAAGAAAAAAAACTCGATGGCCAGAGAGAGCAAATTATTTCCAACAAAACAAGCAATGCAATAAATTTGATATTAAGAAAAGTAGTTAGCCTCAATGAGGGGACTGCAAATTTTGCTGATATAGAAGGTTATGATGTTGGAGGTAAAACGGGCACAGCAGTAAAATATAATTCAAAAGCAAAATTAAATACTTTTGTTGCGCTATTTCCTTCTAGCAGACCAAAGTATGTATTGCTTGTTATGCTTGATGAACCAAAGCCGGCTCCTAATTTTGTGTACGAATTTCCACCTTCAGAAAAATTTCCAAACGGCTATAAATACAGCGGCGAAAGGCGAAATACTTCAGGTTGGAACACAGTTGTTGTTGCAGGCAAAATTATAGAAAAAATCGGTCCAATTTTAGCCATAAATAACTTACAAGCTTCAAACAATTTTTAAATGCGCTTAGGCCAGCTACTGAAATCTGCAAGTAAAAAATATCAAAAAATATATGTACGAGGAATTTCTTTTGATAGCAGAAATGTTAAGAAAAAAGATATTTTTTTCGCAATTAAAGGAAATCAAACATCAGGAATAAAATTTATAGATGATGCGGTTTCAAAAGGAGCATCAGTAATAGTAAGCAGTAAAAAAATAAAACATAAAAAATGCCAAATACCTGTAGTAACAGTTAAGGATGTTAGAAAAAGTTTATCTGAAACCTGTGCTAATTTTTATAAGCAAAAACCTAAAAATATAATTGCAGTCACAGGAACAAACGGAAAATCGTCTGTGGTTAATTTTTTTTATCAAATATTAAACTTTAATAAAATTTCAGTCGCTTCTATTGGAACTCTAGGCATATTTTCTAAAAATTATAACAAAAAAACAAATTTAACTTCAATGGATCCCTTATCTTTACATAAGAATCTTCAAATTCTTTCAAAAAATAAAATTAAAAATGTAATTTTAGAGGCTTCAAGTCATGGTCTGGAGCAAAAAAGATTAGACAATTTAAATATAAATACAGGCATATTTACAAATTTAAGTCATGATCATCTTGATTATCACAAAAATATTCAATCTTATTTTAATTCTAAGATGTATCTATTTAGGAATTTACTTAAAAAAGATTCTAAAATTATTACTGATGAAGATAATAAGGAATTTAAAATTATAAAAAAAATTTCAGGCAAAAGAAGGATAAAAAAAATTACGATTGGTACAAAAGCGGGAAATATAAAAATCTTAAATAATAAATATAAACAAAACAAACAAATTGTTAAAATTTCTATAAATTCCAAAATTTTTATTTTGGAAATTCCTCTTATAGGATATTTTCAGGTAAAAAATTTGCTAATGGCAATTTTAGCAGCTTCAACTTGTGGATTAAATCAAAATAGAATATTAAATCAAATACATAGAATCAAACCTGTTTCTGGTAGACTTGAGTGTGTAGCTAATTTAAAAAATAATTCAAATATAGTTGTAGATTTTGCTCATACACCCGACGCATTAGAACAAAGCTTAATAGCGTTAAAAAGACAATTTAAAAAAGAAATTATAATAGTTTTTGGATGCGGAGGAGAAAGAGACAAAAAAAAGAGATTTAAAATGGGTAAAATTGCTAGCAAACATTGTCGGAAAATTTTTGTAACTGATGATAATCCAAGAAGTGAAGATCCGCAGAAGATAAGAAATTCAATTATACTAGGATGCAAAAAAAATGCTGTTGATATTGGAAGTAGAAAAAAAGCAATAAAAACTGCGATT
>CACIOV010000007.1 GCA_902588335.1 uncultured Pelagibacteraceae bacterium
TTATAGTTTTTTCCAAACCTTCAACTATATTGGCATCAGTTCTTGCGATTATTAAAAAGTTTTTATCTTTTCTTGAATTTACACAGTTTTTTATTTTTTTTACCATTTCATTGATAGGGATAATTTCTTTATTATCTAAATGACCACATCTTTTTTCATCAATTTGATCTTCTACGTGACAACCCGATATTCCAAGAAATTCAAATGTTTCAATTGTTTTTAAACAATTTTTAAACCCAGTGTCAGCATCGACAATAGAAGGTAAGTCAGTAACTCTTGATATTTGATTTGCTCTATAGCTAACTTCTTTTAATGTAGTCAAACCTATATCAGGCATACCTAAATCATTAGACATAACTCCTCCAGAAATATAAATACCATCGAAACCAATTTCAGCTATTAGTTTGGCTGTAAGAGGATTATAAGCACCTGGGAATCTTAAAATTTTTTTCTCTTTTAATTTATTTTTTAATTCAATTCTTTTTTCAGAAGAATTTTTTTTTGTAAAATGCATAACATAAATTTTTAATCAATAACGATTATAACAGCTGTAACAACTAATAATAAAGCTAATAAATATTCTATAATTTTTTTAATTTTAGTATTTTGAATTATTAGTTTTATGGATGATCCAAAAAGTGCCCATATAGCTATAGAGGGGACACAAACAAATGGAGCGGTACCAGCAATAAATATCGTTGCAATCACAAAATTTTCTTCACTAGGAAAAAAAGCAGTTGCAGCTGTAAGAGCCACGACCCAGGCTTTAGGATTGATGAATTGAAAAAGAGCAGCTTCATAAAATTTAAGAGGTCTACCAGTTTCCTTATTACTATCAGATAAGGATCCTAAAATTTTCCAGCCCAGATATAAAAGGTAGAAAAAACAAAGCCATTTCAAATAAAATTGAATAAATGGGTATTTTTGAAATAAAGCACCTAAACCAAAACAAACCAGAGTTATTTGAATTATGTGACCAAAAGGAATTCCAAACATATGAGGAAGCGTTCTTTTAAAACCAAACTTAATACCAGAAGCTGTCAACATTGCATTGTTTGGCCCGGGTGTAGCAAACATTACAAAATAATAACTTATAAGTGCAAAAAAGAGTTTAAATTCAATCATAGATATTTTTTAATAATTTTTTCTAGGTCAATAAAATCTTTTGATAAATGATCGTGATATATTTCGTTAGCTTTTTTTTCTGTATAGCCATCTTTAATTAATATAAAAGGTATATTTGCAGCTTTTGCAGCATTGGAGTCTGTTTCACTATCACCGATCATTATAGTTTTTTTAATATCACCGCCTATGATTTCTATAGTATCAGTCAAGTGTTTTGGATTTGGTTTATTACAATCAAAAGTATCTCCACCAGCAACATAATCAAAAAAATCATAAATTTTAATTTTTTTTAAAAGATCAATTGAAAGACTTTCCTGTTTGTTGGTGCATACACCCATCGAGATAGAATTTTTTTTGCACCAACTAAGAAAATTTAATAAACCATCTTTTAGTTTGCTTTCTATAACAATATTTTTACTATAATAATCTATAAATTCTTTTGTCATTTCTTCAATAACATCATCAGACTTTTTTATTTTTCCTGAAAGTTCAGCCATTTGTTGTATAGATCTTGTTAGCATTACCTTAGATCCTCTCCCTACCAACTTTTTAACATCTGATAACTTTCTCTCATTGTATCCATATTTTTTCATTACATAGTTGTGCGCTAACATTAGGTCGGGTGCTGTATTTACTAAAGTACCATCCAAATCAAACAAAATTGTAAATTTTTGACTCATTTTATATAAGTAGCATAAAGAAATATTTTGTGAGTTATTTCAAAGTTTATATTAATGTAAAGAGAAATCTTAATGACATCAACAAACAAAAAGAAAATAGCTCTAATAGAAAAATGTAATCAAGAAAAATTACGCAATCATGCTATGAAAATAGGTGTAACTCTTGTATCGCCAGAGACTGTTTTTTTATCCAGAGATACTAAATTTGGAAAAAATGTTGTGATTAATCCTTATGTTGTTATAGGAAAAAAAACAAAGATTGGAAACAATGTTGAAATTTTACCTTTTACACATATCGAAAAAGCAATATTACAGTCAAACGTAACAGTAGGCCCTTTTTCAAGAATACGCCCAGGATCTTTTTTATCTAAAGGATCAAGAATTGGTAATTTTGTTGAAGTCAAAAAAAGTAAATTAGGAAAAAAAACAAAAGTGAATCATTTATCTTATATTGGTGATGCAACAATAGGAAAAAACGTAAACATTGGAGCAGGCACTATTACATGTAATTATGATGGAAAAAGAAAAAATAAAACTAAAATACTAGACGGCGCATTTATTGGATCAAATACATCCCTAATAGCACCAATTAAAATTGGAAAAAATGCTGTAGTAGGCGCCGGTTCATCTTTGAGCAGAAATGTAAAAGATAAATCTTTATCATTAACCAGAGCAAAACAAGTAATCATTAAAAACTACAAGAGAAAATAATGTGTGGAATAATAGGAATAGCCAGCAATAAATTAGTAGAGACAAATATAATTCATTCTTTAAAAAAATTAGAATATAGAGGTTACGATTCAGCAGGAATCGCGACTATAACTAATGGAGAAATAAATGAGAAAAAATGTGCAGGAAGAGTAGATAATTTAGAAAAAATTTTATTTAAAAATCCTTCAAATGGAATTTTAGGCATTGGCCATGTTAGGTGGGCGACACATGGAGTTCCAAACCAAGCTAATGCACATCCTCACTCCTCAGATGAAGTTTCAATAGTTCATAATGGTATAATTGAAAATTCAAATAAACTTAAAAAAGAATTAGAAGTTAAAGGTTATAAATTTAAATCACAAACTGATACTGAAGTTATCACATTTTTACTTACTGATTTTTTAAAAGAATTTGATTTAATTGATTCAATTAATAAAACTTTAAAAAAACTTAATGGAAGTTTTGCTTTAGGCATTCTTTTTAAAAAGTTTAATAACATTGTTGTAGGAGCTAGAAGAGGTAGCCCTCTAGCTGTTGGATATGGTCCTGAAGAAAACTATTTAGGATCAGATTCTTACGCTTTAAAATCTATGACAAATAAAATTACTTATCTGGACGATGGTGATGTATGTGTTTTAACAAATAATAAAGTAGATTTTTATAATTCAAAAAATAAAAAGATAAATAAAGAAGTTCTAATACTTTCAAACGATAAAAACATAGCTGATAAAGGTGAATATAAAGATTTTATGTCAAAGGAGATTAATGAGCAAAACACTACAATAAAAACTTGTATTAAGGAATATATCGATCAATTAAGAAAAGATATTAATATATATAATTTTCCCATTAATCCTAAAGATATAGAAAAAATAGTTTTAATTGGATGTGGTTCTGCTTATCATTCTTGCGCCACAGCAAAATATTGGTTTGAAGAACTTACAAATATTCCAATTGAAATAGATATAGCATCAGAATTTAGGTACAGGAAAATTAGATTAAATAAAAAAAACTTATATGTTTTTGTATCACAATCTGGAGAAACAGCAGATACACTTGCTGCTCTTAATTTGTGTAAAAAAAACAAAGTAAAAACTTGTTCTATTATTAATGTGGTTGAAAGTTCAATTGCTAGATCTTCTGATTTTGTTTTACCAATTCATGCTGGGCCTGAAATAGGAGTAGCTTCCACCAAGGCTTTCACAGGACAAATGCTTGTACTATATATTTTGGCAATTAAAATCTCTGAGGTTAGAAAAGAAATATCTAAATCAGATTATGACAAAAAAATTATTGATCTTAAAAAACTTCCTGATTTAATAAAGAAAACATTAAATTTTTGTCAGAATGATGCACCTATTATTGCTAAAGATTTTCTTAAAGCAAAAGGAGCAATGTTTTTAGGTAGAGGTTTATCTTTTCCAATTGCTTTAGAAGGCGCTTTAAAACTTAAAGAATTATCTTATTTACATGCAGAAGGTTATCCAGCTGGAGAAATGAAACACGGTCCTCTTGCTTTAATCGAAGAAGGTTTACCAGTAGTCATTTTAGCACCTAGAGATAGATACTTTGAAAAAACAATTTCAAATATGCAAGAAGTCATTGCACGAGGAGGTAAAGTAATTTTGATAACAGATGATAGTAAAAATATTATAAGTGAAAATGTAAGATTCACTTTAGAGATTCCAAAAATTAATAATCATTTGACACCTTTTCTTATGACTGTGCCATTGCAATTGTTAGCTTATCATGTAGCTTCTATTAAAAATTTTGACATCGACAAACCCAGGAATTTAGCAAAGTCAGTAACAGTTGAATAAAAAAGACTCTTTTTCTTGATATAATCAAACTTGGTTTTTTAGTCTTTATACTTTATATACTTTAAGTTGAACATGAAAAAATGGACATTAAATAGTTGGAGAGATTATCCAGTTAAGCACATCCCAGAATATGAGGATGAGAAAGAACTTGCTATGGTTTTAAAAAAAGTAAATTCATTTCCACCTTTAGTTTTTGCAGGAGAGACAAGAGCATTAAAAAAATCGCTTGCCCAAGTTGCTGAAGGCAAAGCTTTTCTTTTGCAGGGTGGTGATTGTGCTGAAAGTTTTGCAGAATTCCATCCAGATAACATAAGAGACACTTTTAAAGTTATTTTACAAATGGCTTTGGTTATGACTTTCTCCGCATCTTTACCTGTGATCAAAGTAGGAAGAATTGCGGGACAATTTTCTAAACCTAGAAGTTCACCTGTTGAAATAAAAGATGGGAAGGAACTACCTGCATATTTGGGAGATAATATAAATGGAATAGAATTCAGTGAAAAAGCAAGAAAGCCTGATCCAAAAAGATTATTCAAAGCCTATTCTCAGGCAGCCTCTACGCTAAATTTACTAAGAGCTCTCTCACAAGGTGGTTTTGCTGATTTAAAAAAAATTCATTTATGGAATTTAGGATTTATAAAGAAAAGCCCTGAAGGAAAAAAATTTAAGGAGATTGAAGATAAAATAAGTGACGCTTTATCTTTTATAGAAGCCTGTGGTTTGCATCCAGATCATAATAGAAGATTAAGAACGGTCAACTTTTATACTTCACACGAAGCTTTGCTTTTACCTTTTGAGCAATCGATGACAAGAATAGATTCAACTTCCGGAAAACATCATGACACCTCAGCTCATTTTGTTTGGATTGGTGATAGAACAAGACAGCCAGATGGTGGACATGTAGAATTTTGTAGAGGAATTGAAAATCCAATTGGTATTAAGTGCGGTCCTACGCTGAAAGATTCTGAATTGATTAAGCTTTGTAATATTTTAAATCCAAAAAATGAATCAGGAAGAATAACTCTTATATCAAGATTTGGGGCAGATAATGTTGAAAAACATTTACCAAAATTAATTAGATCTGTTAGAAAAGAGGGTCTGAATGTAGTTTGGTCTTGCGACCCAATGCACGGTAATACGATTAAGTCTGCTACGGGATTTAAGACTAGACCTTTTAATAATGTCGTTAAGGAAGTTAAAAGAGTATTTGGAGTACATAAAGCAGAGGGTAGTTATGCTGGAGGACTCCATATAGAAATGACTGGACAAAATGTTACCGAATGTACCGGTGGCGCTCAAAGAATATCAGAAAAAGATTTATCACACAGATATCACACACACTGTGATCCTAGGCTTAATGCAAATCAAGCATTAGAGTTAGCATTCTTAATTTCTGATGAAATTAAGAAAAATTCCCAATATTCAAAGAATATTATTCAAGCAGTATCTTAATAATTGAATTTTAATTATTAAGATCTATTTTAAGAATAGGATATTAATATTTATGCAAACATTAGATAGAATTAATTATATTAAAGGTTGGATATTAGATTATTGTAAATCGATGCCTAAAGAACCAGACTCTTTAGTTGTAGGAGTGTCAGGTGGAATTGATTCTTCAGTTACTAGTACAATCTGTGCCTTGACTGGAAAAAAAACTATAGTTGTTTTAATGCCTATAAAACAAATAAAAGAACAACAAGATTTAAGTCAAAAACATCAAGAATGGCTTAAAAAAAAATTTGATAATGTAGAAAGTCATTTAGTTATTTTAGACAATGTGTTTAAGACATTTAAAAATTCATTAAGTGAATTTAATAATGAACACGGATTAGCAAATTCTAGAGCTAGATTAAGAATGGCAACACTGTATCAAGTGGCAGCCTCAAATAATGGTATTGTTGTTGGTACAGGCAACAAAGTGGAAGATTTTGGCGTTGGATTTTATACAAAATATGGAGATGGTGGCGTAGATATATCACCGATTGCTGATTGTACAAAAACACAAGTTTGGGAAATGGGAAAAAATTTAGACATACTAAAAGAAATTGTCGAAGCTCAACCCACTGACGGCTTATGGGATGATGGCAGAACTGATGTCAATCAATTAGGAATGTCTTACCAAGAGTTAGAAGAGGCTATGAAAGATTCTTCCAACAAGAATCACAAAAAATATTTAGAAATAAGAAAAAGGAATTTGCATAAAATGAATTCTATTCCTGTATGCAAAATGAAAGATGAATAAAAATTTAAATTTTTTTAATACATTATCAAATAAGAAAGAGAAATTTGTACCTATAAACAACAATAAAGTGGGCATTTATGTTTGTGGTCCAACCGTTTATGATTTTCCTCATATTGGTAATGCAAGACCTTTAGTTGTTTTTGATGTTTTATTTAGACTATTACAAACTCTTTACGGAAAAAACAAAGTTATATATGTAAGAAATATTACTGATATAGATGATAAAATTATCGAATCTTCAAAAAAAAATAAGAAGACCATTAAGGAATTAACAGAA
The DNA here is from genome assembly GCA_902588335.1 of uncultured Pelagibacteraceae bacterium. Lineage (GTDB taxonomy): Bacteria > Pseudomonadota > Alphaproteobacteria > Pelagibacterales > Pelagibacteraceae > AG-414-E02. Next base: position 6,859 of record CACIOV010000007.1, read on the forward strand.
ACTATTACTAAAAGTTTTCATGAAGATTGTAGATATTTAAATTGTCTAAATCCAACCTTTGAGCCTAAGGCTACTGAACATATCAAAGGAATGATAGACATGGTTTCAAATTTATTAAAAAATAATCATGCTTATGAAAATGAAAAACATGTTTATTTTTCTGTTTCTTCATTTAAAAAATATGGAAAATTATCTAACAAAAATTCTAAACAACTTGTCGCTGGATCGAGAGTTGAAGTTTCTAAATATAAAAAAGATCCACTTGATTTTGTTCTTTGGAAGCCCTCAGATGACAAAGACCCAGGGTGGGATTCTCCATGGGGTAGAGGTCGACCAGGTTGGCATTTGGAATGTTCCGTTATGAGTGAAAAATTTTTAGGTAATCATTTTGACATACATGGCGGTGGCCTTGATCTTGTTTTTCCACATCACGAAAATGAAATTGCACAATCTTGTTGTGCAAACAAAACTGAAAATTTTGCAAATTATTGGTTACATAATGGTTTCGTAACGTTTGATAAGGAAAAAATGTCAAAATCTATAGGTAATATTGTGACTATTAATAAGCTCAGAGAAAATGTAAATGGACAAGTAATAAGACTAGCTTTGCTTAGCTCTCATTACAAACAACCATTAGATTGGAATGAAAAATTAATTCAGGAAAGCCAAAACACTTTAGATAAGTGGTATGGACAATTTGAAATGATTAATCCTGATAAGTTAGAATATGATGTTCTTAAACCTCTTCAAGAAGATTTAAATACTCCAGAGTATATAGCTAAATTGCATTCACTTTATGAAGACTCATCTAAAGGAAACAAATCATCCAAAGTCAAATTTTTATCAGCCTGTCAACAAATTGGTTTACTTGAAGATAAACAATCATGGGAAAATTTCAAAAAATCAAAAGCAAAGGTTGATAAAAACTTTATTAACAAAAAAATTAAAGATAGAAATGAAGCTAGAAAAAAAGGTAATTATAAACTAGCAGATACTTTAAGAAAAGAATTAGAAGATAACGGAGTAATTATTGAAGATAAGCAAGATAAAACAATATGGAAGTTTAAATGACTAAGGAAAAGATATTTATTTTTGACACTACACTTAGAGACGGAGCTCAAACCGAGGGCGTAAATTTCTCTATTGATGATAAAAATAAAATTGCAAAAGCTTTATCAAATCTTGGTGTTGATTATTTAGAAGGTGGTTGGCCAGGCGCAAACACATTAGATACAACCTTTTTTAATAAACCTCCAAAGCTGAACAATACAATTCTAACCGCTTTTGGTATGACAAAAAAAGCTGGAAGAAGTGCTGAAAATGATCCAGGAATTTCTGCATTACTAAATACAAATGCCCCTGCTATATGTTTAGTAGGAAAATCGTGGGATTTTCATGTTGATGTTGCTTTAGGAATAACCAAAGAAGAAAATTTAGAAAATATTAAGGAATCAGCAAAATTATTTATTAAAAATAAAAGAGAATTTATGTTCGATGCTGAGCATTTTTTTGATGGTTATAAAAAAAATCCAGAGTATGCATTAGCATGTATTAAAACTGCTTTCGATGAAGGAGCTAGATGGATTGTTCTTTGCGATACAAATGGAGGAACTTTGCCCAATGAAGTCGGAGAAATTGTTTACAAAGTAGCTAAAAAGATCCCGGGAAAAAATCTCGGTATTCACGCTCATAACGATACAGAAAATGCTGTGGCAAATTCTTTAACTGCTGTTTTAGCAGGCGTGCGACAGATTCAAGGTACTATTAATGGTCTTGGTGAAAGATGTGGAAATGCAAATTTAATATCTTTAATACCGTCTTTAGTTTTAAAAAAATCTTTTTCTGATAATTTTGAAATTAAAATAAATAAGGATAAAGTTAAAACATTAACCGAATGTTCAAGATTATTGGACGAAATATTAAATAGAAAGTCAAATAGACGATCTGCTTATGTGGGACCGTCAGCTTTTGCTCACAAAGGAGGTTTGCATGTTTCTGCAGTTTCAAAAGATCCAAAAACTTACGAACATATTGATCCAATTTTAGTAGGAAATGTGAGAAATATTATTGTTTCTGATCAAGCTGGTAAATCAAATATTATGTCTAGACTTGATAAATACGGAATTAAAATTGATAAAGATGATCCTAAAGTTCAAACTTTGTTAAATGAGGTTAAAGATAGAGAATTTGTTGGTTATTCTTATGATGGTGCCGACGCTTCATTTGAATTATTAGCCAGAAGACTTTTAGGAGAAATACCAAAATATTTAACAATCTCTAAATACGATGTTTCGGTTAAAAAAGATTCAAAAGATAAAATTATTTCTATTGCAAAGGCACACATTTTGGTAGATGGAAAAGAAATAGTTTGTGAAGGATCGGGAAACGGGCCAGTCAATGCATTAGATAATGCTATAAGATCAAATGTAGATAAAGTTGGAAAATATTCAAAGTATTTAAAAGATTTAAAATTGGTAGATTATAAAGTCAGAATTTTAAATACTGGAACTAATGCTACGACGAGAGTTTCTATAGAAAGCACCGACAGGGAAGGCAAAAGTTGGTTTACGATTGGCGTCTCTCCTAATATAATAGAAGCTTCATTCAAAGCATTAATTGATAGTCTTGATTATAAACTTTATAAGGAAAAAGCTCCCGCTAATAATTAATGAGCTTGAGTAATATTTATTTTATTTTGGTGAGACCTCAGATAGGAGAAAACATAGGTTCAGTAGCACGAGCTATAAAAAATTTTAATATTAAATATTTAAGAATAGTAAATCCACAATGTAACTGGCCAAACCAAAAAGCATTAGCAACATCTGTTGGGGCAAGAGATATTTTAAAGGCAGCTAAAATTTATGATTCATTAGAAAAATCAATTGGAGATCTTGATATAGTGTTTGCCAGTAGTTCAAGGATAAGAAATGTAAATAAAAAAATTATATCAGTCTCGTGTATAAAGACAAAAATTAAAAAAAAAAAGAAAGTAGGTATCTTATTTGGACCTGAAGCTTCCGGTTTAACTAATGATGAAATTACCTGTGCTGATTATTTAGTCAAGATACCTACTAATAAAAATTTTAGTTCTCTTAATTTATCCCATAGTACAATAATTTTTTGCTTTGAGCTTTTTAAACATTTTTCAGCAAAAAAAAATGAATATAAAACAGGTTACAAAAGTACAGTTGCTAAAAAATCTGAAGTAAATAAATTTTTAAATTTTATTATTGAAGGTTTGGATAAAAAAGGTTTTTTACAACCTAATCATAAAAGAAAAAGTATGATAAGAAATATAAATAACATATTTCATAGAACAAATTTATCAGAACAAGAAATACGCATTTTGCTTGGAATTTTCTCAACTTTAAATGAATTTAACAAGAAAAGCTGAATTGACAAAACATGGGCATTGTTTATAAATCACGGAATATAAAATATGACAAAAAGATTAGCGTCTAAACATAAAGTAGATAGAAGGCTTAAGGTAAATCTGTGGGGAAGACCTAAAAGTCCATTTAATTCTAGAAATTACCCTCCTGGACAACATGGAAAAACACGAAAAGGCAAAATATCAGATTATGGTTCACAATTAGAGGCAAAACAAAAATTGAAATTTTACTATGGAAACATGAATGAAAGACAATTTAGAAATGTTTATCGTAAGGCTTTAAAAAAAAGGGGTAACACTACAGAAAATTTAATTGGATTATTAGAGAGAAGATTAGATACTGTTATCTACAGAGCAAAATTTGCGACAACAGTATTTTCTGCAAGACAATTAATTAATCATGGACATATAAAAGTTAATTCAAAGAAGGTTAATATTTCTAGCTATTTAATTAAGGAAAAAGATACAATAGAAATAAAAGATAAATCAAAAGAATTGGTAGTTATTGCGGGAGCTATAGTAAGTAAAGAAAGAGAAGTTCCTGATTATATTCAAATGGATGAAAAAAATAAAATAGCTAAATTTTTAAGAGTTCCAAAATTTTCTGAAGTACCATATCCTACAATTATGGAACCAAGTTTAGTAATTGAGTATTACTCTAGATAATAAAAATTAATTTGTTAAAAAGAACATCTATATCTCAGGTAAACAATATTTTAGACAAAAATGTCAATTGGAAAGTTCTAGATATAGGTTGTGGTTATAGAGCTCATAAAAAAGCATCAGTAATTGCAGATATTCAAGATTTTTCAAATTTTTACAAAAACAAGAAGTTTGTACAAATTAAAGAAAAAAAATTACCTTTTAAAGACAATGAATTTGATTTTGTTATAGCTAGTCATGTAATCGAACATGTGGAAGATTTTGAATTTTTTATTAAGGAGTTGGAAAGAATTGCATCAAAAGGTTATATAGAATTACCTTCTAGACTAGGTGACAATTTAGTTTTTGAAAATAAAAATGATCATATTTGGTGGTTTCTCTATGATGATATAGACAATCAGCTCATTGCCTCGAAAAGAAACCAGTTAATTGATCCATTCATAACAGTATCCATGGCTAAATTGTTCGAAGAAACATTTAGAGAAAGTTTAGTTATAGAATTAAGTTGGGATAAAAAAATTGAATATAGGATTGATAATATAATAAAACTTGAAAATTTTAAAAAAATATCTTTTTTTACAATTTTTAAAAAATATTTAAGCAAAAAAATCAGAACTTTTTTAAGATAGACTGATGAATGAAATTATTGAATTTATAAAAAAAAGTCCAAAAGCTGAATTACATTTACATATTGAAGGAACTCTTGAGCCAGAACTCCTATTTAAATTAGCCAAAAGGAATAATATAAAAATTCCATATTTAAATATTGCTGAATTAAAGTCCGCATATAACTTTACTGACCTCGAATCATTTTTAAATATTTTTTATCAAGGTTCAAAAGTATTAATAAAAGAGCAGGATTTTTTTGATCTTACCTGGTCCTATGTATTGAAATGTAGAGAGGACAATATAGTTCATACAGAAATTTTTTTTGATCCACAAAGTCATGTAAATAGAGGAGTTAATTTCAATTTAGTTATTAATGGTATTTATAATGCGCTTGAAAAAGCTAATAAAGAATTTGGCTTAACTTCTAAAATTATAATGTGTTTTCTAAGACATCTTGATGAGTCTTCTGCATTAGAAATATTAGATCAAGCTTTAATTCATAAAGATAAAATCGTTGCTGTAGGTCTTGACTCATCTGAAATAGGACATCCTCCAAGAAAGTTTGAAAGAGTCTTTAAAAAAGCCATAGAAAAAGGTTTTTTGACAGTTGCACATGCTGGTGAAGAAGGTCCGCCAGAGTATATTTGGGAAGCATTAAATTTTCTTAAAGTAAGAAGAATCGATCATGGAGTACAATGTTTTAAAGATGAACAATTAGTACAAAAATTGATAAAAGAACAAATTCCCTTAACCGTATGTCCACTTTCAAATATAAAACTTCGTGTATTTAATAAACTTCAGGATCATAATTTAAAAAAAATGTTGGATAGAGGACTTATGATCATGTTAAATTCAGATGATCCAGCTTATTTTGGAGGATATATTAACAAAAATTATATTGAATCTCAAAAAGCGCTAAATCTTTCTTTGAAAGAAGTAAAAACAATAATTATCAATTCATTTAAATCATCTTTTTTGGATCAAAAAAAAAAAGAAGAATGGATTAGCCAAATTTGAGCAACGTTTTTATCTTGTTCTATTGAGTAAAAATGATAAACAAGTATTTAGTTATTAAATTGAGCGCCCTTAGCTCAGTTGGATAGAGCATCGGTTTTCTAAACCGAGGGTCAGAGGTTCGAATCCTCTAGGGCGCGCCAATATCCTGAAAAATCTTTATTTTTTTATCTTAATTAGCTTTAAAGCTTTATGTTCATTAATAGATCAATTATAAAAAGAACTTAATAAAATTAAACAAATGTTAGACGCTAGTAATTTAGATTATTTAATATTAATTTTTGTCGCAATTCTTTGTGGTTTAGGAATTAGAGCATCATTGGGGTTAGCTAAACAAAGATGGGCTATGACTTATCATCATACAATGAGTTATGCTTTACTTCCTCCAGTCACCATGGTTATTACAACCTTAATTTCCGGTAACATAGCTTTATCTCTTGGAATGATAGGAGCTTTGTCCATTGTAAGATTTAGAAATCCCGTAAAAAATCCTTTCGAACTAGTTATATTTTTTGCTTTAATCACAATAGGCATTGGTATTGCTGTTGATGTCAAATTTGGAATATTGATAACAGTTGTTGTTATCATTGTAATAATAACAGCAAAAAAATTTGATGATTTTTCTAAGAAAAGAGGAAAAAATTTATTTTCATTATCATTTGAAGAAGGCTCTAACGTTCATATAATTGAAGTTAAGGCGCTCAAAGCAATTGATCTTTTAAATGATAATAAAAATTTGGTGCAATTTTTTTCATCTAAAAATCCAATTTCATACAACTATAGACTTATTTTTTCTAATAAAGAGGAAATGAACAATTTAAAGAAAAGTATTGAAGCAAATAAGGACGTAGAAAATATTGAAATAAGATATGCTCCCTAATTTTAGATTTTTATTATTTTTCTTTTTAATTTTTACTTCATTCATATTTATCAAAAGCAATTCAGCAACATTATCGCCAGAAGATTCTATACAACCATATTGCAATGGTATTGATGTAGATGAATTTATCAAAGACAAAAAAATTGAAATTTTAGAAATTAAAGTTAACAATAACAGAAGATGGTCAGAGAATCTTTTGAATGCAATATTAGAATTTAATTCAGTAAAAGAAAAAAGTGAGCATAAAGATTGGTTTACTTTCAGAATTAATAAAAATTATAAAAAAAAATTTAAATCAAGAGTTATAGTAAAATTTAAAGATAAGAATTTTTTATGTCAATTTAAGGCCAAAATTAGATTAACGGGAGATTTGTGGTGGCATCTTGGATGGAGCAAGGGGAACCCAATTTCCAGCTTGCATGTAGAATTATTAGATGGTCACATTAATTCTATCACTAGATTCAAACTTTTCTTACCTAAATCAAGGTATGGAGTAAATGAAATCTTTACTTCTAGCATTTTAAAAGAAGTTGGTTTTCTAGCTCCAAGAACTTTTATGGTAAAATCTATAACGAATGGCCAGAAGTTAAATTATATATTTCAAGAAGATTTAAGAAAAGAATTTTTAGAGAATTTAAAATTAAGAGAAGGGCCAATACTAGAAGGTGACGAGAGATTTACAGTTATGATACCAGATCAAAAAGTTGCATCAAAAATTAATTTATCACGAATTATAAACAAAAATTTTTTATTGAAAAGTGAATCAAGTGCAAGAGTTGCCCTTTCCTCAGTTTCAAATTTAAATCTAATATATTTACAACATCATCAAATTCAAAACATAAGCAAGGAAGAAAAATTGTATATTAATTCGAAAAAATTTTTTAAAGATAAGTTAAATAGAGAGCAGCATGAAACTTACGAAGCCATGATTTATGCTTTAGATGCTGGACACCATTTATCATATGATGATCGTAGATTTTATTTTGATTCAATTAATCAAAATTATTTACCAATTTACTATGATGGTAAGTCTAAAATAATTAATAAAAAACAAATTTCAACTATTGATGATCTAAAAAGCAATGTTTCTCCTGATGCAAAAAGAGGAGCAAAAAGTGCAATTAAGCTAATCGATGATATTGACCATAAACAATTTAATAAAAAGCTCAGTGATAGTGGTGTCTTTATTAATGAAACTGATTATAAAAAATTGATTAAAAAAATCAAAACTCGATTAAAAGTGATTAATGATTCAGACCCAACAAAAATTAATTTTCTTGATCCAAGTAAATATTTTTCTGAATTAGCTACAGACGAAGCAAAAAATAAAAAATTAGTATTTGTTAATTTCAAAAAGAAAGAATTTTATATTTGTAATTTAGACTTAACGAATTGTAATACTATTAAAAGTGCTAATTTGGATTTTAAAAGATTATTAGCAGATGTTGTAAGTCAAGAATTTTCAATTATAGGAAAAGAAAAATCATCAGATGAAGATTACATATTTGTTTTTGATGATATTGACTATGATAAAGGACAATTTTTAAAGAAAAATATCTGGAATAGTAAGCAAATCATTAATGATACAATTCTTAAATATAATAACAATATTATTGCAGATATAAATTCAGAATCAAAAATAATAAAAATTAAACAAACTTCAAACAATGGCAGGGCTCTTATAACAAAAGGCCAATTGGATGATTGGGTTATTTCATTTGAGGGATCAGAATCTGAAACAAATGCTGCCGAAGATTCAAAAAATTATCTAAATTTAACGGGTTGTCTAACTTTCATTGATATGGAAGTACAAAATTTAACGATTAATTCGAAGAATTCGAAATGTGAGGATGCTATTAATCTCATAAGAGTAAAAGGTAATCTTAAAAGCGTAAATATTCAAAGTAGCATTTCCGATGCGCTTGATATTGATTATTCTAAATTATCAATAAATAATGCTAATATATATTTGGCAAAAAACGATTGTATAGATTTCTCCTACGGACTTTATAAAGTTGAAAAAATTAAAATTGAAAAATGTGGTGATAAAGGAATATCTGTAGGAGAAAAATCTATATTGAAAATTGACGATGCAGAGATTAATTTTTCAAATATAGGTATAGCTGTTAAAGATTCTTCATTTATGGAGATTAATGAATCAAAAATCTTTAATTCATCAATTTGTTTTGCAGCATATAGAAAAAAACAAGAATTTTATGGTGCTAAAATTAAAATTAATAAAACAAATTGTAATAAGAATAAGTTTTTTTATAGCAAGGGCTCAGAAATAAATTTAGGAACATGACATTTAGAAATGAAAAAAAAATTAGAGTAAATTCTAGCAAAATTTATGATTTAATAAATTGGATAGATAAAAATGAAGGTTTTCAACTTTTCCCAAATAGAGTTATAAATTCTATATATTTTGATACTGGCAATTTTTCAATGTATTCAGATTCTATGGAGGGAGTTTTACCTAGAAAAAAAATTCGATTGAGAAATTATAATTACAAATTTCTTTTTGATCAGAATGTTAAAAAAGAAATTAAGATATCATCGGCTGAGGGTCGTTTTAAAACCTCTCGTATAGAAAAAAATCCTTTAAATATGATGAAGCTTGGTTATATGGATCAAGATTATGGATTATGTAGTCCAGTTATAAATATTGTTTATGAGAGAAGTTACTATAAGGTTAAAAATATTAGACTTACACTAGATCAAAAAATTATCTATAGACGAATTTATAATAGCCAAATTTCAAGTTTTTCAACATACGATAATTCAAATGTGGTTGAGCTTAAATTTAGTTCTGAAAGCTTAAACAATTCTGTGATAAAAAATTTTCCTTTTGAATTATCCAGATTTAGCAAATATTGTAGAGGCATAGAGTTTATAAGGAACAATTATTGCAACGAGTTATAGTTATTTTTTTCAAATCTATGATTTTTAAATTAATTTAAATTTATAATTAGTCTTTGTACAATTTTAGAAAATTGTTAGCGATGAATTTGTGTCCATTTTCATTAAAATGCACATCTTCATACATATAAAATTTTTTATGTATATTTGAAAATTTTTCATTTTCTAATAAATCAAAAAAAGGCCCTACCAAATTAAAAAAATTTTTACAATTTGTGACACAAAAATCTTCCCATATTTTGACATATTTGTTTTCCTCAATGTCATTTATCAACGTTCCTGGCCAAGGATAAACTGCAACGCTTAAACCTATTTTATTTTTCTTTAATAATTTTGATAATTTCTTCATATTTGATAATATATTTTTTACTGATTCATCGTAGGTAAAATTGTTATAATTTCTTGAATCATATGCGTAAGTCCAATTAGATCTGTTACTATTAACATCACTATCGCGTCCTTTGTAATCAATAATATTATACTGAATTAATTTATATTTTATTTTAGAATATAATTCATAGGTAAGTCTTAGTTTAGTGCTTGTAAAATTTCTTATTTTAGTTTTTGTATCAGCGGTTCCTGATAAACAGATTGGATGAGTTTTTCGAGTGACGACAATTTCATTCTCAAGTTTGTAGCATAGCACATCATCAACAATATTACCCAAATCTAAAAAAACAATAATTTCATCAAATTTATAACCTTCGGATAATAAAGAATTAATTTTAGCATAATAAATAGAGGGGCTATACGATAGAACAGACAAGTTAGCGATTTTCTTATTTTTTATTTTTGAATTTATTAAACTCACGAATGATTTCTCATAAATATATCCGACGCCTTCAGTAAAAGAATTTCCTATAATTCCAATATCAAATTCTTTTAATTTAGTAGATAATTTTGATGGTAAAATAATTTCATCACAACTATTTCTAAAACCATTTACATCTGTACAAAAACGATAATTTATGTATTTCCAACCAACTAATCCTTGAAAATTAGATTGAAGTTTATGATGATAAACAGGATCACCAATAATGTAAGATCGGTCAACATCCTTGTAATTGCTTCTAATAAATTTTTTATAAATATATTTTCCGAAAAATACATCAATTAAAATAAATGTTAAAAATGTTATAATTAAAAATTTTGTAAATGAAAAATTGTTTTGCATTTTAAATTTAATCATGTTCAAATTTATTTTTATAATCTTTTAATAAATTTTGATCCTGCTTTTCCTTATATAGAATAAAATTTTCACATACCAAAATATCTAATTTTGTTCCCATGAAACATTTAAAAGCATCTTCGATGCTACATACAATAGGCTCTCCTCTTACATTAAAAGAAGTATTTACTAAAACAGGGCAACTAGTAATTTCTTTAAATTTTTTTATTAGACTATAAAATTTAGGATTAGTCTCCATGTGAACAGTTTGAATTCTTGCAGAATAGTCTACGTGCGTTACAGCAGGTATAGAAGATCTTTTTAATTTTAATTTATCTATTCCAAAGAGTTTTTGTTCGTCTTTATTCATTGATATTTGTTTATTTTTTTTTATATCAGATACTAGTAACATGTAAGGACTATCATAATTTAATTCAAACCAATCACTTAAATCTTCTCTTAAAACAGAAGGTGCAAAAGGTCTAAAACTTTCTCTAAATTTAATCTTTAAATTTAATTCTTTTTGCATCTTATTTGATCTTGGGTCTGCTAAAATTGATCTTGCGCCTAGTGCACGTGGACCAAACTCCATTTTACCTTGGAACCATCCAATGGTTTTTTCTTTTATAAGTTCATTAGCTACTATAGATATAATATTTTTATCGTCTTCCTTTTGATAATTTGCTTTTAATGATTTTAAAGTTTTTTCTATTTCTTCATTATTAAAAGAAGGTCCTAAATATGAACCTTTCATTTCATCTTTTTTGGAAGGAATCCTTTTATTTTTAAGCTCTTGATGCCAAAAAGCTAAAGCTGCGCCCAAAGAACCTCCTGCATCACCAGCCGCTGGCTGTATCCATAAATTTTTAAAAATATTTTTTTTTAGTATTTTACCGTTAGCTACACAGTTTAAAGCAACACCTCCAGCTAGACAAAGATTTTCACATTTTGTTTCTTGTGCCAACGCACTTGTGAGTTTTAATACAATTTCCTCGATTACATCTTGAATTGATGCAGCGATGTCCATATGAAATTGTGTTAGTTTATCTTTTTTAGGATCTCTTACTTTTTGACCAAATAAAGATGAAAATTTTTCATTAGTCATTGTTAAACCTGTAGCGTAATTAAAATATTTCATATTAAGTTTAAACGAACCATCTTCCTTTAAATCTACCAGCTCACTTAATATAGTTTTTTTATATTTAGGATCACCATAAGGCGCTAATCCCATTAATTTATATTCTCCACTGTTAACTTTAAATCCAGTGTAATAAGTAAAAGCTGAATAGAGCAATCCGATGGAGTGAGGAAAATGTATTTCCTTCAATATTTCTATTTCATTATTATTACCCAAAGCAACTGATGTTGTTGTCCATTCACCAACACCATCTAAAGTTAAAATTAAGGCCTTTTTAAATGGTGATGGGTAAAAAGCACTTGCGGCATGACTAAAGTGATGTTCAGAAAAATTAATTTTATTTATATCATTAAAATTATCATCATGTTGTTTAAGTTTTTGGTACAAGAAATTTTTTTGAAAAAGTTTTTCTCTTAACCATAATGGCATTGATACAGCGAAAGAACCAAAACCTTTAGGAGCAAAAGCGAGATATGTTTCTAACAATCTTTCAAATTTTAAAAAGGGCTTTTCAAAAAATACGATATGGTCAATTTGATTAAGTTTTAAATTAGAGTTATTCAAAACAAATTTTATGGCATTATAAGGATATCTAGCATCATGCTTTTTTCTAGAAAATCGCTCTTCCTGAGCTGCTGAAATTATTTTGCCGTCAATAATTAATGCGGCCGCGCTATCATGATAAAATGCAGATATACCTAGAATTGAAGTCATTAGAAAATTGCATAAATGAAAGTAGCCACTGGAGAACCTTGACTTAAAACGATAATGAATCCAAACAACCCTAAAACAATCAAAATTGGAATTAACCAATATTTTTTTCTTTCTTTCAAAAATTCAAAAAATTCTCTAAAAAAACTAATCATTAAAACTGTCTCTTCATTGAACCAAATTTTTTGTCTCTTTTTATCCAGTAAGTATTTGTTGAACTAAATTTTATCTTTAATAAATCTTTTTTAAATAATTTTAAGAAAATTGCAATTGGAGTAATAACTACAAAATATATAATTGCCATTACAATAGGTGCGATAATTTTTCCTAAAAGTTCACCAATTTTGATCCATATTTTATTTAAGGGTGTTAAAAGATTTGAATTTTTATAGCTTAGAAATAAAAATATTAATGAAATTATTATTGACCACCATCTTAGATTCTCGTTGTTAATAATTGGCCATATACCTATTAATAAAAATAATAGAAAAAATAGTATGCCAAATGTTCGATTTGAATTTTTTTTATTTTTCATTTTTTTTGTATATTAAAGTATTTTTACAATCCTCTGCATTTAATTTAAATTCTCAATTGTCTTTTTTAATAAATCTATCGAAACTATTATGTGGCCGGATTGATTATATTCGTATTTACTAGGCACGCAACTTATTGACTTATGAACAAGATCATTAATTGCAGCCATATTCTCTATCATCCTTCCAGTTCTAGCGGTGCCTAGTTCAATAACTTTAGTTCCTGGCTTACAAAAACAAAGATTTGCAAAAGCAGCTCCATGTAATCCTATTATAATTTCAGCATTGTTAAAAATTTTTACCTGATCTTTAAAATGAAAATCTTTCATAATTAAAGATTTAAAACCCTTTTTATTTAGAAAATTTTTAACTTCATCATCATTTATTACAGATCTTACATCCGGTGATTTAGCATCTTTTCTGTCTATATAAACTTTTTTAGGAAGATTTGAATAATTATTAGATTCTTTATTAATATATTTTTTTTTAAGCCACGTAGGAATCCATCTAGGCATATTTTGTATATCATAACTAATATCTTTTGTAAGAGCGTATGGATGGTCAGTGACAAATATTTCTGAACACTGAATGTGTCTAAAAGATTTGCTTGATATGCATTTTTCTCTAGAAATGTTTAATAAATCTAAAGTTTCTTTTTGAAACTTTTCATCTGTACTTGGTAGTAAAAAAAAATCCATTAAGTTGAGATCTTTTATATCTTCGAATATAGCTAATCTTGGTAACACATCAAACAACCAGTGCCAGTAATTATCATTCCCAGCTCCGCCTGTTAATAAAGATAAAACTTTACCATTTATATTTTTTTTTATTCTGGGTGTACCTTTTTTAAAAACTATGTTTTGTTCAACTTCAACATTGTTCATAGCTTTGTTAACTTGTCTTAGTTGAAATGAAGGACCTTCGACTATAAAATTATCTAATATAATTGCCGTATCTTGAATCCTATCAGTGTACAATCTTCCATTTTTAATATTAAAAACTCTATAATTTATATTATTTTCCTTTTTTACTGTTTGAATTTTTACTCTAGAATCTTTTTCAAAACTAATTTTCCCTTTAATACCTCCATTAAATAAGGAAAATATTTTATAAGAAAAATTTTTAAAAATATCTCGCAGTTTATTTTTTATATTTATCAAATCTATTTTTTTTTAGTTGGTAGCGGGGAGTGGGATCGAACCACCGACCTTTGGCTTATGAGTCCAACGCTCTAACCAACTGAGCTACCCCGCCTTATTAAATGTGTCGTATCATTAGTAATACAAAAATTCAACATTAATTCAAAATATTTATAATCATAAAATTAAATTAATTTTTTCCATTTACAAAAACTTTCACACATATCATTTAAATTAAATTTAGCTTTCCATTTTAATTGTTTCTTTGCTTTATGGACATCAGCATAACTTACGCTTAAATCACCTTTTCTCTTTTTGGTATATTCAATTCTTATTTTAATCCTCAGAATTTTTTGAAAGCATTTAACAACATCAAGTACAGAATAACCCTTTCCCGTGCCTAAATTAATTGCATACCAACCCTTTTTATTTTCTAAAAAATTTAAAGCAGAAAGATGACCTTCAACAACATCATTTATATGTATAAAATCTCTAATACAAGTCCCGTCTTTAGTTTTATGATTTTTCCCAAAAATTTTTAATAACTTTTTTTTATTAGAAATAACTTTGTAAATATTTGGCACAAGATTTTTAGAATTTTTAGTAATTTCTTCACCTAACAAACCTGAGATATCTGCACCAATTGGATTGAAATATCTTAAACAAATTGCACCATAAGATTTGTTCTCTTTACAAAATTTTTTAAGATAA
>CACIOV010000008.1 GCA_902588335.1 uncultured Pelagibacteraceae bacterium
TGTTGCTGGGACCTGAAATGAAATCAACGGGAGAAGTAATGGGATTGGATAAAGATTTTGGTCTTGCGTATGCAAAAAGTCAAATTTCTTCTGGAAATTCATTGCCTACAAGAGGATTGGCATTTATCTCCTTGAAAGATAAACACAAAAATGAAGGAATAGATTTGGCAAAAAAATTAGTTGAATTAAATTTTACTCTTTGTGGTACTGAAGGTACGGCAAATGTAATTCAAAAAAATGGCATTAAATGCAAAAAAATAAATAAAGTGAGCGGAGGATCCCCACATATCGTCGATGTACTAAATGCAAAAAAAATTGCTTTAGTAATTAATACTGGAGGTGGAAAAAGAGCTTACCGTATTTTAGATTCAACATCGTTAAGAAGAGCTACTTTAATTAATAAAGTTCCTTATTGCACTAACATGTCTACTGCTTATGCCTGTTTAGAAGGTATAAAATCGCTTAAATCGAAAAAAATTAATGTAAAAGCTATTCAGGAAATTTAGGTTTTGACTTTCCAGTCAGTTTCGAACGAAACATAATTAATTTGCAAACATCTTCTCTCTTTTTTGATTTCCTTTTTTTCCATGCCATGCCAAGTATTTGGTCCGCTTGTAAAAAAATATCCATAGTTATTTTTATAAGGAACTGTTTTAACTTTATTTAGTTTTTCGTCATAAAAGTCTGTTCCTAGGTTTTCGTTTTCGTTAAACGGATTTGCAAATAAAAGACAAGAAATTAATTTTTCTTTAATATCACAGTGAGGTTTTAACCAAAATCCTTGGCGATCGCAGATTACTTCGACTCTTACATAAGAATTTGAAATATCTTTTTTTATTAGTTCGCTTATATAGCCGTAAGTATCTTTTGATCTAAGTTCTTCTATTAAAAAATTTAAATTTGGAAAATCCTTTAAATTTTCCTTATTAACAAAGCACCTAAACTTTAATGCTTTTCCACCATCTGTTATTCCTTTTCTAAATTTACCTCCTCCTCCATCAACAGCTCTAGTTCCATCATAATTTATTTTCATTTGGGTTAAGTCAGTAATTTCAGTTTTGCAAATTTCTTTTATAGCTTCTTGGGTCAATGGCTCATTTAATTCCCAATGACTGAAGGGTGTGCTGTAATGTTTAGATCTTTTTTTTAAAGAATTTAAAAATTCCATTAAATTAATTTGTTATTTTTTTTTTTATTTCAGCTGCTATTCTTTGCGCTTCATTATGTTTATTGTATGTCCAGCTTTCAATTTTTTCTCCCAAATCTCTGGTAATCCCCATTTGTTTAAATAGTTCAAAAAATCTCTTAAATCTATAATTATTTCTTTTTGTTTTCATGTGAGCAACAAATATAGGTTTGCCAGAAGTTGCTGCCTCTGAAATCATAGATGTAGAATCACATGTCACCACTACATAACTTGCAAGTGCATAAGCAGATAAATAGGCCTGTTTATCAATTTTGCTTACTATATGACCGCATGATCCCATTTCTTTTATAGCCAAATCAATAATTTCTTTAGGGGTTCGCATAGATGGAATTATAATCACTTTATATCCATCTGAAACAAAAATAGATTTTATTTTATTAAATATATTAATTATTTGATCAGATTTAAAACTATAATATTTATTTGGACCTCCTAAGATTAATGAAACTATTTTTTCACTATTAACTTTATCAACCAAATATTGTTTAGCATTTTTTATTTCTGGACTAGTTATATAATGGATAGCTCCTTTGGAGTTATAAACATTATCTCCTTTTAAATTATCATGCTCTGGAGCCACTATTGCATCAAAATTTTTGAAATTTACTTTTGGGTCTTGAATGTGAATTGTAAATATTTTTGAATTCTTTCTCTTAAGAAAAATTGATGGTATTACACTTTTTCTTCCGCAAGAAATTATTAAATCTGGAATTTCTTTATCATTTATATAAATTTTATCTTTTAAAACTATTTGTAAAATTGGGGTGAATTTAGGGGGTATTAAATTCCAAGGAAAACTTAATCTTACAACTTTATGATTATAATCAGTGTTTAATGCCTTAGCCATTCCCTCAACTTGACTAATCATTCCATGCATGCCTTCGGTTAATAGTAAGGCTTTAAGCTTTCCCATAAATACTTATATATATTTCTATATTTTATTTATCCACATATAATAAATAGCTTTGCATTAAAATCATAAACCTTTATACATCCTCAATGGAAATATGCGTATTGAAGAAGATGTTAAGCTGGATTACGCCGATGTACTCTTTCGGCCTAAGCGTAGCACGCTATCAAGCCGTAAAGATGTAGAGCTTAAACGTACCTATAAATTTAAATACAGCAATCATCAATGGTCAGGTATTCCACTTATAGCAGCCAATATGGATGGTGTTGGAGAAATAGAGGTTGCAAAAAACTTAGCTAAATTTGAAATAATGACATGTTTGACAAAACAACATGATCTAAAAACAATTAAACGTAATTCGTCTGTAAAAGGAATTCACCAGCATCTAATTCTCAGCACCGGAACAAGCGCCGAAGACTACAAACGATTAAATGAAATAATGAAAGAATGTAGTTTTTTTGAATTTATATGTATTGATATTGCAAATGGATACTCTGATCACTTTAGTAAATTTGTAGGTTCTGTAAGAGAAAAATATCCTACTAAAACTATAATAGCTGGAAATGTAGTTACAGCTGACATGACTCAAGAATTGGTTATGAATGGAGCTGATATTGTAAAAGTTGGTATAGGACCAGGAAGTGTTTGTACAACACGTTTACAAACAGGTGTAGGTTATCCTCAGTTAAGCGCTGTCATCGAATGCGCAGACGCTGCACATGGTTTGGGTGCTCATATAATTGCTGATGGAGGCTGCACATGTCCTGGTGATGTAGCAAAAGCATTTGGTGGTGGTGGTGATTTTGTAATGCTTGGAGGAATGTTTGCGGGTCACGAAGAAGGAGGAGGTAAAAAAGTAAAAAAGAATGGATCTCAGCTTATTGAATTTTATGGCTCAAGTTCAAACACAGCAATTACAAAACATTATGGTGGTCTATCAGATTATAGAAGTAGTGAAGGAAAAAAAGTTCAACTTAAATATCGTGGTAAAATAAAGGATACTGTTCAAAATATACTAGGTGGCTTAAGAAGTAGTTGCACTTATGTTGGGGCGCCTTCACTAAAGCAACTTAGTAAGTGCACAACTTTCGTCAGAGTTAACCAACAATACAACGATACTTTTGGACAAGAATAAAAAATTTAAAACTTTAAATTTTAAAAAAGATACCTATATGTGCGTTAAATATGAATGCTAATTCAAAAAAACATTCGAAAGTTTTAATTATAGGATCTGGTCCTGCTGGATATACTGCTGCAATATATACTGCAAGAGCAATGCTTAAGCCTATGCTAGTCCATGGTGCAGAACCTGGGGGACAAATGACAACAACGACAGATGTGCAAAATTATCCTGGATACTCAGATGTTATACAAGGACCTTGGTTGATGGATCAAATGAAAGAACAAGCCAAAGCGGTTGGAACTGATATGATTCTAGATCATATTAATAAAGTCGACCTTAGTAAAAAACCCTTTAAGGCCATAGGTGACAGCGGACAGGAATACACCGCTGATTCAATTATAATTTCAACTGGCGCTCAAGCTAGATGGTTAAATTTAGAGTCTGAACAGAAGTATAGAGGATTTGGAGTTTCAGGATGCGCAACATGCGATGGTTTCTTTTTTAAAGACAAGGAAGTTGCGGTAATTGGAGGAGGAAATGCAGCTGTAGAAGAAGCAATTTTTCTAACAAAATTTGCAACCAAAGTTAAGCTTATTCATAGAAGAAATGAATTACGTGCTGAAAAAATGTTACAAAAAAAACTAAAAGAAAACAAAAAAATCGAAATTATATGGGATTCGGTTCTAGAAGAAGTTTTAGGAAATGAAAAACCAAAAGGTGTAACTGGAATTAAAATTAAAAATGTTAAAACAAATAAAACTACTCAACTCAATGTTCATGGACTATTTATTGCCATAGGACATGATCCAGCAACATCTTTGTTTAAAGGACAATTGGAAATGGATAAAGAAGGATATTTAATTACAAAACCTGATTCTACTCAGACAAACAAACCTGGAGTGTTTGCGGCTGGAGATGTAAAAGACAAAGTTTTTAGACAAGCGGTAACAGCTGCTGGTATGGGTTGTATGTCTGCCCTTGAGGCTGAAAAATTTTTGTCTTCAAAAAATTAATTTAGCTTAAACTTTCACAAAAAGATTTTATTCTTTCCAAAGCCTTTTTAAGATTATCCATAGAAGTGGCATATGAAATTCTAAAATATCCATCCAATCCAAAAGCTGATCCCTGAACCACTGCTACTAGAGATTCTTCAAGTAATTTTTCAACAAAATCTTTATCTGTTTTTAATTTAGTTTTTGTTCCTAACAATTTTTGACAGTTTGGAAACACATAAAATGCACCATTTGGTTTTAAACAACTTAATCCATTAATGCTGTTTAAATATTTTACCACGAAGTCTCTTCTTTCTTTGAATGATTTAGCTCTAATTTTAATAAAATCTTGTGTTCCATTTAATGCCTCAACCGCTGCTGCTTGGCTTATTGAAGAAGGATTTGTCGTCGATTGAGACTGCAGCTTTGCCATAGCTTTAATTATATCTTTTGGTCCAGCTCCATATCCTATTCTCCAACCAGTCATAGCATATGATTTACTGACACCGTTCATTGTGAGAGTTCTATCTTTTAATTCTTTAATTTGAGCAATTGTAAAAAATTTAAAATCATCATAGATAAGATGTTCATAAATATCATCACTTAAAATAAGTACATTTTTATTTTTTATTAATACCTCTCCTAAAACCTCAAGTTCTTTTTGAGTATAACCTGCACCTGTAGGATTTGATGGTGAATTTATTATTATCCACTTAGTCTTTTTAGTAATATTTTTTTTTAGCTCGTCAGAAGTAATTTTAAAATTATTTTTTTCCGAACACTTGACTATTTTTGGAGTTCCGCCAGCCAAGAGAACTATGTCCGGGTATGAAACCCAATAAGGTGCTGGAATAATAACTTCATCTCCTGGATTTACTGTTGCTAAAATAGCGTTGAAAATTATTTGTTTTCCACCCGTGCCTACCGAGATTTGTTCCAGCAAATAATCTAAATTATTTTCTCTTTTAAATTTATCTACTATTGCTTTTTTTAAAGCTGGAGTTCCATCAACAGCTGTATATTTTGTATCTCCTTTATTAATTGCATCGATAGCAGCTTTTTTAATATTATCAGGCGTGTCAAAATCTGGTTCACCTGCTCCTAACCCTATTACATCTTTGCCTGCGGCCTTTAATTCCCTAGCTTTTTGGCTCACCGCTATTGTAGGTGATGGTTTAATTCTCTTTAAAGAGTTGGAAACTATGCTCATTAATTTTATTATATATAAAAATTATTAATTACAATGCAAAATACATATCAAGAAAAGTCTCTGGATCCAATTGATAAAGACTTTTTATTTGGAAAAAAATTAGAAGGTGGAATTAAACTATCTACCGTTTCTGATTTTAAACCTGCGGGGGATCAACCTGAAGCTATAAAAAAGTTAATTTCAGGAATAAAAGACAAAAAAAATGATCAAGTTCTATTAGGTGTAACCGGTTCGGGTAAAACATTTTCTATGGCAAAAATAATTGAAGCATTAAATAGACCTGCTTTAATTCTGGCTCCAAATAAAACTTTAGCCGCTCAATTATACGGAGAGATGAAAACTTTCTTTCCTAATAATGCAGTAGAATATTTTGTATCCTATTATGATTATTACACTCCGGAAGCATATGTTCCAAGGTCTGACACCTACATTGAAAAAGAAGCGTCGATTAATGAACAGATAGATAGAATGCGACATTCAGCAACTAGATCTTTACTTGAAAGAGATGACGTAATCATTGTAGCAAGTGTTTCCTGTATCTATGGTTTGGGTTCAGTAGAGTCCTACAGTAAAATGACTTTGGGTATCAAAAAAAATCACGAACATAATCGTGAACAAATTATAAAAACTTTAGTTAATCTTCAGTACAAAAGAAATGACCAAAATTTTCATCGAGGCACATTTAGAGTAAGAGGAGACAATTTAGAAATTTTTCCTTCCCATTTAGAAGATAGAGCTTGGAGAATTTCTTTGTTTGGAAATAAAGTTGAAAAAATTGTTGAATTTGATCCTCTTACTGGAAACAAAACTAATGATTTAAATTTAATTAAATTATATGCAAATAGCCACTATATAACTCCAAGGCCTACTATTGAACAAGCAATGGTAGAAATAAAAAAAGAATTAGAAATTACTTTAAAAAAACATAAATCCGAAAACAAACTTTTAGAAGCGCAAAGATTGGAAGAAAGAACACGATTTGATTTAGAAATGATAGAAGCAACAGGAACTTGCGCCGGAATAGAAAATTATTCTAGATTTTTAACAGGAAGAAAACCTGGAGAACCACCTCCTACTCTCTTTGAATATTTTCCAGATAATACTTTAGTTTTTGTTGATGAAAGTCATGTAACAGTTCCACAATTAAACGGAATGTACAAAGGAGATCATACAAGAAAAAAAACTTTGTCCGAATATGGTTTCAGACTTCCTTCGTGTATGGATAACAGACCTTTAAAATTTCAAGAATGGGATGCTATGAGAACGCAAACTGTTTTTGTTTCTGCTACCCCGGGCCCCTGGGAGCTTGGACAAACTTCAGGAAAATTTGTTGATCAAGTAATAAGACCTACAGGATTATGCGATCCAGAAGTTCAAATTAGATCGGCAAAACATCAAGTGGATGATCTTTTGGCTGAATGTAAAGAAGTAGCAAAAAAAAATTTTAGATCACTAGTAACAACTTTAACAAAAAAAATGGCTGAAGATTTAACTGAATACCTTCACGAAAATGGAGTAAAGGTTAGATATATGCACTCTGATATAGACACTTTGGAGAGAATTGAAATTATGCGAGATTTAAGAATGGGTGTTTTTGATGTTCTTGTAGGAATTAATTTATTAAGAGAAGGATTGGACATTCCTGAATGCGCCTTAGTAGCAATATTAGATGCGGACAAAGAAGGTTTCTTAAGATCAGAAAGATCTTTAATTCAAACAATAGGAAGAGCAGCAAGAAATATTGAAGGAAAAGCTATTCTATATGCTGATAAAAAAACTAAAAGTATAGAAAAAGCAATTGAAGAAACTGACAGAAGAAGAAAATTGCAATTAGCGTACAATAAAAAAAACAATATTAGCGCAACTTCAATTAAAAAAGAAATAACAGATATTTTAGAAAGTATATATGAAAGAGATTATACAAAAATTAATGTAGATACATCTATAGGTCATAATTTAAAAAAACATTTAAAATCTCTTAAGAAAAAAATGAAAGAAGCTGCTGAAAATCTTGAATTTGAGGAAGCTGCAAAAATTAGAGATGAAATAAGAAAGTTAGAAACAACTGAATTAGAGATTGGAATTAATCCAAAAATAAGACAGTCTAAGCTTCAAAATAAAATTTATCCTGAAGGAAGATCAACCCAAGGTAAACCGGGAACGCGACCTAGAAGAAAGCGTTAATTTTGTATGAAAAATAAAAATTTATTAATTACTGGTGCAGCAACAAGAGTGGGTAAGGCTATAGCATTACATTTTGCAGAAAGAGGATGGAGTATTGCATTACATTATTTTCGCTCATCATCAAAAGCTAAAAAATTAAAAAAAATTATAGAGCAAAACTTAGTAAAAGTAGTTTTAATAAAAGCTGATCTAAAAAATCCAAAACAAGTAGAAAAAGTTATACCTTTAGCAAGAAAAAAACTTGGCACTATTGATTGTCTTATAAACAACGCTGCTCTGTTTGAAAAAGATGATATTTCAAATTTTACAACTAAAAGCTGGAATGATCATTTAAATATTAACCTTCTAGCCCCCACTATTCTAACTAAACAATTTGCAAAACAAGCTTCAAAAAAAACTGTATCCAATATAATCAATATTATAGATCAAAGAATATTTAACCTTACCCCTTTTTTTATGTCATACACTATTAGCAAAAGTGGTTTGCAAACTTTAACGAAAACTATGGCCATGCGACTAGGTCCAAATATTAAAGTTAATGCTATTGCGCCTGGCCCAACGATAAAAAGTAAAAGACAAACTGATAGACATTTTAGAAATCAAGTAAGATCTACACTTCTTAAAAAGTCTGTTCAGTCAGAAGATATTTGTGATACCGTTGAATTCTTGATCGATAATAATTCTGTTACAGGACAAATTATAGCTGTTGATAGTGGTCAAAATTTATCGTGGAATAAGAAAAATGAAAAAGAATAATTTTAAAATTGTAGAACTAAAGCCTGCAAAAAGTAAAAGTGCAGTTAAAAGAACTGTGTTTATTAAAGATTTTATTATTGAAGAAATAATAGGTATTCACAAACACGAAAAAATTAAAAAACAAAAAATAAAATTTAATATAGTTTTGGATGTTAGCCAAAATTCTCTTCCTGATGAAAAAAATATAAAAAGTATAGTAGATTATGAAAAAATTACAAATAAGTTAAAAAACTTAACCAAGAGTAAAAAATATAATTTTTTAGAAAGTTTGGCTGAAGATTCTTTTAAAGAAATATTTGAAGATAAGAGAATAAACTCTGTGACAATAAAAATTGAAAAACCAGAAGCAATAAAAAACGCAGGATCAGTTGGCGTAGAAGTTTTTAAAACAAGAAAAGATTATGAGGGATCTTGAATTCGGAAAAGAATTAATTAAAAAAAAAATACCCTTAGTTTCTAATAGTCCTGGGGTGTACAGAATGCTTGATAAAAAAGGTCAAGTGCTCTACGTCGGTAAAGCTAAAAATCTTCCAAATCGATTAAAAAGTTACGCCTTAGATAAAAACCAAACAATACGAACGGAAAGAATGTTGGCTTTAACAAATAATTTGGAAATAGTAACAACAAGCAGTGAAGCTGAAGCTTTGCTTCTAGAAGCAAATCTTATTAAAAAATTTAAACCAAAATTTAATGTTCTTCTGAGAGATGATAAATCTTTTCCTTATATTTTTATAGAAAAAGATTGTAAATGGCCTCAATTGTCAAAACATAGAGGGAAAAAAAATAAAAATGGTTATTATTTTGGTCCCTTCGCTTCTGCTGGATCTGCTAATTGGACTATAAAAATTTTACAAAAAGTATTTTTGTTAAGAGTATGTAATGACTCTGTTTTTAAAAATAGAGACAGACCCTGTATTCTTTATCAAATTAAAAGATGTTCAGCTCCTTGCGTAAATTACTTAAGTAAAACTGAATACTCTAAACTTGTGTCGGATGCACTATTGTTTCTTTCAGGAAAATCAAAAAGTATACAAAAAAAATTATCAGCAGAAATGGAAAAAAATAGTGAAAAAATGGATTATGAAAAAGCAGCTATTTTAAGAGATAGAATAAAAGCATTAACTCAAATCCAATCTTCACAAAATATAAGTTCTACCAATCTTGATAATGCTGATGTTATTTCCGTTGCACAGGAAGCAGGTAAAAGTTGTGTTCAGGTGTTTTTTTACCGATCTAAACAAAATTGGGGAAATCAATCTTACTTTCCTTTCCATGATAAATATCATTCCGAAGAAGAAGTTTTGGCTTCATTCATTACACAATTTTATGAAAATAAAAATGTACCTGCTGAAATTTTACTTAATAGAAAAATTAAAGATTTAAGTCTTATTAAGTCAGCTTTAGAAAAAAAAGAAGAAAAATTTATATCTATAAAAATTCCTACAAAAGGTAGCGGTTTAAAATTATCTAAAATGGCTGAAAAAAATGCAAAAGAAGCTTTGACTAGAAAAATATTTGAGTCTGAAACTAATAATAAACTTCTGAATCAAGTTGCCGATAAATTTAAACTAAATATCTCGCCAGGAACTATTGAAGTTTATGATAATAGCCATATTCAAGGATCTAATTCTGTTGGAGCATTAATCACATTCGGATCGGAAGGTTTTATTAAAAAACAATACAGAAAATTTAATATTAAAAATAAAGACCTAATTGGAGGAGATGATTATGGAATGTTAAAAGAAGTTTTTGAAAGAAGGTTTTCCAAAGTTATAAAAAACAAAAAACAGACAGACTTGATAATTCCTGACTTAGTAATTATTGATGGTGGCAAAGGTCAGTATTCAGTGGGCAGAAAAATATTAGATGAATATGGTTTTCATGACATTCCTATAATAGCTATTGCAAAAGGAAAAAACAGAAATAAAGGTGATGAAACTTTTTTTCATAAAAATAGTGTTATTAAATTAAATAAAAGAGAACCATTATTATTTTTTCTACAGAGATTGAGAGATGAGTCGCATAGGTTTGCTGTAAGCAGTCATAGAATGAAAAGAAAGAAAAGCTTATCAAAATCACTATTGGATCAAATAAATGGTGTTGGTAGAACAAGAAAAAGGGCTTTATTAAATTATTTTGGTTCCGCAAGAGCTGTTGAATCAGCTAGTTTTGATGATTTAAAAAAGGTAGAAGGTATAGAAACTTCTGTAGCTAAGAAAATACATGATTTTTTTCATAGTTAAGATGAATATATGAAACTTAAAATTCCAAATATTTTAACAATAGGTAGAATAATTTTAGTTCCAATATTTGTATTTGCATTTTACCTTCCGGGTCTTTTGGGCGATCTAATACCTTTTTTTATATTTTTATTAGCAAGCTTTACAGATTTTTTGGATGGTTTATTAGCAAGATTATACAAAGAAGAATCAAAACTTGGAGAGCTTTTAGATCCTGTGGCTGATAAAATAATTGTGGCAACCGCATTAGTGCTTTTGGTTATGAATGATACTATTCGTAATTATGATGTTATCGCTGCAATTATAATACTTGCAAGAGAAATATTAATTTCAGGATTACGAGAATTTTTAGCTAAGTCTCAAGTTGCTATGCCAGTTAGCAACATGTCAAAATTCAAAACGTTTATTCAAATGTTCTCTATTGCTATCCTGCTTACTGGAGATAGTGGAAATAGACTTATTAATTTTCAAGATTACAATGCTCACACAATTGGAATAATTTTATTATGGCTCTCAGCTTTCCTAACGCTTTACACGGGATATGATTACGTAAAAAAAGGAATAGATCACGCCATCGATTAAAATAAAAAATATTAAGCCGCTGTTTTTTTCCTGACCAGAGCTTGGTAACTTTCGGATAAATCTTTTATGACATTGCAAACTGTAAACTTATATTTATCAATTTGTGCGACAGGTGTTACTTCTGCGGCTGTGCCTGTTAAAAAACATCCTACAAAATTTTTCATTTCTTCAGGCTTAATTTTTCTTTCAAAAACTTTTATACCTTTAGATTTTGCAATCTCAATAATACATCTTCTTGTAATACCATTTAAAAAAGAATCTGCTATGGGAGTATGCAATTCTCCCGACTTATGTTTAAAAAAAACATTAGCTCCAGTCGCTTCAGCTATATTACCCTGATAATCAAACATTAATGAATCTGTAAATCCTTCTTTTTCTGCTTCGTGCTTTGAAAGTGTGCAAATCATGTATAGTCCTGAAGCTTTAGTATCCCAAGGTATTGTGTCCGGAGCCGGTCTTTTCCATCTCGAAATATTTAATCTAATACCTTTGCTAATGTCATAATAAGGTCCCCATTCCCAAGCAGCGATCGCCACGTTTATTTTCGTTTGTTGAGCAGAAATTGCCATCATTTCACTGCCTCTCCATGCTACTGGCCTAACATAACCATTTTTTATTTTTTGAATTACAACAATATCTTTAGTAGCTTTATTTAATATTTCCTGTGTGTATGGAATTTTAAAACCCATTCTAGAAGCTGAGTGATATAATCTTTCCGTATGTTCTTCGAGTTTAAATATTTCTCCGTCATAAACTCTTTCACCTTCAAAAACACAACTGGCATAGTGTAACCCGTGACTTAAAACATGTATTTTTACATCGGACCAGTTCACCGGTTCGCCATTAAACCAAATCTTTCCCGATCTTTTATCGTAAGGTATGGATTCCATAAAAATTTACTAATCTTAATTGATTTATTTGTTTCAAAAAAGTATCTATCTTATATAGATATGTCAATATAACTGACCCAAAGCAATTTATGAGAGATTTATTATATTTAAAAGATGATCAGATTAAGGATTTTATTGAACAAATATTTTATGCTTATAGGGAAACTTATTCTGATCCAAAAAAAATCTTAAAAAAATATTCATTTGGAACAGCTCACCATAAAGCAATACATCTAATTGAAAGGCATGAAGGTTTAACTGTTTCCAGCCTTTTAAGTAAACTTAAAATTACGAAACAAAGTCTAAATAGAGTTTTAAGAGATTTAATTAAAAATAAAACTATTCTTCTAAAAAAAGGAGAAATAGATTCTAGACAAAGGAAAATATTTTTAAATGAAAAAGGAAAAAAACTTTATGAAGAGATATTTTTAGAGCAAAAGAAAAGAATTTACAGTGCACTCAAAAATTCAGACTCAGACTCTGTAATTAAATTTAAAAACGTTTTAAATAAAATTATTAATGAATAAAAATACTTTTCATGTACTGGTAGTTGATGACGATGACAGAATAAGAGATTTGGTCAAGCAATACCTTGAAGAAAATAATTTTCTAGTTACAACAGCAAAAGATTCACTGGATGCAAAAAAAAAATTGGAAATAGTAAAATTTGATATATTGGTTTTAGATATTATGATGCCGGGGGAGAGTGGATTAGATTTAACAAAAGAAATAAAAAAAAATGCCGCAATACCAATTATACTATTGACGGCAAAAGGCGAAAAGGAAGATATAATAGAAGGATTAGAATTGGGTGCGGATGACTATCTTGGAAAACCCTTTGAGCCTAAAGAACTTTTGTTAAGAATAAAAAATATACTAAATAAAATTCAAAAACCGATTTTACCAGATGAAATAAATATAGGTGATGCTATTATTAATTTAAAAAAATTATATATCAAAATAAACAAAAAAATAATAAAAATTAACCCACAAGAAAAAAAGGTTTTAGAAAAAATGTTAGAATCTCCTGGAAAAGTTTTTTCTAGAACCAGTATTGGAAAAATTATAAATATTTCAAAAGAAAGAACAATAGACGTTGTAATCACAAGACTTAGGCAAAAGATTGAGTCTAAGCCTAAAAAACCAAAATATTTACAAACAATAAGGGGTTCTGGTTATGTTTTATGGATTAAATAATATTATCAAACAAATTTTACCGAAAGGTCTTTTTTATAGATCGCTAATAATCGTAGCTACACCAATTATTTTGTTACAAATTATTATTACAGTAGTTTTTTTCGATAGTCTTTGGATAAAAGCCAATAAAGGAATGACACGTTCATTGGTAAGTGAAATTCGTACCTTGTATGATGTTTATACCATTCCAGATACGGAACAAAAACAAGCGATCATAAATTTATATAATCAAAATTTTGATTTTGTTATTTCTTTAAAAGAAAATAAAATTTTTCCTAAAGCGCCAAAAGAAAGATGGTATAGCCCCATGGATAGAAGTTTAAGACGAGAACTTAAGTCATCTTTTGAAGCTGCTTCTTATTGGTTTGATACTACTTCATATAAAGAATTAGTAGAATTAAGAATAAAATATAAAAACGGCTTCATTCAAATATTTTTTCCGAAACATAAAATTTCACCTTCTTCTGCGCGTATTTTTGCATTATGGATAACTCTACCAGGTCTTCTTTTAATTTTTATTGCTATAATTTTTTTAAAAAATCAAACTCGTCCGATTGTGAACCTGTCCAAAGCTGCAGAAAGTTTTGGTAAAGGAGAATTTATAAAAGAATTTAGACCTTCTGGAGCAAAAGAAATAAGACAAGCAGCTTATGAATTTGATAGGATGAGAAAAAGAATTACTATTCACTTAAATCAAAGATCAGAAATGTTATCAGGAATAAGCCACGATTTAAGAACTCCCCTAACCAGATTAAAACTACAATTAGCTTTATTAAAACAGCAAGACTTAGCAAAAAAAATGAGTGATGATATTGAAGAAATGGAACGTATGCTTAATGAATATCTAGAATTTTCGAGACATCAAAAAAATGAAGAAACTGAAAAAATTAATCTTAATTACATAATTCAAGATTTGATTAAAAAATACGAAAATAAACAAATCAAACTTTCTCTTGAACCAAATATGGAAATTAATATACGACCAAATTCAATTAGAAGATGTTTAGCAAATTTAATAGATAATGGATTATCTTATGGAAAAAAAGTCGAAATTCTTTCAAATAAAACAAAAAAAAATATTACAATTTTTGTTGATGATGATGGTCCTGGAATTGCTGAAAGCGAATACGATAAAGTCATGAAACCATTTTATAGAATTGATAAAAGTAGAAGCCAAAATAAATCAGGTGTTGGATTAGGTTTATCAATTGCTAACGACATAATCCGCTCACACGGAGGAAATATTTCTTTAGAAAAAAGTCCTTTGGATGGACTAAGAGTTAAGATTTCTTTGCCTTTGTAGATTTTTTCTTAATTTTAATTTTATTTATTTTTTTTTCTAATTTTTCGACTATTTTTTTTTGTACATCAAATTCCTCTCTTGAAACAAAATTCAACTTATTTGCAATAATTTCCATTTGAAATTTTAGCGTATCTTCGACTTCTTTTTTAAGGTTTTTGGAAGTGAACAAACCTTTTTCGATTAATTCTGTTATATTTCTTAGTAACTTATTATATTTTTCCATGTATTTTTAAATACCTTTAAGTTATTTTAATTTTATTATTAAATAAATCTTTTTTTTAAAATGATTGTCCATAATTTTGATCCAGTATTAATCGATTTAGGCTTATTCCAAATTAGATGGTACTCTATAGCTTATATTCTAGGAATTGTCATAGGATGGTGGTATGCGACTAAAATAATTAAATTAACAACGTCAAATAAATATAATTTTGAACAAATCCAAAAATCGCACTTTAACGATCTAATAATTTATTTGGTAATAGGCATAATCTTAGGAGGTCGCTTAGGGTATGTATTTTTTTATAATCTTGATTATTACTATCAAAACATTTTTGAAATTTTTAAACTTTGGCAAGGAGGAATGTCTTTTCATGGCGGGTTAATTGGAGTAATAATATCGATCATTTTTTTCTCTAGAAAAACAAAGATAAATTTTTTTAAATTTGCTGATATTATTTCGTGCGTGGCTCCTATTGGTATTTTTTTGGGAAGAATTGCAAACTTTATAAATGGTGAACTTTATGGAAAAATTTCTACTCTTCCTTGGGCTATAATCTTTCCAAATGGTGGGAGTATAGCAAGGCATCCTTCTCAGATATACGAGGCCATATTGGAAGGATTAATTCTATTTATCTTAATTAATCATTTGGCTCTAAAAAAAAGATTATTATTCAAAACAGGTTATATTTCAGGTGTTTTTTTAATTTTCTATTCAGTTCTAAGAATATTTTCAGAAATTTTTAGAGAGCCAGATGTGCATCTCGGTTATTTTTTTAACTATTTTTCGATGGGTTCTATATTAAGCTCTATAACTCTTCTAGCTGGTTGTCTTATAATATTTTTTGTGAAAAAAAATGAACAAAATAATTAATATATTAAAAGAAAAAAAATCTATTCCTTTAGATCAGTTTATTAATATTTCGCTTTACAGCAAAAAATTTGGTTATTACATGACAAAAAATCCTTTTGGAAAAGGTGGAGATTTCATAACAGCTCCCTTAGTTTCAAATCTATTTGGGGAAATGCTGGCAGTGTGGTGTGTAGCTTTCTGGGAGCATTTAGAAAAGCCAAAAAAAATTTTATTGGTAGAGCTGGGGCCAGGAGATGGCACTTTATGTAAAGATTTATTAAAAACGTTTAAACAGTTTAAAAATTTTTATGATTCTTTAGAAATAAATTTATTAGAAATAAGCGATAAGTTAAAAAAAATTCAAAAAACAAAAATTAATAATGGAAAAGTTAAATGGATAAAAAATATAAAAGAAATAAACTATGGGCCTGTAATCTTTATAGGAAATGAATTCTTTGATGCGTTGCCTATTAAACAGATATACAAAAAGAAAAGATTATTTTTTGAAAGACATGTATCTTTGTCAAATGATAATAAAAAAATAATATTTTTACATAAAAAAGCAAATAATAATTTAATAAAACGTATACAAAGCTTAAATTTAATCTCGACTGGCAATACCATTGAATATCCAATAGGGGCAATAAAATTTCTAGAAACCATAGCAAAACAAATTAACAAGTTTGGTGGCGGGCTATTAACTTTTGATTACGGTTATAATGTAAAAAAAAATCAAAGCACTTTGCAGTCAATTAAAAAACATAAATACATAAATATTTTGTCAATGCCCCATCATTCAGATATTACATCACACTTAAATTTTAAATTATTTTATAAAATATTAAAAAAAAACAACCTTGATGTAAAAAAAATAACAACACAAAATGAGTTCCTAAAAAAAATTGGCATCTTAGAAAGAGCGTATATTTTATCTAAAAAAATGACATTTAAGGAAAAAGCAAACATGTTTTATAGATTAAAAAGGCTATTAGATTACAGAGAAATGGGAAATATTTTTAAAGTATTATTTGCTCAAAAAAAAGGAAAAAAATTTTCTTTAGGTTTTTAACTATGTTTTTTTCCAAAAAACTAAAAAAATTTAAAAATGTAAAACATTGCTTTTTCTCTAGAAAGAATGGTTTTTCGAAAGGATTCTATGAAAGCTTAAACTGTGGTCTAGGTTCAAGCGACGAAAAAGAAAACGTTCATAAAAATCTTGAATTAGTTAGCAAAAAAATTGGTTGTAAAAAAGAATCTTTAATAACTTTAAATCAGATACATAGCAAAAATGTTATACACTTTGATAATGAAAGTTCTGTAAAAAATAAATTAACTGGTGACAGTATAGTGTCAGAAGTTAAAAATATTGGGATTGGTATCCTCGCAGCAGATTGTGCGCCTATTCTTTTTTATGACCCAAGCAAAAAAATAATTGGATGCGCTCATGTAGGTTGGAAAGGTGCTCTAAATGGAATAATTAAAAGTACTACAAAAAAGTTTAATGATTTAAAATCAAGTAATAATGATTTAATTGCTGTTATTGGCCCTTGTATTAATAAAGATAATTATGAAGTAAAAGTAGATTTTTTTCAAAAATTTATTGATCAAGATAAAAAAAATGAAGTTTTTTTCAAAAGAATTAATGACGAAAAATATAAATTTGACTTAAGAGGATTCATAATTAAAGAACTTTGGAATTTAAATGTCAATAATATTGATAATATTGAAATGGACACTTTTTCAAAAAGCGAATTTTTTTATAGCTACAGAAGATCTAGCCTTAAAAAAGAGAAAGATTATGGAAGGTGTATTTCTGTCATATTAATGACTTAATTAAATGTTTAATTAATTTGTAAATTTTTATTAAAGATATATAAACAAATTATCTTATGAAAGTTCTTGCTGGTACAAGTAATTTAAAACTGTCCAAAGACATAGCAAGACAACTCAAGCTAAAATTGGTTAATTCAAATATCAAAAGATTTGCTGATGGCGAAGTTTATGTAGAAATTAATGAAAATATTAGAGGCAATAGTATATTTGTAGTTCAATCAACATCCAACCCGGCTAATGATAATTTGATGGAGCTTTTAATTTGCATTGATGCATTAAGAAGATCTTCTGCAAAAAATATTACTGCTGTGATTCCTTATTTTGGATATGCGCGACAAGATAGAAAAGTGGTACCAAGAACTGCAATATCGGCAAAATTAGTTTCAAATTTAATTACAAACGCAGGAGCAAATAGAATATTAAGTGTAGATTTGCACGCAGGACAAATTCAAGGCTTTTTTGATATTCCGGTAGATAATTTATTTTCTACACCTTTGTTCGCAAGGCATATTAAAAAAAATATAAAATTAAATAATTTAATATGTGTTGCGCCGGATGTTGGTGGAGTTGAAAGAACAAGAGCACTTAGCAGAAGAATAAATTCTAGTATAGCCATAATAGATAAAAGACGACCAGCTCCAGGAAAATCTGAGGTCATGAATATTGTTGGAAATGTAAAAAATAAAAACTGTGTAATTGTGGATGATATAATAGATTCTGGAGGAACTATTGTAAACGCAGTAAAAGCTCTAAAAGATAAAGGTGCAAAAGATGTTCATGTTTATATTACCCATGCTGTATTAAGCGGTGAAGCAATATATAAAATTGAAAAATCTCAAATTAAGAAACTAATAACAACAGATACAATAGATAATTCGAAAAAAGTTGGAAGAAGTAAAAAAATAGAAATAATTTCTCTAGCTCCAATGATTTCTGAAGCAATGAAAAGAATTGCGAACTCTACTTCAGTTTCTAGTCTTTTTAAATAATTTTACTTGTTTTTTTTCCAAACATAATATAAAAACACCATTTCAATTTATGAATATTTTAAAAGCGACAAAAAGAACAAACACCTCGACTGGACAGGTAAACAAGTTGCGTTCTGAGGGTTTTATTCCTGCTATATTGTACGGTGGAAAAAAAAGTAATTTAAAAATAAGCATAAAAAAATTACACCTTCAAGATTTCATTAAAACAGATACTTTTATGTCTAAAATTTTTGACATGGAAATAGATGGGAGTGCTGAAAAAGTTCTGCCTAGAGATATTTCTTATGATCCTGTATCTGATGAACCAATACATATTGATTTTGTTAGAATCGCAAAAGGTTCAAAACTAATTTTAGAAATACCAGTAAAATTTATTAATCAAGAAAAATCTCCAGGGTTAAAAAAAGGTGGTGTTTTAAATATAGTGAGAAGAAAAGTAGAATTAAAATGTCCAACAGAAAATATTCCAAAAGAAATAGTTGTTGATTTAAATAATACAGAAATTAATAGCAGTCTTAAAATATCATCGGTTAAACTTCCAGAAAATGTTATTCCAACAATTACAGATAGAGATTTTGTAATTGCAACAGTTGCACCACCTACAATTCTAGTAGAGCCAGAAAAAACTGAAGAAGAAGTTCCTGCGGATGGTGAGGCTCCAGCTGAAGGCGCTGAAGGAGCGGCCTCTACTGAAGAGAGTAAAGATAAATCTGGCAAACCTACTGATGATAAAACTAAAGAAAAATCTGCCAAACCTTTGGATGATAAAGCTAAAGCTTCATCAGGTGATAAAGAAAAATCTAAAAATAAAGATAAAGAAAAAGAAACTAAAAAAAAATAAGATAGGATAAACTATAAATTATGCTGCTTTTAGTTGGCCTGGGTAATCCAAATCCAAATAATTTAAATAATCGACATAATGTAGGATTTTTAATAATTGATGCAATTAATGAAAAATTCAAATTATCAAAACAAAAACCAAAATTTAAAGGTTTATTAACAACAGGAAAAATAAACGAGCAAAAAGTTTTTGCAATAAAACCACTTACTTTTATGAATAGATCGGGAGTCTGTATTAAAGAACTTATTGAATATTTTAAAATAGAAGTAAAGGATGTTTTTGTGTTTCATGACGACATGGATATTGATATCGGTAAAGTTAAAGTAAAATTTGGTGGGAGTAACGCAGGACATAATGGAATAGACTCTATAGACAAAAATATTGGAAAAAATTACTCACGTATAAGAATAGGAATTGGACGACCAA
>CACIOV010000009.1 GCA_902588335.1 uncultured Pelagibacteraceae bacterium
AAGAAAAACTAATGAAAAAAGATTTAAATAAATTTTGGAACGGAAAAGTATCTTTTGTTCAAAGTTTTTGGCTTTGGTACATGGTGGGTACCACAGTTTTGTCGTTGCCATTTTGGATTGTTCCTGATGCTGCCTATGATTCTCAAGCAACAACGGCGATCATGTTGTTATATTTTGCATTTTTATTGGGTGCAGTTATTTTTGCAATGGTTGGAACTTGGCGAAGCGCTGAAGAATATAAAAAAATGAAGCAAAGAAAAAAACAAGGTTCAGGCTGGGCTCTTGCAGGCCAAATTTATATTGTTTGGCATATAATATATTTTTTAAAAATATTATTCGTAGGTTAAAATCTTTTTTTATTTGTCCAATTTTTACTAAAACTTTGGATATTGCTATATATTGCATCATTCCCATATTTTAACTGTAAATAGTCGTTTAAAGCCTAAACAAAAAAACGATGTATTTATTGGATTAGATATGGTCAAATTAATATGTGTTTTTTAAGTAATATTTATTAATCGGGGGATATAATAACTATGCAAGAAACATTAATATATTTAGCAACAATACTTCCTGTTGTTTTGCTTTTGCCAATGATCTACTACGTAGATCGATTTAGAGAACCCCCAAGATTTATTGTAGGAACTTTTTTTCTAGGAGTTGGACTAATCTTTCCTCTTCATCTATTAATAATAATCGTTGAAGATCTTATAGGGCCTTTAGTGGGCATTGATCCTAATGCGGATTGGGGTTCTTATATGGCTTTTTTTAGAGCGGCTTATCTTGAAGAATCTTTAAAATTTGCCTTTCTAATTTATTTTTGTGCTCGACTAACGGAATTAAATGAGCCTATGGATCCTATTATTTATGGAGCTGCCTTAGGATTGGGATTTGCTGGATACGAAAATGTTGGATACGTTTTTAGCAAAGATAGTTACGCAGACATGTGGGAATTGGTAGTGGTAAGAGTATTTCCTACGATTATGCACCTAGGTGTTGGAATAATTATGGGCGCATTAGTTAGCATGAATCTTTTTCGTCAATCGGATGAATTTAAAAGACGTTTATATATTGTATTAGCTTTAATGGTCCCCGTAATTTTACATGGAATGTATAATCATTTTATACATGAATATGTACAGTCAGTTTTATTATTTGTAATTATGATTATTACAATTTTGTACTATCACAGAAGAGAACAAAATAAAAAGATTGTTGAACGAGAAGATAGATTGAGAATTTCAAACCAGGATATTTTTATTTCTTATGCATCAACACTTGTTTTGGTAACTTTTATAATAATTGTCTCCAATTATCGGTGATATTTATGTGTCTGCCTATGAAAATTAAGAACAATTTAAGCTTGAGAGCAAGGAGTTTATTAGCGTAAACTGTATGAATTATATAGTTATAACAATAGTCATTTTGGGGGGTGCTTACGCAATTTATAAAATGATTAAAAAAAACAGTAGGAAAAAATTAGGAAAAACTTCAGCAGAGTCATTTTCTTTTACTGAAATTGATAGAAAAAAAATTGAAGATTCCATACATTTAGAAGAAAGATCCGAAAAAGATGCGCAATTTGGGCGACCGAAAGCTCATGCCAAAGAGTTTTCTGACTGTGAAGCTGAAGGTATAGATGCTGTTAAGGATAAAGTAAAAGAATCTATCAAAGAAGCGAGAGAATACCTAGCACCTGTTACAAATAAAATCGATGAAATAAAATTTAAAATAAAAAAACAACATTTTAATATTCAAAATACTCGAAACAAAATAAGTGAAATTTTAGAGCAAGCCAAAACTACCTTTCAAAATCAAAGACTTGTTTTTGATAAGGAGGAT
Source organism: uncultured Pelagibacteraceae bacterium (assembly GCA_902588335.1). Classification (GTDB taxonomy): domain Bacteria; phylum Pseudomonadota; class Alphaproteobacteria; order Pelagibacterales; family Pelagibacteraceae; genus AG-414-E02. The sequence continues at coordinate 1,843 of CACIOV010000009.1, forward strand.
CGAGATGTCGACACTTTCAGAAATTTAAATGGTGTGGGTCGTCAGCCAGCCGTTTTAACTTTCAATTTAATGATCATTCAAATCGGAATTATTGTTGGTCTATTTATTTTAGAATCTTATTTAAATATGAAATTATTGGCTGAAGCAATTGGAGAAGAAGAAGGCTTTGCCTATTCTTCGGCTGTTGCAGGTTTAAACGTTATGGTTTCAGCACTTGTTGGATATTTTGTATTAAAAGGAGCGGTACACTTTAAACAAAGAGCATCAAGATTTTGGTTAATTTTTGTAATGTTTTTATATGGAATTTTAATTACATATATTAACGTTTGTTTAGGAGCTGTTCGTGCCATATATGACAATACAGATACACAGCAAAATTTTGCTGATATGGATATTGGTGGCGAAGGCGCTGCAGAAGGTTTAAATCCACTTTATTTTTGGACTGTTGACTGGAATTTTCTATCTTTGGTCTTAACATTTGTAGGAATAACTTTTGCCGTTATCTCACTTATTGATGCCTACCTTTATAATGATACCTATCCAGGCTATGGCAGTGTGGCAAAAAATAGAGAAAAAGCCAGAGCAGAAATAAATCGAATAAGTGAAAATTTAGGAAATGAAGTAGGCAAAGTTTTTAATAGCGAACATTCTAAAAGCGGCAATATACTAAATAGTCTTCAAGAAAAAGAATTAAAAGAATGGGTTAACTATAGTAATCACGTTACCCATGTATTTGATGCATACAAGGATTATATTATTGAGGCAGAAAGAGATATAATTCATATTACTGAAGAATATAGAAGACATAATGAAGAAGTAAGAACTGATAAGGTTCGACCTGCTTATTGGGATAAAAAATATGAGCTAGACATCAAATTAAAAACTCCTGAAGAGATTTTTTCAAATTCTACAGATTATTATTTTCCAGGAGATAAAATTCAAGAAAAAGTGAATACTCACCAAAAACGTTTGACAGAAGAACAAATTCAATACGAAAAGGATTTAAATATTTTGAAAGATGAAACTGATAAAAAAATTCTTGAATTAAGAAAAAATTATGCTTTCACTTAAAAATTTTATTTATTTATTTAGCGTTTTTTTTTTTAGTATTGCTTTAATAAATTCATCAATAGCAGATGATTACCCCCAAGGATTCCCCAAGTGTTATAAAGACAAGACCAATGGAATAAAATGGTCTGGCCTAGATAGAGATTTTTGTCCAATAAATCGAAATACAAAACTTGGTCATAAGCTTATTATTGTAGATTTTACTACCAAACACCGTCCTTTCCAAAGAGATTTTATTTTAAATACTGCGTTTGGAAGAGCTTTACCAGAAGAGACAGAACCTTATCATAAACTTTCCTTCGTAAGAATTGATCAAAATTCAGCCTCTCAACAAAAACCATTTTTTGCTAAATGCCGAATGAAAACTGGAAATGGGAAACTTTCATTTGAAAATCTAGATGGCACTAATAAAAAATGCGAAGGAAGAAAAAGAATTAAAGAACTCTTTGCTGGATTCATTGAAGAAATGGCGCTAAGCACATCTGATTTTTGTCTAATTGGTAATTGCGGTCTAACATATAAAAAGTATATAGATGCTATTGTTCAAAAAGCAGTGAATAGAGCAAAAGAAGATGGGAAGGAAATTACAACAGAAGATATTGAAAAACATAGAACAAAAATTACAGAAAGAATAAATCGAAATAGATTTATTCCTCTCAGATACACAAGTCCCAAAGGTAGCTATGTTTATGAAACTATTATTGAAGTGTTAAGAAATAAAAATTTTGATTTTTCCAACCAATATCCCAAAAGAGAATTAGTCATCGCTTCAGATTTAGTTCAAATTTCCAAGAGATTTAATCTTAATCACACTAAAGGCTATTGCAAACCAAAACTTACCACCAATAACAAGAAAAGGTATTGTGGTGATTTAAAAGGACTTTTAAAAAATAAGACAACACAAGTTTATTTAAAAGAAACAAAACCAAAATCTGAAGATGTAGCAAATTTAAAAGTTAAGGTTTTGTTTCTTAACCATAATTATAGTTGTGAAACTAATATGAAAGCAGCTGAATCCATGCAAAAGTTATGGGTTGAACTGTTTACTTACATGGGCATTAATAATGTTGAATGGGTATGGCAATTAGACCCTAATACCGAACCAAAGTGTTAAATAATTTAAAGCAAAAAGATATTTTTTGGTTGGCACCAACAGTTGTTTTGTTGATTGGTATACTTCCCATGCCTATAGGTTATTACACCTTATCTCGTGTGGTGGTTTGTGGTTGTTCAGCTTATTTTGCTTATAATTTTTATAAAAAGAAAAATATTCCCAATATTTGGATTTTTGGTTTTTTTACCTTTCTCTATAATCCTATATTGCCAGTTTACTTGTATGAAAAATCGATTTGGATGGTTGTAAATATTATCACCATCATTGTGTTTTATTTAAATAAGAAAAAGGTTTAAAATTGGATTTATATTTACTTTCCCTTACTATTTTACCGTCTTTACTAATTCTGCGGTTTTTTGTTAAATCTGATAAATTTCCAGAACCAGCTAGCGCCATCATAAAAGTTTTTATATGGGGAATTGTAATCAGCATTCCTATTTTTTTTATTAATACCTATATCTTATTTAAAATACCTGAAAAACACATAGCCATATTCCCAGCGTCATTTGTTGAAGAAGGATTTAAATTTTTAGTTTTTTATTTTATCGTTTTAAAATTAAAAGATTTTGATGAACCCATGGATGCATTGGTTTATGGTGTTACTGTATCTTTAGGTTTTGCAACGTTGGAAAATATTTACTATGTTTATTTTTCTGAATTTTCTGAAATATATGGATCTACCACTTTGGCTTCCATCAGGGCATTTACTTCTATTCCAGCACATGCATCCTTTGGTTGTTTGATGGGATATTTTGTACTTAAACATCATTTTACAAAATCAAAAAAAAATATTATTTTTGCCTTAATAGTTCCGAGTCTTGTTCATTATTTATATAATTTTGTAATGATAAATGGAGAATTATTTATTTTGATTATTATTGTTTTATTATTAATTATTATACCTTTTATTATTTTAAATAGAGTAAAGAAAAAACAGGGTAAAAATTAAATGAAATTTAGATTATTATTAATAATTGCTTTTGCATTCTTTTTTGTTTTCCTCAAAAATTTTTCTTTCGCAGAAACAATAACATCTAAGACTCATCGTTCTACATCTACGTGTTATAATTTTCATGATAGTGTAATTGATAATTACAATCTGATCAAAGATCACAACATTGTTGAATATGTGTCGGAAGATAAAGGTATTTTACTTGAAGAAACTTGGGATCCTAAAAAAATTAGAAAAGTTGAATACTCTTGGGACGGAACAGAAAAAGAAATTTTAGGAGATAAAATTTTTTATAGAGATGTAAATAAAAACATTAAGATCCAAAACATTCAAGTAAATCTTTTTGATAAAATAGCTATTAGGCCTGGAGATACTATTACAAAAATCGATGGCAAGTTCGTAAAAAATTTAACAGATGATGAAATCGATGATTTGCTCGGAGAAGATAAACCAACGCATGTTGAGTATTATCGAATTATTAATAATAAAAAAATTTTAAAAAAAGAAACTTTAAAATATCAAGAAGTAACATCTAGAGATAAATATTTAATGTTTAAAATTGTAAGTTTTAACAATATTGACCCAAAAACATTTACAACCGAATTTTTTATAAATTACCAAATAGTAGCAGATATGTGGGATGGTGAAGATGTTGATCATTTTAGTGAAAAACCCAAAGAAGATAATTTTTTTAAATTAGGAGAACATTTTAGATATACAGATGATAGTACTGGCGTTACTGATTACTATCCATGTCATTATAGCGATGATGATCTTGAGAAAATGCAATTATTCTCCCCAGCTTACAACGTAGAACTTAAAAATGTGGCTTTTGTTAGCGAAGATGAATATGAATGGGAACATACGTTTAGTTTTAGAGAGGAAGATGTAAACGACACTTATACTGCCACAGAGATGTTCAGTATATTTAAAGGAATAGTAAAAACTAAAAATAATTTTGATTTAAGAACATTTCCATTTGATAAACAAGAAATAACATTTAGATTTGCTGAAACTGTGGATGCTGGGTTGAACTTGGTTCCCTGGGATGTATATGCAGATATGCATGAACTTAAAAAACAAAAAACATTAATTCCAGGTTGGAAATTTAAAGAATATAGGATCAAAGGTTTTTTATACCAAGAAACAGGATGGTATAAGGGTTCATATGGCAGCGGAATAGATATTATTTTGGAAATCGAAAGAGAATTTCAATATTACATTTATAAAGTGCTTTTCCCAATTTTACTTATTTTAATTGTTTGCTGGTCAGTTTTTTGGATTCCACCTAGAGAATTGGAATCAAAACTTACAATAACAATTGTTTGTCTACTCTCGTTGATTGCTTATAACTTTGTAGTAACTGATGATATCCCTCGACTATCATATTTAACAATAATGGATCATATTATTTTAGTTAGCTATTTATATGCAACTATTCCAAACTTTTTAACCATATCATCTTATAGGTTGTATAAAAAAAATAGGATATTTGAAACAAGATTATTTGGTAAAATAATCAAGTTTTCTTCTGATAGAATTGATAGATTGAGTAGAATTTGGGGTCCAATTTCATATGCTGTTATAGTATTTTTTATTATAATAATGAGTGTTAATGGAAGCAGGAATACCGCTGCATTTCTTGCGTGGTTAACATAGTCATGACAAAAAAAATTTTTATATCAGGTTTTTTAATTTTATTTGCTATTTCTTTTCAACCAAGCATTTTACTTTCTCAAGAAACGAGTGACTTTAATTTGAGAGGAGAAAGAGGCAAAATACTTAAAAAATCAAATAAAAAAACTACAATTGACTCAAGATTCAAAAGATTGATGAGTTCAAAAATTTTGAAAGCTACAAATCAAAATAGTAATAAATTTAGATCAGCAATTGCTTTATTGGGTTCAGAAAATTCCTTGAGAGGAAAAAAAAGTGTTTTCAAAACTACTGCAGATAGTGTTGTTTTAATTGATAACTGGAAAGGCGACAATCCTGAAGATTCTGAATACAATGGATCAGGAGCCGGAATTATTGCTATTGTACCAGACCGATCACGAGGTGATAAATTTACATTTATAGTTACTAATTGGCATGTCATTGAAGGGGCAGATTTTGTTCGAGTTTGTTTTAAACCTCCAGGGAATAAAATAGGCGAAATAGATTGTAACGATGGAGCTAATGCAACACTTATGGGTTATTCTATAGAGAAAGATTTAGCTTTAATATTTATTGAAACAAAAAAAATTTTAAAAACAATACCTTATGCTGATCTTAACAAAATTGAAACAGGTGATACGGCTCATGCAATAGGTCATCCGGAGGGATATTATTGGACATATTCAAAAGGTGATATTAGCGGAATAAGAGATAATTATAAGTGGACAATTCAAGGTTATAAACATAACGCATCTATTATTCAAACTTCAGCGTCGATTAATCCAGGAAATTCTGGTGGCCCATTACTAAATGACAATGCTGAACTAATCGGTATTAACACCTGGACTCATGGAGGACAAAATTTAAATTTTGCCGTTTCAGTAGATGAAATTGAACCTTTTATTTATAAAGTTTATACGGAGGTCCAAAATCAAGGCAATGACTTTAATGGTAACGTAGATAAATTCAGACAAGATGATGAAAATCATACGAGAGCATTAATTGAATGTGAACAATACTGTAAAATACTAGACGACAATGAAAATAATGTTGCTGATGGATATTTGTACGATGATAATAAAAACGGAATTCCAGATGCCATGGTCTTAGATGATAACGAGGACGGACAAATAGATTCAGCTGGGATCGACGCAAATGAGAATGGTGCCTGGGAAAAGGTTTTGTTTGATACAGACAATGATGCTATTCCTGACACAGTATATTTAGATGAAAATGATGACGGTAAATTTGATACTGTTGGTTATGATTATAACCAAGATGGCAAGTGGGACGAGTGGGAACCCTTTAAACAAAGTTAAGAATTATAAACTAATATTTTGATCAGCACCCACGATTACAAATGGAGCCCAATAAAAAGGATGACTTTTTTCTTCATTATTATCAATAAACTTTTGCATCGATAAATTTAAAGAATCTGAAGTAGATAAATTTTTATCATCTTTCATATTTTCAAAGAAAGTAGTTGTAATTTCTTTTGCCGCAAACGTTTCGACATACCAATGTGATACTAGTAAAGATTTTGAGCCTGCGTAAAAGAAAGCTCGAGCTAAACCACTAAAGCCTTCAGCATTAGTGCTTTCACCTGCAGCAGTATTACATGCTGATAAAATAACTATGTCTGCATTATTTTCTAATAACATTATTTCACTCATAGCTAATATTCCATCATTTTCTAGCGTGCCTTTGTCAGGTGGAGTTAAAACCAAAAATGGTTCGTTATAACCTTTTATAGCTCCAGAAATTTCACCGTGTGTAGCAAAATGAATAATTTTAAAATCTTTTAAATCTAATTGCTTAATTTTATCCTCGGTAGCATCTTCGGACAACAACAATAAAGATTTTGAAGGTAACAAATAGTTTTTAATATTAATTAACTCATCTTTTGATCCATCTACAGGACCATAAATATTTTTAATTTCAGTTGAATTAGCAATAAAACCGCCTCGAACAAGTTTTGCAAAACGTTTTAAACGTTCTTCTGTATCTAATTGTTTTTTAACATCAGCCGATAATAAAGGATCACCAATTCCTAAAAAAACATATTTGTCACTAGTTTTAGTAATTTTCTTTAAAATTTTTTCTTTCACTTCTTTTTTTATAATTTTTTCAACAACAGATTTCTTTTTAAGATCCAAATTAGCCAATGACTCAACACTTGGTAGATAAACAAATGTATACTTATTTAAAAGCCAATTTATTTTCGAACAATCAAAACAATTTTCACTCAAATTTATAGGCAAGGTGTGTAAAGGAATATTTTGTAAAGGACCATCAGGAATAACGTATATTTTTCTAATATTCGTCAAAAAAGGTTCCATGAATGAAAATGTATTTTTATATATTTTGTGTGAAGATTTAACATCAAAGGCCATTAATTTATTTGTATTAATATCAGGAATTAATGAATTTCTAATTTTTCTTGATAACTCTAAAACTTCATTTAAATTAAGACTAGAAGTATAAATTTTTGTATTATTTTTTTTAATCGCAAAAACAATTAAACCCTCCTCATGGAAAAAATAATCCAAAACAGCTTCGTTGTCATTCAGAAATTTTTGTATAGTTTTTATTTTAATTGACTGTGGATTAATTAACTTAAAATATTCAGGAGCTTTAGTTTTAATTTTTTTTTCTAATTTCGTAATTTTTTCATTTATTTCATCAATTTCTTTTTGATTTATATTAGTTTTAGAACCAAATCCTTTGGCGGAAATTTTATTGATATCAAATTCATCGGTTGCAGAAATAGAGGTCAGTTTAATTTGTAAATTTTGATATTCTTTTATCAACTTAAATTTATCTTTTTCTTTAAATTTCTTTTTTGACAAACTTTTTTGCATATCTTTTGATGTAATTGAATTTCTAACAATTTGAGATAATGAATAAGCTTTTTCAGTAAATTTTGAATCGTTTTGGATGTCGGCAACCTGAAGGTATGAAGAAATTATAGCTCTTGATCTAAATCTTGGGCTTAAATGAGAAGCAAACATTTTATTGGTAAAATCTTTTTTTATTGATGGATGTAATGTTTCTAAAATTTTCTTTCCTTCAGGGTGCCCATTTCTAGATAAATTTAAGGCTATTTGTGCAAATTTCTCATTTAGATCAAAACCAGACATGTTTCCAGGCCCCAATTCTTTTTTATGGCTGATTACTTTCTTAGCGTATTTTGAAAGATAGATGGCAAGGTTATTTGCTTTATCAGGTAAGTTGTTCTTTATATAGTAATCAAGAACAACCGAATATATTGCGCCCGATTTATCGCCAGGCACATTAAACCATTCAATTTTTTCCACTAACTGTTTGACAGACATTTTTTTAGGACTCAAGGAAGTTTGTGATAGCTCTTTGAATAGTTTCTCAAATTTACTAATGTCGCCTTTTAAGTAATAACTTTCTAATAAGCTTACCGAAGCATATGCCGAGTAAAGTAATGAAGCGTCATCCGAAGTTCTTTTTCTCCATGCATTACTTGCTTTTTCTAATTTAGCGATTGCCTTATCATATTTTTTTTCTCTAATAAACAAATTTCCTGCTGTGTAATCAAATATATCGCTTTGTAGAATGCTTAAGCTTGTGTCGCGTTTACGAACGATATTATCATCGCTGAATTGTATAAGTTTTTTAGCTTCTTCAAATAAACCTAAATTGTATAATACAAAAGATTGATAAGGGATTGTGAAAGATAAATATGCCACTCCATCTTTGGAATGAACTAAATTAGCTGCCAAATTATTATATAGCCCCAAATAATAAATTACTTTATCTAAATTACCTAACGTTGCATGAAGAGCCATGATTGAGCTAATAGGATGTAATTTTTGCGTATCCTCAAGTTTTTCATTTTCATCAACATGTTTTAGTATTTCTTCTTGAATAGACAAAGCATCTTTGAATTTTGTTTGGTAAGTGTATGAGATAGCTAGTGGTGACAATAAATTTCTCAATGAATAGGAATGTTTTTTTAAGATTTTGTTTTGTTTATTCTTAGGTAAAGATCTAAAGTCTAATATTGTCTTGTTAAGCAATTTCATACCTTTTTCAAGCTCTTTAGCCTTAAAGTCATTTTTGAATTGATATTTTGTAATTAGAGCCCAAACTTGATCAGAAATTATTTTATTTTTTTCAATTATTACTTCTACTTTTTTTTGATCATGTGATTTTAGTAAAGAGAGAGCATTATAAAGGATGGAGAGCTCTTTGTCGTAATCCGGTTCTATTTTATACACAAAGTCATAAATTTTAGATAGATCTCTATGAATTTTAAAATATTTTATATTATTTGGGTCTTTCCAATCGATGACTTGAATAGCTTTTGTCCAATGTTTTTCAATAAATTCATATTCATTATTTTCTCTTAAAATTCTAAAGTAATCTAATAAGAAGTCTTTAGTTTCTTTAGTATCAATTTTATTTTCAGAAAATTTACTTGAGATTGAAAGTTTATATCTTTCGATATTTTTTTGACTTAAAACTATTTTATCTTCTCTTTTTAATTTTTTATCTTGAGCAAATTTGTAGGCATTTGCAATACTTTTTTGAAGTCCGAGATATTCTTTTGGAACTTCTTTGTCTTTATTTTTGGCAAGATACTCTTCTACTTTTTCTAATGCTTTTTCTGCTTTTGGCAAATAGTAATTAATTTTTTTAATAGATTGTTCGTCCCAAGTATAATAACCAAGTGTAAATTTTATGGCATCTAAATATAGCCAAGTATTGTAATAAGAGAATGGTATTATCGGAGCGTCATTTTTATCAAGACATTTAAGCACAACTTCCCAATAATTTTTAGGTCGAGAAGCTTCTGGAGTGAAAAAGATTTCATCACAGGTAAATTCAATAAATTCAGGTGTGCATATTTCATCCCCAGCATTATATTTAATATCGTCTGTTTTTAAAGTTCTGCTAAATATTTTATTATTTCTTCTAAGTGTAACTTCAACTTTCCCAGGGTTAGAATCAAACAAGAGAGAATGGATTTTATAGTTTTTTACATTAACATCTTGATCGTTGACCTTAATCACCTCATCAAAAGGTTTTATAGGATTACTTCCAGTAGTAAGACTTTTATTAACACAAGTAATTATATAGCTATCATTTGATTTATATTTATTAACAATTTCAGAAGAGAACATGCTTGTTTTAATTGATTTAAAGTCAGAAGGTCTAAATGTAAAAAATTTAACGCTATAACTCTTTTTACCTTCCCTTTGTTTGATGGCAGCAGCTACTTTGTTATGTGATAAGACAACTTGTTTTTTTATTTTTTTTTTATCTCTTATTAATTTAATTTCAATTGTATCTCCTTCAGAGTATTGGTCTAAAATATCTACAATATCTTTTGGTATTTTAATTTCCTTTTCATCTATGGATATAAAAAAATCACCTACCTTTAAGTCGTATTTCTCAGCTGGGCTTTTTGGAGCAACACTTACTATTACAACAGAATCTTTAAATGTTTGAAATTGAACACCCAACCAGGCTTTTTTAACTAATGAAGCATGACTGTCTGCATTAACTAAATTTATAATAAAAAAATTATTAAAAATTACAAAAATTAAAATAACTATAATTTTTTTTAAGAATTTCAAACGCATATCTTTTATAAGGTTTTATATATTAGACCTATTTATGAGTGGTGGTCTATGCTAAATCCAAAAAGCAAAAGGAACCTTCTAAAGGCTAACCCCCTGAAGGAGCCACGCAAGACCTTAGGGGCTTGTGGTGGCGACTAAAGGGAACATAACAACAAAAATTTGTTTTTCATTTTTGCCCCTTCAAATGGTGTAAAACCCTTATTTCTCTCTTAATTTTGTAGCTGTGTAATATCAGATAAATGCTTGATAATTGGATATTCTGGGACGATAACCTGACACAAACCTGAAACATAAAAGGATTAGTTCAATAAATGTTCTTGAACAATAATGAAACTGACGTAAAATCCCAATAAAAGCGATACATAACTCATCATTATTACAAATGAAAGTGGGATCGGTCGACTTAAGTTTCTAAGGAGATGCTGATGAAGATTGGATATTTTTGTAATATTACCAATTGGGAAAAAAAGCCATACTCGGAAATTTTAGATAATGCTCGAGATATAGCTATTTATTGTGATAAGAATAATTGGAACTCAATTTGGTTTACAGAACATCATTTTAATCATGAGGGCATGGAATCTCAGCCCAACCCATTAATAATGTGCACAGATGTTGCTGCTAGAACAGAACAAATAAGATTGGGACAAGCGTGTAATGTAATTACTTTTTGGAATCCAATAAGATTGGCCGAAGATATAGCTGCATTAGATCAACTTTCTAAGGGAAGAGTAGAAGTTGGAATCGGTAGGGGTGTGTATGGCAGAGAAGCGATTCATATGAACGTAGAATCAGATTTAAAAGATCAAGCAAAAAACAAAAGATTGTTTCAAGAAACGTTGTCTGTGATGAAAAAAGCTTGGACTGAAAAATTTTTTAGTCATAAAGGAGAGTTTTATACTTATCCTTCACCTAACTTTGTTTGGGAGCACGATATGAGTCCTCCTAGTGAAGATTTTGTAGATTTGAAAACCAATCAAATAAAAAAAATTAGTGTAATTCCAAAACCTTATCAAAAACCTCACCCTCCCCTATGGCAAGTGGTAGACTCCACAGGATCTATTGAATGGGCTGCAAAAAATGGAATTAATTGTATAATGTGGATTCCTACAGTTAAAACTTTGAAAAAAAGATTCGATATATACAAAAATGCAAAATCTGAGGTAGAAAAAAGAGATGTCCCTATGGGTGAAGGAATTTCATTAGTTAGAGACATGTTTGTTGCAGAAACAATGGAAGATGCAAAAAAATTAGCTGGGGAACAAATGGTAAATTATATGAGATGGGTTTGTCATTGGAGAGGTTTGGGCAACCATATGGATCCAGGTGAAGAACTTCCTCAAACTAAAGGAAAGCTAGATTTATTAAATTATGATTTTTTACATAAAAGAAATATGTTGTTCGGTACGCCAGATTATGTAGTAAAAAAAATTAAAGAATTGCAATCCGAACTTAATCTCCAAAATTTGCAAGTGTGGTCTAGTATGCCTGGGGTAAAACATGAAGATGCTATGAGAAGTATTAAGCTTTTTAATGATGAAGTAATTCCAAAAATAAATTTGGAAAAAACTGTGGTAAAACAAGCAAGCTAATAATGGATTTAAATTTAAGAAAATTTGCAAAGTTTGTTGATAAAACTTTTATTGAAGGTGGTAAAAAAGCTAAAACACCTGTTTTGCTTGTTTCTGTTGCTGCTGTAATAAAAAACCCTTGGGTCGATAGAGGTTTTGTTGAAGACTTGAAGCCTGAAATTCTTGCTCTAGCTCCCAAGCTTGGAGACATTTTGGTTCCCGAACTAATTAAGGAAATAGGTTCTGGAGATAAAGTTTTAGCTTACGGTAAAGCCGGAGTAGTCGGTATAAAAGGTGAGATTGAGCACGCTTCTGCATTTATTCACACTTTAAGATTTGGAAATAAATTTAGAGATGCGGTAGGAGGAACCTCTTATTTAAGTTTTACAAACACAAGAGGACCGGCTGGATGTAAAATTTCTATTCCCATGATGCACAAAACTGATAGTGGATTAAGACCTTATTATTTAACCCATGAATTCAGTATTCAGGACGCGCCATGCCCCGATGAAATCATAATTGCTATTGGTGGATCACCAGGAGGAAGAGCTCATGCTAGAACCGGAGATCGATACCAAGATATGAAAGAAATGGGAATTAAAAACCCCAAATAAGTTTAATGTCGAATAAAGTAGATTCCTTTGGTACATCATATTCTTTTAAAAAAGTTAATGAAAAAAATACAATTGTATTTATACATGGTGTTGGTTTAACCAAGGAAATTTGGGAACCACAAATTAATTTTTTTAAAAATTATAATACTCTTACATATGATTTGTTAGGCCATGGAAAAACACCTTTAAAAAAATCTAAGGCTGGTTTTGAGGATTTGACTAAACAATTATTCAAACTAGTTAATGAATTAAATTTAAAAAAAATTCATTTAATAGGTTTTTCATTGGGAGCTCTTATTGCTAGACATTTAGCAAGCGGTGCATTCGAGTCATCAATTGATTGATTTTGGCACACCATGCATCTAATATTTTTTGAAATATTTCGAGCTCTTAATTCTTGTTTTTTATTTTCCAAAATCTCATCTGGTTCTACCGTAAAGGAATTATTTGTATATAGCTGAATTAAACAAACAGATAAAAATATTATAATAATTTTTTTTATCATTATTCTATTTCTTTAATTAATAAGTTAATTTTTTTATATATTTTTTTTGTAATAGGGCCTACATGTCTATATTTAATAATTCCTTTGGAGCTAATAATAAATGTTTCCGGAATTCCATATACACCCCAATCGATTGCTATTTTTCCATTTTTATCTATCAAAACATTTGAATATGGGTTCCCTAAATCTTTAAGCCATCTAATAGTTTTTTTAGAGTTATCCTTGTAATTTATTCCTATTACTCTTATTTCTTTATCTTCTGAAAAACGTTTAATGTAAACATGTTCCTCGCGACAAGGCAAACACCACGTAGCAAAGAAATTTACTAACACAATTTCATCTTCAAACTCTTTTGATGAAATAAATTTTTCTTCTTTAAATAACAATTCCGACTCAAAATTTGGAACACTTTTATTTAATAGATTGGAAGGAATATTTGATGGGTTTCTTTCAATTATTAAAAGATAAAAGAAAGTTGATAAAATTAATAAAAATATTAAAGAAGGAATTATAAATAGTTTTTTTTCCATTATGACGAAAATTTTATTTTTTTTAGGTTAATATTTATTGAGACAATTCCACCGAGAAATATAACTAACGCACCAATCCATATCCAAATTACTAGAGGATTATAGTAAATTCTTACTACCCAACCATCTTTTAAATTTCCCTCACCCAAAACAATATATAAATCTCTAAACAAATTTGTGTGTATTGAAGCTTCAGTCGTAAAATTTTTTGTTACTGGGTAAAATCTATTTTCAGGTTTTAGTTTTGCTATGATATTTTTTTCCTTATCATAAATTAAAAAATTTCCTTGTAGAGCTACATAATTTGCCCCTCTAATCTCATCAATTTTTTGGAAAACAATAGTATATTTTTCAATTTCAGTCTCACTATCTATTTGCATTGTAATTATTTTTTCTTTTTGCCATATGCTTGAACCAGTTATACCTAATACTAATAAACCGACACCTAAATGAGCAACAATCATGCCAATAGAATAGTTTTTGTATTTCATTAAAATAATTATATTATTAGAAATAATCCAGAACGATAATATAATACCTGCAATTCCTATGATGCTATATGATTGATAAATTGAGAAAATAAAAATGGTCAAAATTGTAGTAAGTAGAATACCAGGAAGTATTTTTTTGAAAGTTTTTAATTTATTTTCTTTTCCCCAGCTTAGCATTGGTCCTATTCCCATAACTAAAATAGCTGGTATTAGTATTGGAATAACAGTTGAATTATAATACGGTTCCCCAACTGAAATTTTATTATTAGTAAAAGCTTCTATTAGTAATGGATATACTGTTCCTAAAAATACAGTAGCACATACAACAACCATGAGAATATTATTTACAAGTATTGAACCCTCTTTGCTAAAAAAACTAAAGTAACTGTTATCAAAATATTTTTTTGATTTTGTTCCAAATAATATTAAAGAGTAACCACCTAACAAGGCAGTGAAAGCAAGAATATATATTCCTCTAGATGGATCTAAAGCAAAAGTATGAACACTGGTTAATATGCCAGATCTAACAAGAAATGTTCCTATAACACTTAAAAGAAAGGCTAGTATTGATAATAGCAATACCCAAGCTTTAAGAGATTTTCTTTTTTCAACAATAATAAGAGAATGCAACAAAGCTGTACTTAGCAACCATGGCATGAAGGATGCATTTTCAACTGGATCCCAAAACCACCAGCCACCCCAACCTAATTCATAGTAAGCCCACACAGAACCAAGAGCAATTCCTATAGATAAAAAAGTCCAAGCAATTAATACAAAAGGTTTCATATAGTTGTACCAAGGAATATTTTCATTATTACCTAGAGTTAATGTGGCAACACCTATAGAAAATGCTGCCGATAAGCCTACGTAACCGATATATAACAATGGAGGATGAATTGCTAAAGCAGGATCTTGTAGAATAGGATTAAAACCCAAACCATTTTCTTGTACAGGCATTATTCTTTCAAAAGGGTTTGAGGTGATGATAGTGAAAAATATAAAACCTATTGTAATTAATGACTGAATTTCTAAAGTTTTTTTGATTAAAGTAGAATTTTTGGGATTATAAAATTTAAATATAAAATAATTAAATATAGTTAAGACAAGTATCCACAAGAGCATCGAACCTTCATGATTGCCCCAAACTCCTGAAATTTTATAAAGCAATGGTTTAGTTGTATGAGAATTTTGAAAAACATTTAGTACACTAAAATCTGAAACAATGTGTACATACATCAATAAAAAAAAAGATGTTAAGGAAGAAATCAACAATCCATTAACACTTACAGCAATAAACTTTAATTTATTGTTTTTCCTGGAAGTAAAAAATTGAGAAATAGCAAAACACAAAGATAACCAAAGCGAAAAATATCCTAAAGCTGGTACCATAAATTAAACTTATAATACTACTTTTTGGACAATATAAGAACTAACTATCCGTCACACGTATTTTTGGTTATTTTTTTGGTAATGTAGCATTTAGAATAAATGCTAATAATCCAGCTGGAATTAAGCCAGTTGTTAATAATAATTTTAATTTAATTCCAAAATCAGGTATGTGAGCAACAAATTCAGGAAAAGCATATAATCCTATTCCAAAAGAAAGCGATAAAGCTAATATTAAAATATTTCTTTGGCTCATTTCAGTTTTTGATATTAATTTGATTCCTGCTCCAGCAATTAATCCAAACATGATAATAGCTGCTCCACCGATTACAGAATCCGGCATTGCAGCAATAACTCCACCCAATTTTGGAAATAAACCTAGTAAAATTAAAATAACACCAGCAACAGTTCCTACATGCCTGCTTATTACTCCAGTGAATGCAACAAGGCCTGCATTTTGTGAATAAGAAGTATTAGGCATAGCATTAAAAATTGAAGCAAAAGCTGTTCCAACTCCATCAGCCATTATGCCGCCAGAAAGTTCTTTATTAGTAGCTTCTCTGTTTGCACCACCCATTGTAGTAGCGCTAATATCTCCTATAGTTTCAATTGTTGTTACGATCGACATGAACAACATTAATATTACAGCACCCCAAACAAAATCTATTCCGTATTGGAACGGCATAGGAAGTGCAAACCAATCAGCAGCTGCTATTTTTTCAAATCTAACTTCTCCTAATAGAGTGGCCATTACAAACCCAGCTATTATTCCAATTAGAATAGAAGCTGCAGACACCATTCCTTTTCCTCTTATGTTACACAGAAGAGCAACTATTAAAACAGTTCCAGCTATTAGTAGATGCTCCCAATTTGCAAAAATTTCTGGTTTATTGTTCATCAACCATACTCCGCCACCAGCATACTTAAACCCGACTTTAAGAAGGCTGATCCCAATCATTAATACAACTATTCCTGTTACTAACGGAGGAAACATATGCCGAATAGGTTTTAACATTTTACCAATCCATATCTGAAAAATTCCTCCTATAAAAGCTGCTGTGAATATTGCTCCTAAGCCAAAAGCTTTAAACGGCAACATTATTGGAATGAAAGCAAAACTTGTACCTTGGATTATTGGCAGTCTTGAACCTATATTTTTATAACCTACTGTTTGTATAATTGTTGCTACACCTGCAGCAAACAAAGCCATTTGAATTAAAAAAATCTTTTCTGCAGTAGTTACTCCAAAAACACCTGCAACAATTAATGGGACTGTAATGTTACCAGCAAACATAGCAAACACGTGCTGGATACCCAAAGGTATAGACTGATTTAGTGGTAGCTTTTTATTTGCTCCACTGCCTCCTCCAGATTTTCTTCGTGATCTTGCCATTAATCCCTCTCTAAACAAAAAGCCTATTAAAATAATTAGGGTAGGTCAAACATTGTTTTATGTATAATTTTACCACCAAAACGCACTTTATATACGCATATTAGAATAAATTATGAAATTATATGGAAGTTCAGTAGTAGCAGTAGTTTTAGAGAAGACAACGACGAATTAAAAAAAAATCCCAGCGACTTTCATCGCTGGGATTTATAAAATTAAATTTTATCTTTGTTTTTTAGTCTTAAATTTACCGCCTTTAATTTCTTTTTCTAAGAAATTACCAACGTGTTCTCCAACGTCTGTAAATACGACACCTGTTGCTCCTTCGTAATCGATAGCTTTACCTTTAGCCAAAAGATCTAGAGCTTTTTTAAGCTGACCAGGATAAATTTTCTTTCCTGGGCCATTAGCTACTGCCATTACGTTTTTAGCAATAGAACCACGATCAGCAGAACCACCCGCTTGCATTGCAAGCACGATTAAAGCTGCTGCATCATAAGATTCTCCAGTATATGGACCAGATGGATCTATTCCAGCTTTTCCAGCTACTTTTGCAAATACTCCAGCACCTTTACCTGTAGAACCTGGCAAAGAACCAAAAGATTTATTTAAGCTTTTACCAAAAGCATCTGTAAGAGAATCACCAATCATACCATCTGATAATATAAATGTATCAAAGGCACCAGAATCTAAAGATCCTTGAATAATTCCTTTACCACCTTGGTCAAGATATCCAATTACAGCGACTGCATCTCCACCAGCTGATGCTAGTGTACCAACTTCAGAACTATAGTCAGCTTTACCATCTTCATGAGCTGCAGAAGTTGTAACTTTAATTCCATGAGCCTTAACTGCGGCTGCATAAACATCAGCTAAACCTTTACCATAGTCATTGTTAGTATAAGTAATTGCAACACTTTTAATTCCTCTGTCTTTAGTAATGTCAGCAAGAATTTGTCCACCACGAGCATC
>CACIOV010000010.1 GCA_902588335.1 uncultured Pelagibacteraceae bacterium
TAGTTCTTGTTGGTGGATCGTATGAATTACCAGTTAACCCTGCCTTAATCGATTATGCAGATGGAGGTGATATGAAATCTGTGGAGCTTATGATGAAATGGGGTTACGAAGGTGTCAAAAAATTTATTGGAGGAAATCCAGTACAAAAAATTATAAATTCACCAAGACAAGTCCAAGAAGGATTGGCAGTGGATCTTAGAGCATGCAATGATTACAAAAATGGTTTAAAAGCTGCGGCAAATATAAACTGTCCTACGCTTTGTATATTAGGAGACAAAGATAAGATGGTTCCATTAGAAAAAGGAAAAAAAATGGCCGAAAGTATTAAAAATTCTAAATTAGAGATACTGAAAGAATGTGGTCATATGATTATATTTGAAAAAGCTTTCGAAATGAGAGAGATTGTCAAAAATTTTTTACAAAAAAATTACAAATAATAACTATGAAAAAATTTTACATTGCGAAAGCAAGAAGATTAAGAGGTACTCCTTTTTCGAGTAGAATAGAAAACCAGGGTCTAACTGCTTACACTACTTATAATCATATGCTTTTGCCTGCAGCCTTTGAGGGAACAGAAAAGGAATATTTTCATTTAAAGGAACATGTTCAGGTTTGGGACGTTGCTGCCGAAAGACAGGTTCAGATAGTAGGAAAAGATTCTGCAAAACTAGTCCAATTAATAACTTGCAGAAATCTTTCGAAGTCAAAAATTGGAAGGTGTTACTATGCTCCAATAATTGACGAACAAGGAAATATGATTAACGATCCTATTATTTTAAAATTAGATGAAAATAAGTGGTGGATATCATTAGCTGATTCGGACGTGGGACTTTATGCTAAAGGATTGGCAAGCGGTTTAAAATTGCGAGCCGAAGTCAGCGAGCCAGATGTAAATATATTAGCTGTCCAAGGACCAAAATCATTTAAATTAATGGAAAAAATTTTAGGTAAAAAAATTGCTGAACTTAAATTTTTTGGTTTTGATTATTTTGATTTTAAAGGAAATAAATTTTTTATAGCTAGATCAGGATGGTCCAAGCAAGGTGGATACGAAATTTACATAGAAAATAGAGAAGCAGGATTAAATTTATATGATGAGATATTTTTAGCCGGTAAAGAATTTAATGTAAAACCAGGCTGTCCAAATTTAATAGAAAGAATTGAAAGTGGACTTTTATCATGTGGCAATGATTTTGATAATGGCGATAATCCTTATGAGTGTGGATTTGACAAATACATAGATGTTAAATCTGACATTGATTATTTGGGGAAAAAAGCTTTGATTAAAATTTCAAAAGAAGGAATTAAAAGAAAACTTATGGGAGTGAAAATAGATTTAGATAAAATTGAAATGATGGAAGAGAGACTTCTTCATAATGATAAAAATTTAGTAGGACATTTAAGATCTGCCGTTTATTCACCTTATTTTAAAAAAGTGGTAGGAATTGCAATGATCAAAAAAGAATATTGGGATAAAAAGACTTCGTTTAAATTAGAAATCGATGGAAAAAAAAGCAAAGGTTCAATTTGCGATCTACCATTAGTCTAGAATTGGTCACAAAACAATAGTAATACTTTAACATATATGAATATAGCAATTGTTGGGGCAACAGGAAATGTTGGCAGAAAACTTTTAGAAGTTATTGAAAAGCTAAATTTTAAATTTAGTGAATTGCACCTTATTGCTTCAGATAAAAGTATTGGAAAAAAAATAACTTTTAAAAACAAAAATTATTCCATAGTTGGTTTAAACGATTTTGATTTTTCAAAAGTAAAAATAGCTTTTTTTTCCGCAGGGAGTGCAATTGCGGAAAAATGGGTTCCTATTGCTGCAAAAAAAACAATTGTAATTGATAATTCAAAATATTTTAGAATGGATAAAGATATTCCTTTAGTAGTTCCAGAGGTCAATGCTGATGCTTTAAAAAACTATAAAAATAGAAATATTATTGCCAATGCTAATTGCTCAACTATACAGCTGGCGTTAGCTTTAAAACCTCTGCATGATCAATTTAAAATCAAAAGAGTCATTGTTTCAACTTATCAGTCAGTATCAGGTGCAGGAAATGCTCACATGAGTGAATTGGAGGAACAAAGTAAAAAAGTTTTAGAAAAACAAAAAGTAAGATCAAAAAATTTTACGAAGCAAATAGCATTTAATGTTATTCCACATATCGATTCCTTTATGGAGGATGGCTACACAAAAGAAGAATGGAAAATGACCGTAGAAACAAAAAAAATTTTAGATCCGAGTATATCTTTAAGCGCAACATGCGTAAGAGTTCCAGTCTTTGTTGGGCATTCTGAATCAGTAAATATTGAGTTTAATTCAGAAGTTGATGCTGGAAAAATTAAAAAATGTTTAGAAAAAGCACCTGGATGCAAAGTTGTAGATGAAGCTAAAGATGGCGGCTATATAACTCCGGTTGAATCAAGCGGTGACTTTGTAACATATATTTCAAGAATAAGAGATGATCAGACGCAAAAAAATTCTATAAATATGTGGGTGGTATCTGATAATTTACTTAAAGGTGCAGCTCTTAATGCAGTTCAAATTGCAAATGTTTTGATTAAAAAATATATTAAGTAAATAATGAATGATTCCAAAAATCCATTATCACCCCATCTTCAAATTTATAGATGGCATGTATCATCTTTACTTTCAATAACACATAGAATTTCAGGTGTTATAAATCTACTGGCATTAATTTCTATATTTTCTTGGATAATAATTTTAAGTATTGGTGAAAGTAATTATGAAATATTTTTGTTAATAATTAATAGTTTTTTTGGAAAATTTATTTTAATTGGTTTTACATGGTCCATGTGTTTTCATTCACTAAGCGGTGTAAGACATTTAGTTTGGGATCTGGGTTATGGATATGAAATTAAAACTGCAAATATTTCTGGGATAATTGTAATTATTTCTTCTTTGTTTCTAACAATTATATTTTGGTTATTTGCTAGAGGTTTAATTTAAATGAAAGAGACACAAAAATGGATCCTACATAGAATAAGTGCTATAATTTTAGCTCCCATCTATGTTTGGCTCTATTTTTCATTAATTTCACTTTCAACAAAAAATTATTCGGAAGCTATTTATTTTTTCCAAAACCCATTATTTGAAATTTTAACGATCATCGTGTTTTTTGTTGGTTTTTTTCATGCTAAAATTAGTTTAAGTGAGATTTTTGAAGATTATATTCATAACCAAAAATTCAAAGATGTCGCAAATATTTTGGCTTTAATATTTAGTATAATGATTCCCGTAATAATTTTAATTTTTTTAATATATAAAATTTAATGAGCAATTATAAAATAATCGATCACGAGTATGACGTTCTTGTTATAGGAGCGGGAGGATCAGGCTTGAGAGCTGCGGTTGGATTAAGCGAGTCTGGTTTAAAAACTGCTTGTATTTCAAAAGTATTTCCAACAAGAAGTCACACTGCAGCAGCTCAAGGAGGGATTTCAGCCGCTTTAGGTAATGCTGGGGAAGATGATTGGAGATGGCATATGTACGATACAGTTAAGGGATCGGATTGGCTAGGAGATCAGGATTGTATAGAGTATTTGTGTAAAGAGGCTCCAAAAGCAGTTATTGAACTTGAGCATTATGGAGTTCCTTTTAGCAGAACTAAAGAAGGAAAAATATATCAAAGAGCCTTTGGTGGTATGACAAAAAATTATGGTAACGAACCTGTGCAAAGAACATGCGCTGCAGCAGACAGAACAGGTCACGCAATATTACATACTTTGTATGGCCAAGCGCTTAAACATAAGACAGAGTTTTTTATTGAATATTTTGCCTTAGATTTGTTAATGAAAAATGGGGAGTGCAAGGGTGTGCTAGCTTGGAATTTAAATGATGGTACTATTCACCGATTTAGATCACATATTACAATTTTAGCCACTGGGGGCTACGGTAAAATTTATTATTCAGCTACGGCAGCTCACACCTGCACTGGAGATGGAAACGGAATGGTCTTAAGATCTGGATTACCTCTTCAAGATATGGAATTTGTTCAATTTCACCCAACAGGCCTTTACGGTATTGGATGTTTAATTTCGGAAGCAGTTAGAGGAGAAGGCGGTTATTTGGTAAATTCTAAAGGCGAACGTTTTATGGAAAAGTATGCTCCTAAAGCTAAAGATCTTGCTTCAAGAGATGTAGTTAGCAGATCAATGGCAATCGAAATTAATGAAGGAAGGGGAATAGGAAAAAATAAAGATCATATTCATTTACATATTAACCATATAGATCCAAAAATAATAGAAAATAGATTGCCTGGCATATCTGAATCTGTAGAAACTTTTGTACACCGAGACGTAACCAAGGATCCAATTCCAGTTGTTCCAACAGTCCATTATAATATGGGAGGAATACCAGCAAACTATAAAGCAGAAGTTATAACTTCAAATGGAAATGATAAAATTGTACCAGGATTAATGGCTATAGGCGAAGCTGCATGTGTTTCTGTGCATGGCGCAAACAGATTGGGTTCGAACTCGCTAATAGATCTTGTAGTTTTTGGAAAAGCAGCAGCCAAGAGAGCTAGCGAACTGATAAAACCAAATTCACCCCATGAAGAAATTTCAAATAGTGAAACGGATAAGTCTCTTGATAGATTTGATAAATTAAGAAATGGCAAAGGCTCGAACAAAACTTCTGAACTTAGATTATCAATGCAAAAAACAATGCAATCAAAATGCGCGGTATTTAGAACTGAAAAAACTTTAAAAGAAGGAATAAATGAAATTAAAAAACCTTTTGAAGGTATGGAATCCATATCTGTTAAAGATAAATCTTTGATTTTTAATACAGACTTAATGGAGACGTTAGAATTTGATAACCTTATTCGGCAAGCAATTACAACTATGGAATCTGCTTATCAAAGAAAAGAAAGTCGTGGTGCGCACGCTAGAGAAGATTATCCTAAAAGAGATGATGATAATTTTATGAAACATACTTTAAGTTGGCAACAAGGAAAAGAAGTTAAGATTAATTATCGCCCAGTCAACCTATCAACATTAACCAATGATGTTCAAACTTTTCCACCAAAAGAAAGAGTTTATTAATGGTAAAATTTAGTCTTCCAGAAAATTCTAAAATTTTAAAGGGTCAATATTTTAAAGATAAAACTGGTTCTTCAAATTTAAAAATAGTTCACATTTATAGATGGGACCCAGAAAAAAATGAGAATCCGAGAGAAGATACTTTTGAAGTCAATTTAGATATGTGCGGAAATAAAGTTTTGGACATTTTGAATAAAATAAAAAATGAAATAGATTCATCTCTTACTTTTAGAAAATCATGTGGCCACGGTGTTTGCGGATCATGCGCAATGAATGTAGATGGTGTAAATACTTTATCGTGCATGAAATCTCATAAAGATATTAAAGGTGATATTCGTATTTTTCCTTTACCACATTTAAAAGTTGTTAAAGATTTAGTAGCAGATCTAAGCATGTTGTATAAACAATATGAATCAATAGAACCCTGGCTAAAAACAAAAAAATCCAAATTGCATGAAAATGAAATTAACCAATCTAAAGAAAATAGAGAAAAACTTGATGGTTTGTATGAATGTATTATGTGTGCTTGTTGTTCAACTTCTTGTCCAAGTTATTGGTGGAATGGAGAAAGCTATTTAGGTCCAGCGGTTCTACTTCAGGCATATCGCTGGATATCAGATAGTAGAGATGAGGAAAAAAAAGAAAGATTAAAAATGGTTGCTGACAAACTTAAATTATACAGGTGCCATACGATAATGAATTGTACAAGTTCTTGTCCAAAAGGCTTAAATCCTGCAAAGGCCATAGGTTCAATCAAAAAAATGCTTGCAACAAGCTAGAAGCTTAATTAAATCATTTCAGGTAGCAATGAATTTAATTGAACATTTTATAAACGGAAAAATAACTAAAGGATCTTCAAAAAAAACGTCTAAAGTTTTTAATCCGGCAACAGGTGAACAGACAGCTGAAGTTAATTTAGCTTCTAAATCTGATATAGATGCTACAGTAGAAAAGGCAAAAAAAGCATTCACAGATTGGTCTAGGAAACCACCCGCACAA
This sequence comes from uncultured Pelagibacteraceae bacterium, assembly GCA_902588335.1. GTDB lineage: Bacteria > Pseudomonadota > Alphaproteobacteria > Pelagibacterales > Pelagibacteraceae > AG-414-E02. Next base: position 6,076 of record CACIOV010000010.1, read on the forward strand.
AGAGCAAGAGTAATTTTTAAATTTAAAGAATTAATAGAAAAAAATTCAGATGAAATAACCAAGCTTATAGTTTCAGAACATGGTAAAATTTATGAAGATGCTAAGGGATCATTAACCAGAGGATTAGAAGTTGTTGAATTTGCCTGTGGCATACCCCATCTTCTTAAAGGTGAATTTACGGAAAATGTTGGCACCGATGTTGACAGTTGGTCAATCAGACAACCATTAGGAGTTTGTGCAGGCATTACTCCATTTAATTTTCCCGCAATGGTTCCTATGTGGATGTTTCCAATAGCAATAGCCTGCGGCAATACATTTGTTCTAAAACCTTCGGAAAAAGATCCCTCTTGCTCAATTAAATTAGCACAGCTATTTAAAGAAGCTGGATTACCCGATGGAGTTTTTAATGTGGTAAATGGAGATAAAGAAGCCGTTGATGCAATATTAAGCAATAAAGATGTAGCTGCTATTAGTTTTGTTGGCTCTACGCCAATAGCAAAATATATTTATGAAAATGCTGCAAAAAATGAAAAACGTGTTCAAGCTTTAGGAGGAGCAAAAAATCATTGTGTTGTAATGCCTGATTGTGATCTTGATCAAGCCGTTAATGGTTTAATGGGCGCAGCCTATGGATCGGCTGGCGAAAGATGTATGGCTCAGTCGGTTGCGGTAGCCGTAGGTAAAGTTGGAAATCAGCTTGTAAATAAACTTGCCAAAAAAGTTGAATCATTAAAGGTTGGTCCTGGATTAGATAAAAATTCAGAAATGGGACCACTTGTTACAAAACAACATTTAGAAAAAGTTAAAGGATATGTAGATCTTGGAGTAAAAGAAGGAGCAAAACTTGTTGTAGACGGAAGAAATATAAAACTTCAGGGTTATGAAAAGGGTTTTTATATAGGCGGTTGTCTTTTTGATAATGTAGATAAAAAAATGAGAATTTACAAAGAAGAAATTTTTGGTCCAGTACTTTCGGTAGTTAGAGTAAAAGATTTTAATGCAGCAGTAAATTTGGTAAATGAACATGAATTTGGAAATGGGACAAGCATATATACCAGGGATGGTGATGTAGGAAGAACTTTTGCTAGTAAAATTAAAATTGGAATGGTTGGTATCAATATACCCATACCCGTTCCTGTTGCTTACCATTCATTTGGTGGCTGGAAAAGATCTTTATTTGGTGATCAGCATATGCATGGACCTGAAGGAGTTAGATTTTATACAAAATTAAAAACTATAACTTCAAAATGGCCTACTGGATTAACATCAGATCCTGATTTTGTTATGCCAATATTGAATTAAATAATGAGAAAAAAAATTTCACTAATAGGTGCGGGTCAAATTGGAGGTACTCTAGCACACCTCATTAGTATTAAAGAGCTTGCAGATGTAGTGCTTTTTGACGTAGCTGAAGGTATTGCAAAAGGCAAAGCTTTAGATATAGCCCAAGCAACAGCAGTGGATGGTTCAGATGTTAATCTCATTGGAACGAGTAATTATGAAGATACTAATAATTCTGATGTGATTATTATTACAGCTGGTGTTCCAAGAAAACCTGGAATGACACGAGATGATTTATTAGGAACTAACCTAAAAATAATAAAACAAGTAGCTGAAGGAATAAAAAAAACTTCACCAAATGCTTTCGTAATTTGTATTACAAATCCATTGGATGTTATCGTCATGGCATTACAAAAATATTCTGGCTTACCAACCAATAAGATTGTAGGAATGGCAGGAATTTTGGACTCTTCAAGATTTAAATATTTTCTTTCGCAAGAACTTAAAATTCCCGTAAAAAATATAGATACTTTAGTATTAGGTGGCCATGGGGATACCATGGTACCCATGCCTAACCACACCACCGCAAATGGGAGAGCATTAACACAGCTTTTAGAAGAGAATACAATTAATAAAAAAAGTTTAGATTCAATAATTAGCAAAACACGCAAAGGAGGAGCTGAAATAATTAAATTATTGGAAAAAGGATCAGCTTTTTATGCACCAGCGGCGTCAGGTGTAGAAATGGCCGAATCTTATATTAAAAATTTAAAAAAAACTTTACCCTGTGCGGCTTATTTAAACGGCGAGTATGGAGTGAAAGATTTATATGCGGGTGTTCCAGTAATTATTGGTAGCAAGGGTGTAGAAAAGATAATTGAATTGTCCTTAAGCAAAGATGAAAAAGATAATTTTGATTTGTCTATTAAAGCAGTAAAAGAACTTTTTAGCTCTGCGGTTAAAATTGACAAGGATTTAGCAAAATAGTTTTCTAGTTTTTAATCTGTTAATTATTTTTTTTAAATACTTCATAAACTTTAATATTATCTATAGTAAACTCATCAATTTTAGTAAAGTTTGGCGGTATTTTATATTTGTTATCAAAATTTTTATCAACTTCCGACATAAAATTTGAGTATAAATAATCTGCATCTTCAAAATTTCTTGCTACAATTTTTATTTTTTCTCTATCATTTGTATTTAATAATTTAACACTTCTTTCCAAAGGCAGAAAGGACGCTACTCCAATTTTGATTGGATCATCTTTATTTTCTAAAACTAAGATTTCTTCTAAAAATTTTTTACCAGAAAGACCCCAGTAATCTATTTCAAAACTTAAATGAGAAATCTTATTTAAATAATTATTAAAATAAATATTTTGAAATGGATGATAAATAAACATTTTGTAAATTATTGTTATTAAAAATAATATCGAAATGTAGTAATGAAATTTTTTTTTAAATTTTCGCTTTACAAATATATCTATTAGATAAAAACCAACCATTGATATGTAAATTATAAAAACATTTAAAAAATAAATATGTCTCCATCCGCTATACAGAGGTGTACTAAATGAAATTAGGTATAAAATAATCGCAGTTAAATTAAAACAAATGAATAGATCTTTCTTTTCTTCACCACTTCGCCAAAAGTCGTAATCATTTTCATTTTCTTTTATATTTATTAACCTTATAAAAAATCTTTTGAAAATTTGAACGTAACCTAAAATAAATAGAATAATATAAAGTATCGGTGTAGTAATAAATATCCATGTAAAAATATAATTTTTTGGTAAAGAATGTGAACTTATATATTCCCCATTAAAAATCATTTTTAAATGCAAAGGAAAATCTGAAAAATATTTAAAACCTAAAATAAAATTATTTATTGGATCGCTCCAAAGATAAGGCCAAAATAGTATAGTAAAAAAAAAGTAAGAAATGAAGAAAATAATTAGTAGAAAAAAATTATCTAAATTTTTTTTATTATACAAAGGGGAAAGTAAATAAAAAATTAAAAAAGAAATAATTAGAAATATTCCTAAAATTCGTGAACATGTAAAAATAGCTCCAAATAAAGAAAAAATTAATAAATTTTTAAGATTTTTTTTGTCCAAAACTTTAAAACAAAAATATAATGCAATAGTTAAAAGAGATAAAAAAATTATATCTTTATTATTATAAAAACTATTTCCATATATTCTGGGAGACAAAATATAAAATAAAGTTCCCATTATAGATATATATCTATTCGAGAATCTGTTTAATAATAATTTGAAAAAAAATATTGACGAAATAAAAAAAATTAAAAAATTTAAAAAATGCCTTAAATGATAATAATTTTTTGAATCATCAATTTGAAAAAATACTTCTAAAAAAGCAGCCGGCAAATCAAAGATAACACCATAGGATTTATTGCCCTCAATAGAAGGAAGTGTGAATCCCTCTATTTGGGACATTGTATCATTTACTGCAATTTTAAAATTTTCGAAAGGTGTAAAGCTTAAAATATAATTTAGCCAATAAAAACCAGAGGATCTTTGCCACTCTTCATCAATTGACATTCCATAATCTTTAAAGGTAGTAGCTCCTATTAAAAAAAAAATTGAAAATAATAAAAATGTGACTTTTTTCGATATATTATTATTCTTTATAATCATTTAAGATTTGAAAATACTAATGCATATTAAATAAAAAATCGATATAAAATCAAATAAAGACCTATAATCATGACATTTAACAAAAATTATTTATTTATTTCTTTAATTGCAATTTTTTCATTTTTCATAAATTTTCATTACGCAAATATTGGTGTCATGCCTAACGATAACTTTGTGCTTTATGGTGGCGGGTATAGAGTTTTAAGTGGCTATATTCCTTTTAAAGATTATTGGCTAGTTACTGGACCCTTATTAGATTATTTGAACGCATTTTTTTTTCTTATAGGGGGGGTATCATGGAAAACCTATATAACGCATTCTTCACTATTTAATCTACTGATTTCAGTATCAACCTATTTTTTTTTAATAACGCTGAAATTAAATAAAAATTTTTCTTTTTTCTATTCAATTTTATTTTCTTTGCTGATGTACCCTATTGTAGGTACACCATTTGTTGATCATCATTCCACAATATTTATGATATTTGCCTATTATTTACTAATAGTAGGTATAAAAAAAAATAATAACAATTTTTTTCTATTCATTCCATTTTTAATGTGTTTAGCTTTTTTATCAAAACAAACTCCCGCGACTTATGGCTTAGTATGTTTAATATTCATATTTTTTATTTATATTTTGTTCAATACAAATCAATTTATAAATATAATTAAACCACTAATCTATGGCTCAATTTTATCATTTTCATTTTTAATAATTTTTTTTTATTTATCAGAGATTCCTTTTTCAAATTTTTTCCAACAATATATTCTTTTTGCCAAAACAATTGGAAGTTTCCGAATTTCAAGTTATGACTTCAACTTTAATAGTGTTTTTATTCAATATAAATTTTTAAATATTTTAGTATTGGCTCTTATATTTATTCTTTTTAAGTTGCCACATAAATTTAACAAAAATAAAAAAGATTTTTTTATAATATTATCATCCATATTGTTATCACTTTTGTTAATTTTTCATCAAATTTTAACTCTTAATCAAAATTATATTTTTTTTCTTATTCCTTTCGTAACTGCACTGATACATATATTTCAGAATAAAGTTTTTAAAAAAAATCAAATTTTAATATATTTTTCAATTTTAATTTGTATATATGCGGTCGGCAAATATCATATTAGATTTAACGAACATAGGAAATTCAATGAACTAGAAAAAATAAATTTGACTAAAGCTGTTGATGCAAAGTTGTTGCATAATAGCTTAAGTGGTTTAAGGTGGATAACTTTAAATTATCCAGATGATCCTAATAGTGAAATTCATGATTTAAAGGAAGCAATGAAAATAATTAAAAATGATGATAGAAAAAAAACCTTAATTACTGAATACCAATTTATTGCACCAGCACTTTCAATTTATGATTATTCTCCTAATCAATGGTATCATCCAACAGTAAGTTTTCCACTAGAGGGACAAAAATATTTTTCAGTCTATAAAAATTTTTTTATTGAAAATTTAAAGAAAAATAAAACAGAAATTATATATATTATAGGTAAAAAAGGACAAAATGTTTTAAGTTTTACACTAAATCAAAAATGTTTTGTTCAAAAAAAAGTAGGAAAAATTATTTCTGAGAATGTTCTCGTAAAAGAATGTGAAGATTTTAAATGATATTATTAAGAAAGATAGCAATTATTTTTTTTGATATTATCGATTTGTACTATCATCAAAAGAAAATTTTAAAATTTATAAAAAAAAATGTAACTAATTTAAAATATTTTTTTGATATTGGCGCTTATATGGGAACCTATTCCGATTTAATTATTAAAAATTTTGAAAACTGTAAAATTTTTATGTTTGAGCCGCAAAAAAATATTTTTAAAAAAATCAAAGTTAAATATAAAAACAAAAAAAATATAAAAATATATAATTTTGCAATTTCTGATCTATCTACTTTTAAAGATATTTATATAAACCAACATGAATTAACTTCCAGCCTATCTACTCTAGATGTAGAAAATAATAAATATCTTCAATTAAAAGCAAGGCTTTTTGGTACAACTGGTCCTGGAATGATATTAAAAAAGACAAAAGTTAAAACTAAAAAATTAAGTGAAATAATTAAATCTAAAAAGTTTAAAAAAATAGACCTTGTAAAAATTGATACTGAAGGCCATGAATTTGAGGTATTAAAAGGCATGGGACGAAGTATTAAAAATATTAAATATATATTGGTAGAGTTTCATAATGATGAAATATATCTTTCATATAATCCTAGAAAAATTCATAATTACTTAATTAAAAACAATTTTATCTTAAAAACTGCTTTCAAATTTCCATTTACAACTTGGGAAGATAGATTCTATTTTAACAATAAATTTAAATGAATATTCACGAATATCAGGCAAAAGAAATTTTTAGAAAATTTAATATAAACGTTCCTGATGGAGTAGTTGTTTTTTCTTTGGAAGAGATTGATAAAAAATTTAAATTACTAAATGCAAATAAAATAGTTTTAAAAGCACAAATTCATGCCGGAGGAAGAGGAAAAGCTGGTGGAATAAAAATAGTAAACAATCTTAACGAATTAAAGATTCAAGCAAAAAATTTATTTGGAAAAAAATTAGTAACACATCAAACTGGATCAAAAGGAAGAACAATCAAAAGATTATATCTTGAAGAAACTTGTAATATTAAAAAAGAATTTTATTTATCTTGTTTAGTTGATAGATCAAGTTCAAAAATTGCTTTTATATCTAGTGCGGCCGGAGGAATAAATATAGAAGATGTTGCAAAAAATAACCCTGAAAAAATTATCACAGTAAAACAGAGACTAACAGAATCAGTTAATGAAAAAGATATTAATAAAATAATACAACCTTTTGCATTATCAGAAAAATCGAAAAAACAGGCTTTGCATCTTGTTAAATCTATTTATAAAATTTTGGTAGAAAAAGATGCAAGTCTTATTGAAATTAATCCTCTAATATTAACAAAGAACGATGATTTAATATGTCTTGATGCTAAAATTAATTTTGACGACAATGCTTTATATAAACACCCAGAAATTTTATCTTTAAAAGATCCTAACGAAGAAGATCCAATTGAAACAGAAGCAAGCAAACATAGGTTATCTTATATAAAATTGGATGGAGAAATTGGTTGCATGGTAAATGGAGCTGGACTTGCTATGGCAACTATGGATATCATTAAGTTATATGGTTCAGAACCAGCTAATTTTTTAGATGTTGGTGGTGGCGCCTCAAAAGAAAAAGTATCTGCAGGATTTAAAATTATATTATCAGATAAAAATGTTAAAGGAATTTTAATTAATATTTTTGGAGGAATTATGAGATGTGACGTGCTTGCTCAGGGAGTAGTTGAGGCAGTGCAGGAAATTAATTTATCAGTACCATTGGTAGTTAGATTAGCTGGCACTAACGTAGAATTAGGAAGAGAAATTTTGAAAAAATCTAACTTAAAAATAATATCTGCAATTAATTTATCAGATGGTGCTAAAAAAATTATAGAAGCAATTAAATAAAAATGTCAGTTTTAGTTAATAAAAATACAAGAGTAATTTGTCAGGGTTTTACAGGATCACATGGCACATTCCATTCTGAACAAGCCATTGCTTATGGTACCAATCTTGTAGGTGGCGTAACCCCTAATAAGGGAGGACAAATTCATTTAGGTAAACCAGTTTTCAATACAGTCGAAGAGGCTGTAAAAAAAACCGAAGCAAATGCAACAATGATCTATGTGCCTGCCAAATTTGCAGCTTCAGCAATTATTGAAGCAATAGAAAATAAGATTCCTCTAATAGTTTGTATTACAGAGGGCATCCCGATTCTTGATATGGTTAAAGTTAAAGACAAGCTTTCTAACTCAAAATCTCGTTTAATTGGACCAAACTGCCCAGGGATTATTTCACCTAATGAATGCAAGATAGGAATTATGCCAGGAAATATTCATAAAAAAGGATCCTGTGGAATTGTTTCTCGTTCAGGAACTTTAACTTATGAAGCGGTCGCACAAACTAGTGAAAATGGATTGGGGCAATCAACAGTTATAGGCATTGGAGGCGATCCAATCACTGGAACAGGTTTTATTGACTGTTTAGAATTATTTTTGAAAGATAAAGAAACTGAATCAATTTTAATGATCGGAGAGATCGGAGGCTCTACTGAAGAGGAAGCGGCAGAATTTATTAAATCCTCAAAAGTTAAAAAACCCACAGTTGGATTTATAGCTGGTAAAACAGCGCCAACAGGAAGAAGAATGGGGCACGCTGGTGCTATAATTTCTGGGGGCAAAGGTAATGCGGAGGATAAAATAGAAAAAATGAAATCATGTGGCATTTTTATATCGGAGTCACCTGCGCAAATCGGTAAAACCTTGTATGACAAACTTGCAAGATAGTTTTATCAATTTTATAATAAGATAAAATTTATTTTTACTATCAATGACATCGAACAAAGATAATATAATTTTTGAAAAAACTTCATTTTTGCAAGGTAGCAATAGCTCCTTTATTAAGGAACTTTATTCAAAATACTTAAAAAATCCAGAATCTATTCCACAAAGTTGGGCAGAATTCTTCAGTGGTCTTAATGAAGATCAAGAAGTCATAAAAAAAGAGATATTAGGACCAAGTTGGGCTCCCAAAAAAAATAATAATTTAAAGACAGATCTTCCAGAAAAAAGTTTGGTTCGAGATAAAGAATTACCAATTAATGGCACATCGATTTCACAAGATTATTACGAGAAAGAAAAGGAGCAATCAGTAAAAGCTATAGCACTAATCCGGGCTTATAGAATTAGAGGACATTTAATCGCAAATCTTGACCCGCTCGGTATGATGGAAAGAAAATATCTTAATGAACTGCATCCAGCTGATCATGGATTTAAGAAGCAAGATTATAATAAAAAGATTTATGTGGGCGAATATATGGATAGAGAATATGCAACTATTAACGAATTACTTTTATTTCTTAGAAAAACTTATTGCTCAACCATTGGAGTTGAATATATGCATATTTCAGATCCTATTGAAAAAAAATGGTTTAGAGAAAGAATGGAAAAAAAAGAAAACCAATTAAATTTTACAGAAACTGGAAAAAGGTTTATTTTAAATAAACTAATCCAGGCTGAGGGATTTGAAAAATTTTTAGCTGTTAAATTTATAGGCACAAAGAGATTCGGAATAGATGGTGGAGAGGCGTTAATTCCAGCTCTAGAACAAATCATAAAACGTGGTGGACAATTTGGGGTAAAAGAAGTGAAGATTGGTATGCCGCACAGAGGTCGATTAAATGTTTTAGCAAACTTGCTTCAAAAATCTTACAAAAAAATATTTAATGAATTTGCAGGTGAGTTTGGTTCCTCAATAGTTGAATCGGCCGGAGATGTAAAATATCATTTAGGAGCTTCTTCAAATAGAGAGTTTGATGGCAATTTAGTTCATATAAGTTTAACAGACAATCCTTCTCATCTTGAAGCTGTTGATCCTGTTGTGTTAGGTCAAACCCGTGCTAAACAATTTTTTCACAAAGATATTAAAAGGCAAAAAGTGATTCCTATCTTAATTCATGGCGATGCAGCATTTGCGGGCCAAGGTGTTGTAGCTGAATGTTTTGCGATGTCTGGTGTAAGGGGTCATAGCACAGGAGGAACAATTCATATTATTGTTAATAATCAGATAGGCTTTACTACAAATCCAAGATTTGCACGATCTTCACCTTACCCATCCGACATAGCAAAAATGGTTGAAGCGCCAATTCTACATGTGAATGCTGATGATCCAGAAGCCGTAGTACATTGTGCCAGAATAGCAACAGAATTTAGACAAAAGTTTAATAGAGACGTAGTGATTGATATGATTTGTTATCGAAGATTTGGTCATAATGAAGGAGACGAACCTTCATTCACGCAGCCAATGATGTATAAAAAAATCAGACAACACCCAACAACCCTTAATGTTTATGGTGAAAAACTTATAAAAGAAGGAACAATTACAACTGAAGAATTTAATAAAAATAAAAAAGAATTTAAAAATCTTCTTAACGAGCAATTAAAAACCGCTAAAGAATATAAGCCAAAAATAGAGTGGTTCGAAGGAGTTTGGTCAAGATTTAAACCACAAAAAGGTAAAGATCAAAGAGGAGTTACAGGTGTAACTATAGACATAATTAATAAAATTGGAAAAAGAATTACTTATATTCCTAAAGATTTTAATGTTCACCCAACCATAAAAAAAATTTTTGAAAATAAAAAGAAAATGTTCGAAACTGGAAAAGGATTTGACTGGGCTACTGCAGAACAATTAGCGTTTGCAACTTTATTAGAAGAAGGTACCCCTGTAAGACTTTCAGGACAAGATTCTGGCAGAGGAACTTTCAGTCAAAGGCATTCCGTGCTACGTGACCAAAAAGATAACAACTACTATACCCCATTGAATAATATTTCAAATAAACAAAAAAAAATAGAAGTGATCGATAGTTTGCTTTCAGAGTACGCTGTATTAGGTTTTGAGCATGGATATGCTCTTTCTGAACCAACAACATTAGTAGTATGGGAAGCTCAATTTGGAGATTTTGCAAATGGCGCACAAGTTATAATAGATCAATTTATAACTACTAGTGAAAGAAAATGGTCAAGAGCGAGCGGCTTGACAATGCTATTACCGCATGGTTATGAAGGACAAGGCCCAGAGCATTCTTCAGCAAGACTAGAAAGGTTTTTGCAACTATGTGCTAAAGAAAATATTCAAGTTATGAATTGCACTACACCCGCGAATTACTTCCATGCTTTAAGAAGACAAATACACAGAGACTTTAGAAAACCTTTAATAATCATGACGCCCAAGTCTTTATTAAGAAACAAAAGATGTGTTTCAAACATAGAAGATTTTACCAAAAAAAATACATTTCATAGAGTTCTCCAAGATCACGCAGAGTTAAAAGAATATGGTCTAATTAAACTTAAGAAAGATAAAGAAATTAAGAAAGTGGTTTTATGTTCAGGAAAAGTTTATTTTGACCTTCTAGAAGCAAGAGAAAAAGCAAAAAAAGATAAGGTATTTTTTATTAGGATAGAACAATTGTACCCATTTCCAGTAAAAACTTTAGCAAAAAATCTAAAAAGATTTAAAAAAAATGCTAAGTTTTATTGGTGTCAAGAAGAGCCGCAAAATATGGGCGCTTGGAACACCGCAAGAAATTACATTGAGTGGACACTGGAACATATAAAGGCTGAAAATAAGAAAGTTAGCTATATTGGAAGAAATCCAGCCGCTTCACCAGCAACGGGATATTTAAAAAAACACCTTGCGCAGCAAAAAGAAATAATAGAAAAGGTACTTAGTTAGAAATGTCGAATCAAATTTTAGTACCTTCTTTGGGAGAGTCTGTAACGGAAGCGACTGTATCTAAGTGGCTTAAACAGGTTGGTGAAAAAGTTGATTCTGATGAACCTCTTGTAGAATTAGAAACTGACAAAGTTAATGTTGAAGTGCCTTCTCCTTTGGCTGGGACTTTATCATCAATTAAAGTAAAAGAAGGTGATACGGTAGAAGTGGGAACCTTATTAGGCACAGTCAACGAAGGTAAATCTAGCTCGATAGAAAAAGATAAAAATAAATCAATAGATCAAAATCAACAATCTTATATTCCACCTAAAGCGACTAAGAAAAAAAATATTATTAAAGAAACCGCAAAGAGAGCTAAAAAAGCAATTTCCACAAAACAAGAAACCCTAACTCTTGTTGATGAAAGTAAAGATGAAAATTCTGGTGAAACTTTAATATTAGATACCTTAGTTGATGAGAATATTAATGAAACCAAACAAGAAAAATACATACCACCAAAAACTAGACAACACTTATCTCCTTCAGTTCGAAAAATTGTTAAAGAAAACAATATTGATATATCAAACGTGGAAGGCACAGGAAAAGATGGCAGGATTTCCAAAGGGGATTTGGTTAATTTAATGGGTAATACGCCTCAACCCTCAAAAAGAAAAATCACTCACGGTCAGGAAGAACGTGTAAAAATGACAAGATTAAGAATAACAATTGCTAAACGATTAAAAGAAGCTCAAGATAACGCAGCCATGCTAACCACTTTTAATGAAGTGGATATGCAAAATATTATGCAAATGAGACAAGACTACCAAGAAGATTTTAAAAAAAAATATTCTGTTAAATTAGGTTTTATGTCTTTTTTTGTTAAAGCATCTCTTGCTGCTTTAAAAAATTTCCCTTCGGTAAATGCAGAAATAGAAGGTGAACATATTATTTACAAAAACTATTATAATATTTCGATTGCAATAGGAACTGATCGTGGTTTGGTAGTTCCTGTTCTCAAAAAAGCTGATGAATTATCTTTTGCTGATATAGAAAGAAATATTTTTTTACTTTCTGAAAAAGCAAAAAAAGGAAAAATTACTATTAATGATCTTCAAGGAGGAACTTTTACTATTAGCAATGGCGGCATTTATGGTTCGATGCTTTCCACACCTATTTTAAATCCACCTCAAACAGGTATTTTGGGTATGCATAATATTGTTGAAAGACCTGTAGCGATAGAAGGTAGTATAGTTATAAGGCCCATCATGTATCTTGCGTTATCTTATGATCATAGAATAATCGATGGAAAAGAGGCAGTTTCTTTTTTAAAAACCATTAAAGAGTGCCTTGAAGAGCCGCGGAGATTATTTTTAGATCTTTAAATAATGGACAGTAATTTTGATGTAATTGTGATCGGAGCGGGTCCAGGCGGATATGTTTGTGCTATTAAATGTGCTCAATTAGGACTTAAAACTGCTTGTGTAGAGTCAAGCAAGACATTAGGCGGCACTTGTTTAAATGTAGGTTGCATACCGTCAAAAAGCTTACTTAATTCATCCGAAATGTATCATAAAGCTCAAAAGGAATTTAATAATTTGGGCATTGAAGCCAGCAACATAAAATTGAATCTAGCCAAGATGATGAATAATAAAAACAAATCAGTGCTAGCCCTTACTAAAGGGGTAGAATTCCTATTTAAAAAAAATAAAATTACTCACTTAAAGGGTAAAGCTTCAA
>CACIOV010000011.1 GCA_902588335.1 uncultured Pelagibacteraceae bacterium
CAGCTTCAACGGCTTTACGCTGAGTCCTAAACAATGCCTTTTCTTTGGCTTGTTCAGCTAACTTATTTGCATGCTTGCCTAAATGTTTCGTATCTCTCATAAAATATTATTATATACAATTCGCAATTGTACGGCAATACTTGATGTTAAAAAATAAACAATTTCTATTTAAATCAAACTGCTCTGATTATTTCATAAAAATGCTAGGCCATAACCTTTCCACATAGTGCTCCAGTTCGTAAGCAACTTTGGCTTCTGAAAATTGAGAAATAAGTTCTTTATATTTTTTAATAGAATGTTGTTTTATTGAGGATTTCTTCACTCCAAAAAGTTCATGCATACTATCTACTGGAGCATATTTTTTGTCACCAAAATAATGTTTATACCAATTACCCATTGGTCTAATTTTCGCTGGTTCAAGTTTTGAAGATGGATTAAATTTGAAATTTTGTTGATTTGTAGATTGATAATAATCTAAAGTAAAATCTTCTTTTATAAGACGTTTAATTCTAAGATTTTTAAAATAATTCAAATGATACCACCACCGGTAACTACCTGATGTATAAACACCCTTATAATCCATAGGTATAAAGTTAACTATTTTGTTCACAATTTTTGCAAATCTCTTTTTTGTTTTATATGGATTAATTGCATTAAATGAACCTGGTAAAAATACTGTTATAGGACTTAGTTCATTATAATTTTTTACAATATGGTAAAAAATTGTATGACCATTTCTTCCTATATTGGGTATGTCGAATATTTTTACATTTTTATATTGTTGATAAATTATTTTGTTTATTGGTTTTTCACCTTTGTGATAAATAGTTATTTTAGAATTTTTAGGAAAAAAATCTAAGTAATCTATTTCTTCTTGGTAATGAGCTATTACAAATTCCACTTCATTTATCGATAGAAACCTTTCAATTTTCCACTTTGCAAACTTTAATCTTATTTGGGTTTTTATTTTTTTAAACATTATTTTGCTTGCTGATTGTCACTTATTTATTAAAAAAAATAATTAATATTGAATTTTATTTAAACACTTTAAATCTTGAAGGATTCACCGCAACCGCAACGTTCAGTTTCATTAGGATTTTTAAATACAAATGTCGATGATAATTCTTCCTTTTTATAATCCATTTCAGTGCCAAGAAGATACATTATTGCCTTTGGATCAATAAAAACTTTTACACCTTTGTCTTCGATTATTTCATCACCAGGATTATTTTTTTTTGCATATTCCATTACATAAGACATGCCCGCGCATCCACCTGATTCAACTCCTACCCTAACTCCGATAATTTTTTCATTTGCGCTGGCCATAATTTCTTTCACACGTTCTGCCGCCTTATCGCTCAATGTTATTACTTGTTTGCTCATAAATTTAATTCCAATTTTGCTGCTTCTGACATTTTATCTTTATTCCAAGGAGGTTCCCAAACTAATTTAAGATTAACATCAGAAACACCTTCGACTTTCATTATATTCTCCTTAACCTGTTTTGGCAAACTTTCAGCAACTGGACAATTGGGTGAGGTTAATGTCATCTCTATATCGACTTTGTTTTTTTCATCTAATTTCAGCTTATAAATTAAACCTAGTTCATATATATTTACTGGTATCTCTGGATCATAAATTTTTTTTATCTCTTCTAAAACTTTATTTTTAATATTGCTCATTAATCTATTATCTCAGTATTCACATCTTTTTTTTTTCTTTCTAAAGCAGAAAGCAAAGTATGCCAAGATAAAGTAGCACATTTCACTCTCATTGGAAATTGTTTTACTCCAGATAAAGACATAAGTTTAGTTTTTTGATCATCATCCAAGTAACTAGATTCTATTTCAGAATTATTTTTTATCATGTTTAAGAAAGCATTCATTATATCTTTTACTTCATCAGAAGATTTTCCTTTAACTAGTTCTGTCATAATAGATGCTGAAGCTAAGGAAATAGCACATCCATCGCCCTCAAAAGTTAAGTTTTCAACCTTTTTTTCATTATTTAATTTTAAATAAACGTGAACTTTATCTCCGCAAAGAGGATTATATCCTTTTGCTTCATGACTATAGTCCTTGCATCTCCCTAAATTTCTAGGACTTTTTCCGTGTTCTAAAATTATATCTTGATATAACTGTTTTAAATCCATTATTTTAAATCAAGCACTTTTCTGCAATTTTCAATCGCTTTACAAAGTATATCAATATCTTCCTTTGTATTATAGATTCCAATGGACGCTCTTGCGGTTGCGGTCAAATTCAATCTTTCATGTAAAATTTGACAACAATGATGGCCAGCTCTAATCGCAACTCCATCTTCGTCTAATATTGTAGCAATATCATGAGGATGCACCCCCTTTAAAGTAAATGCTATCACTCCTGCTTTATTTTTTGGATTACCAATTATTTTTAAAGAATTTATTTTTTTGAGTTTTTCTAAAGCGTAGTTTGTGATTTCCTTTTCATGTTTAATTAAATTATCCATACCAATAGACTTTATAAATTTTATTGATTCATTAAATGTTATCACTTCTGCAGTAGGCATTGTTCCAGCTTCATATTTTTCAGGAAGCGGAGCGTACGTAATTTTGTCTTTTTTAACTTCACTTATCATAGCTCCTCCACCTATATATGGAGGCAATTTTTCTAACCATTTTTTTTTTGCATACAAAATACCAACTCCAGTTGGGCCATAAACTTTATGTCCAGAAAAAGCATAAAAATCACAATCTAAATCTGAAACATCAACACTAATGTGTGGAACGCTTTGACATCCATCTACTAATACTGGAACATTTTTTTTACGAGCAATTTCTATAATTTCTTTTATGGGAACAATTGTACCTGTAACATTTGATAAATGACTAACAGCAATTATCTTTGTTTTGGATGTTATTAGCTCCTGCAATTTACTAATTACAATATCACCATCTTCATTTATTGGCGCAAATTTTATAATTGCTTTCTTATTTTCTCTTAAAAAGTTCCAAGGTACATAATTGGAATGGTGTTCTAATTCAGTAATTATAATTTCATCACCATCTTTAATATATTTTTGCCCAAAGGTTGTGGCTACTAAATTTATTGCTTCAGTTGCATTTTTAGTAAAAATAATTTCCTCTTTAAACTTAGCATTAATAAAATTTTTTACACCGACTCTTGTTTCCTCGAATTTATTTGTAGCATTTACAGCCAATGAATGAATGCTTCTTCCTATGTTCGAAAACTCATTTTTATAAAAATCATTTAATCTATTTATCACGCTGAGAGGTTTTTGTGATGAATTTGAACTATCTAAATAAACTAGTTGTTTGCCATTTATTTTTTTAGAAAAAATTGGAAATTGAGATTTAATTTCATTAATATTCATTAATTTGATACTCCAGATTAGTTTCTATAAATTTTTTAATTGAAGGATTTTTAATAAATTCAATCACTTCATTTAAAAACCCTTTTATCAAAAGTTTGCTTGAATCTTTGCGACTTAAACCTCTTGTCATTAAATAGTAAAGAGAATCTTGATCAATATTACCCGAACTAGAACCGTGTGAACATTTTACATCATCAGCATAAATCTCTAATTCTGGTTTAGAATTAAACTCAGCATTATCATCTAGCAATAAAGCTTTGCTTAATTGATAAGCATCGGTTTTTTGAGCTATGTCTTTAACATAAATTTTACCTTGGTAAACACCTTTGCTGCCAGAACTTAATACTTTTTTAATTTTTTGATTACTTTTACAATTTGGAGCCAAATGATTGACAAGAGTTTTTATTTCTTGATGTTCATTTTTTTTCAAAAATAAGGCTGATAAGATATTACATTTACTATTTTCCTCAACAAGATCGCATTCGATATCTATTTTATTAAATTTTAAACCTGATGAAAAAATTAAATTCGAGATGTCAGCATTTAGTGATAATTTATTTTTAATAAATTTATGAAAAAAACCATCACTTTTATTGTTTTGCATAAACAAATTTTTAAACTTTGAATTTTTTTCTAAGATTATATTCTCATAAACGTTATTTATAAATTTAGATTTAGATTCGTTAATAGTATATTCTATAACATGGAGTTCCGAGTTTTCATTTATTTTAATTTTATTTTTATTATTTAAGATTTTATTTTTTATATCTTTTGTAAAAAGATTATAAATTACCAAAACTTTTTTAAATTTATAATTTTTATCTATTTCTAAAGAATAACCATTTTCTGCTAGGGCATGATTTAAACATATGAGAGGATTTTTGCTAATTTCATAATCAATGCTTTTGTCATAATTATTTATTCTTATTTTGCTTTTTTCCTCATAGTCAAAATTGCTAGAATGTAAATTGCCATTTACAAGCAAAACATAGTTATGTTCGAAGTTTTTAAGTAAATCTATTTTATTTATATTAGAAGATACCCTTTGAGCATCCAATTCTTTAAAATTGCTATCAACAATACTCTTAAAATCTGTAAACTTCCAGTCTTCTTGTCTTTTATTTGGAAATCCTGAAGCTTTAAAAGATTCTAAATTTTTAATTCTAAAATTTTTTTCCTCCTTAGTAATTTTTTTTATTTTATCAATTTGTTTAAAATTGATTTCAAGATTTTGCATCATTTTAGTTTAATTTTTGATATCCTGTTTTTTCTAACTCTTCAGCAAGTTCGCCACATCCTGTTTTGATAATTTTTCCATTTGACAGAACATGAACAAAATCTGGTTTAATATATTCGAGTAATCTTTGGTAATGAGTAATAACTAAAAAAGATTTTTTACTGTCTCTTGATGAATTTACTCCACTAGCAATAGTTTTCAAAGCATCTATGTCTAGTCCTGAGTCTGTTTCATCTAAAATTGATAAATTTGGATCTAAAATTTTCATTTGTAAAATTTCATTTTTTTTCTTTTCTCCCCCAGAAAAACCTACGTTTAACTGTCTGGATAAAATTTTTTCATTAATTCCAAGTTCAGATGCTTTTTCCTTAACTAATTTTAAAAAAGTTAATGTATCTAATTCTTTTTTTCCTTTTGATTTGCGAATAGAATTTAATGATGTTTTTAAAAAGTTATTTGTATTGACTCCTGGTATTTCTAATGGATATTGAAAAGCTAAAAAAATTCCTCTTTGTGCTCTTTCCTCAACTGATACCTTTTTAAGACTTTTGCCCTCATAATTAACATCTCCGGAAATTTCATAACCACTTTTTCCTGATAAAACGTTAGCTAGAGTACTTTTTCCTGAACCATTAGGACCCATAATAGCATGTAACTCGCCAGGTTTAATAGTTAGGTTTAATCCTTTTAAAATCGTTTTGTTATTAATTGAAGCTTGTAAATTTTTTATTTCTAACATTAACCAACGCTCCCTTCCAAACTAATACCGACTAATTTTTGGGCTTCAACAGCAAATTCCATTGGCAATTGCTGCAATACTTCCTTGCAAAAACCATTAACGATTAAACCTACAGCTTCTTCTTGGTTTAAACCTCTTTGATTGCAATAATATAATTGATCTTCATTTATTTTAGATGTGGTAGCTTCATGTTCTACAATTGAAGAAGCATTTTTGTTTTTAATATACGGTACTGTGTGAGCTCCACATTTATTACCCATTAACAAAGAATCGCATTGAGTAAAATTTCTAGAATTCAAAGCTCTTTTACTAATATCGACCAAACCTCTATAGGTATTATCTGCATTACCTGCAGATATTCCCTTCGAAATAATTTTGCTTTTAGTATTTTTTCCCAAATGTATCATTTTAGTACCTGTGTCAGCTTTTTGATGATTATTAGTTATAGCTATCGAATAAAATTCACCAACAGAATTATCACCCTGTAAAATGCAGCTAGGATATTTCCAAGTAATTGCTGATCCTGTTTCTACCTGGGTCCAGGAAATTTTAGAATTTTTTCCACGACAAGCTCCCCGTTTAGTTACAAAATTATAAATTCCCCCTTTGCCCTCTTCATCCCCAGGATACCAGTTTTGCACAGTAGAATATTTTATTTCCGCATCGTCTAGTGCTATTAACTCAACATTTGCTGCATGAAGCTGATTTTCATCTCTCATTGGGGCTGTGCATCCTTCAAGGTAACTAACATAGCTGCCTTTATCTGCAATAATTAATGTTCTCTCAAATTGTCCAGTTTCAGAAGAATTTATTCTAAAATAAGTTGATAATTCCATAGGACACCTAACTCCTTCAGGAATATAAACAAATGAACCGTCGGTAAATACTGCTGAGTTAAGCGTTGCAAAATAGTGATCCGTGATTGGTATTACTGAACCTAAATATTTTTTCACCAGATCAGGATGTTTTTGTATTGCTTCTGATATAGGACAAAAAATAATCCCCTTCTCAGTTAACTTATCTTTAAATGTTGTTGCTACAGACACAGAATCAAAAACTGCATCTACAGCTACTCCTGCGAGTTTTTCTTGTTCATTTAAAGGTATGCCAAGTTTTTTATATGTTTCTATTAATTTAGGATCAACTTCATCTAAACTCTTGGGTTTGTCTTGTGCACTTTTGGGTGCTGAATAATAATATAAATCTTGATAATTAATTTTGGGATATTTTGGTTTTTGCCAATTTGGCTCCTTAACATTTTTAAGTCTATTAAATGCTTTAAGTCTCCAATCTAACATCCATTTAGGTTCTTTTTTTATTTTTGATATAAACTTAATTACATTCTCATTAAGTCCCTTTGGAGCCTTAATACTTTCAATATCTGTAACAAATCCATATTTATATTCTTTTGATTTTTCTAATTCTTGATACTTCATTGTTGTCTCTCTTTAGAATTGCTTCCAATTTCTTTGAAAAGAATATCGTTCAAAGTGTTTTTTTCAAAAAAATTATTAATATGATTTTCTAACTCATCCCACAAATTGTGAGTGATACATTTGATTGATTTACCATTGCATCCTTTTTTTGATTCTCTTTTGCATTTAACAGTTTTAATTTTTTCATCAACTGCACTTATAATGCTTAACAATTTTATTTCATTTGGAGATTTGCTTAATACATAACCACCAGATGGGCCTCTCACGCTATGTACTAGATTGCTTTTTCTTAGTTTTGAAAAAAGTTGCTCTAAATAATCTACGGATATACCTTGACGCAATGAAATTTCTGCAAGGCTAGTTGGTTCTTTAACATAATTTTTTGCTAAATCAGCCATTGCCATTACTGCGTAACGTCCCTTGCTAGTTAGTTTCATATTGAATAAGTCTTATATTACTGCTTTATTTAGATATTCCTACTAAAATAGTCAAGTATAGAAATAAATAAAATAGCCGCGCTTTAAACGTGTTATAAAACTAGACTTTTTGTGAAAATAATAATCATTACCAATTAAATTATGAAAATTGAGAATAAAGAAATATTTATTCCAGGTCCAAGCGGAAGAATTCAAGCAAAATATTTTAAAAGTAAACAACAAGGTGCTCCTGTTGCATTAGTTTTGCAACCCCATCCTCAATATGGTGGAACAATGAATAATAGAATTGTTTACGAAACATATAATTGTTTTTACAAAAATAAATTCTCTGTTATTAGAATAAACTTTAGAGGTGTAGAAAAAAGTGACGGAGTATTCGATAATGGACAAGGTGAGCTATCTGATGCTGCCGCAGCATTAGATTGGATAGAAAAGGAAAATCCAGGATATAGTCAATGTTGGGTTTCTGGTTTTTCTTTTGGTGCATTAATTTGTATGCAATTAATAATGAGAAGGCCTGAAGTAAATAAATTTATTGCAATTTCACCTCAGCCCAATTTATACGACTTTACTTTTTTATCGCCCTGTCCAATTTCAGGATTAATATTATACGGAAAAAATGATGAATTGGTAGAAGTGGAAAGTATATTAAACTTAAAAAAAAGGTTAAGTACACAAAAAAATATTGATGTAACGTTTAATACAATTTCTAATGCTAACCATTTTTATAAAAATAAAGAAAAAGAATTAGCTTCTATAATAAAAAATTACATAAAAGATAAAATAACTGTAATTTAATATTTAATAATTGTTCCACCAGAACAAGATTTTTTAACACCTGTAGTTTTGGGAAATGAAATTGGAAGATTAAGATAAGATCTGATAGCAAGATAAGCAAAAGCTTGTGACTCGATAAAGTCACCATCAATACCATACTCGTCTATTAATTTTATACGATCACTTGCTTTTTTTAATCTTTCAACTAAAAAATTGTTTTTTCTTCCACCTCCACATAAAATTATTTTTTCTTTATAGCGATCAGTTTTCTTAATAGCCGAAATTATTATTCTAGCAGTAAATTCCGTTAATGTAGCTGCACCATCTTCCAAGGATAGATCTTTTACAAAAGAAAAATTAAAATATTTTGTGTCAAATGATTGAATAATACCAGTATTAATAATTTTTTCTTCTTTGCTAAAATTTTCCAGAAGTTTATCTAATGATATTTTATTAACAATTCCGGATTTTGCTACTATTCCATCTTTGTCATAATTTTTTTTAGTCTTTTGTCTAAGCCATTTATCAATTAAACACATGCCTGGACCAATATCTGTCCCTGACATGTTTTTATCATTCCAAAGAGTAGTTATATTTGTTATTCCACCTATATTTACAAAAGTTGCTTCTTTGATTTTAAATTTTTTTTTTAACAGTTGGTGAAATATTGGAGTTAAAGGAGCTCCATGTCCTCCATTTTTTAAATCATTCTCTCTAAAATTATAAATTACAGTCTTTTTTGTAAGTGATGAAAGTAGTTTGCCATCACCTAATTGTTTTGAAATTTTTTCTTTAGCATTATGAAAAATAGTTTGTCCATGAAATCCAATAAAATCGATGTTTGATTTAAAATCTTTAGTAATTGCATTAACTACATCTGCCTGAAACAATGTTATCTCCTTTTCAAGAGATTGAGCTTTTTTTGATAAATTCTTCAAATCTTTTGAATCATTAATTTCATCTTTGAGATTGTGAATATTTTCATAAATATTTTGCCTATATTTAAAATATTTATCTAAAATTACTTCATATTCATTATCGCCATCTGATTGAATAATTGATGCATCAACACCATCCGCTGATGTGCCACTCATTAGGCCTAAACTACAATAGGATTTGTTCATAAATTATATTTAATTTAAAAGGAATCTTGTATATTACAACTTTAAATAAGCTAAAAAATTCATGCAAGAAACATTTCTGACAGAATTTCAAAAAAGAGGTTACTTTAACCAGTGCACTGATCAAGCTAGTTTAATTGATTTGATGTCTAAATCTAAAATAAAAGCTTACATAGGCTTTGATTGTACAGCTCCAAGCCTGCATGTAGGAAGCTTGATGCAAATTATGTGTCTTCGTCTTCTCCAAAAATATGGTCATCAACCAATAGTGTTACTTGGGGGAGGAACATCACTGATAGGTGACCCTTCTGGTAAAGAAAAAACTAGAAAAATACTTGATAAAAAAGAAATTAATAAAAATATTAAAAGTATAGAACATGTATTTAAAATTTTTTTAAAATCTAAAAATTCAAAAACTAAACCTATTTTTGTAAATAATTATACTTGGTTAAGTAAATTAAACTATATTAATTTTTTAAGAGAAATTGGCAAATACTTTACAATAAATAAGATGTTAACTTTTGATAGTGTTAAGTTGCGTTTAGAAAGAGAACAATCTTTAAGCTATATGGAATTTAATTACATGATGCTTCAAGCATATGATTTTTACGAACTTAACAAGAGACACAAATGTGTTTTACAAATAGGTGGTTCAGACCAATGGGGAAATATAGTCAATGGAACCGATTTAATTAAAAGAAAAGATAAAAAATTTGCCTATGGATTAACTACTCCATTGCTGACACTTTCTTCTGGAACAAAAATGGGAAAAACTGAGAGCGGCGCTATTTGGTTAAATAAAAAAATGCTTTCGCCATATGAGTATTGGCAATTTTGGAGAAACACTGATGATAAAGATGTAATAAATTTTTTAAAACTTTTTACAGATTTAGATCTTGAAGAAATAGAAAATTTAGAAAGTAAGAGCCAGGATATTAACAAACTAAAAATTTTACTTGCTAATGAGACGACTGCAATGCTTCATGGAGTTCAAGCTGCCAAAGATTCTGAATCTACAGCGCAAAAAACATTTGGTGATAGATCTATAGGTAAAAATCTTCCTATTATTAAAATTAAAAAAATTTTAATATCAAATGGAGTAAATATATTAGATATAGTTCTTCAATGTAAATTGGCTAATTCAAAAAGTGAAATTAGAAGAATGATTAAAAATAATGGATTGAGAGTTAATAATGAAATGGTCAAAGATGAATCAAAAATAATTAATCTAAATAATTTTGATGAAGATAATAAAATAAAAGTTTCGCATGGTAAAAAACAACATGTTATTGTAAAAATTATTTAGCTTCTTCTTGTTTCTTCTTTTTCATTTTTTCAACAGCCCTAACTATAAATCTTGGAGTTAATGTTTTAATTGGATTTACTGTAGTTTTAATATCCTTGGGTGGTCCTTTCATTTTAAAACTTACTCCAACAACGCCTTCGCCAGTTTTTTTTCCAACTAAAATATCACCAACAAGAGGGATGGAAGCTATTATAGAGTTAAGCTTTGTAGCGGGCACCAATGTTCCTCTTAAACTGACTATTTTTCCTTTATCAACGTAACCATTTAATAAAATTGATACCGCTGGTCCCATTGCTAATGCATCTTCGATATTCATTAAATTACCCTCGGTATTGGATTTCATTTCAAAAGAATCAAAGCGTATACCTTCTCCGCTAAGTGTGTCTGCAATACCTTGTAAAGATGCCAATGTTAATAATTTGGCTAGAGCAGGAACTTTTGAAACTTTAAAATCAGTAATCACTAAATTTGAATTAGAAATTTTATTCGAAATAATTGATTCATACTCTAATCTCCCACCCTCAAATCCTTTTATAAATTCAAAATTTTTTATGAAAGGTCTAGCGCGATCAGAGATTACCTGAAGAGTTTTTTTATCCTTGTCTATTTGATAAATAGACATTTCAACAATTTCATCTTTTGAAAAATTTCCTTTTAAGCTCAATTTATTATAAGAACCTTTGTTAATAGACGCAATCATTCCTATACTAGAAACAATATCATCTGTTCCTGTAAGAGCTTTATCAAAATTAATTTTTATTTCACTATTAAAATTTTTACCAAAAGTTTTTTTATCACTTTTTTTATAAAGTGTTTTAAGCAATGGTTGTGCATCAAAAATCTCCCCAGAAATTACAACATTTTTATTTTTTTTTATTAAAAAATCATTATTTTTGATATCGTTTTCGAAGGTTACTATCTCCAATTTTTTTAAATCTTCAACTTCAAAGTTTTTACTTAATTTTATATTTGATAAAAGTACTTTAGTTTTATCAGCTAAAAAATTTAATTTATTAATATTATAATATTTATTTAGAATAAATTTTAAATCAAAATTTATTTCAGATTTTTTATTATAATTTTTGTTATAATTCAGTTTAGATATTTTTATTTTAGAATTTGTTAAATCTATAATTCCTTTAACATTAAAGCTTTTGTCATTGTAATTATAAATTTCCTTTATATTAAAATTGTCAAAATTATCTTTTACTTTTATAGATCCAATAAATTCTCCTGATTGATTAGATTCATAATTAGAAAGTTTAACTTTGGTATCTTTAAAAATCAGTTTTGGATCATATTCTGGCAAATATTCTCTAATAAATTTTTTTTCTTTAGTATCTATTTCTAAATAGAAAATATCACCCTCAGTTAAGTAATTTAAATTTTTAACTCTAAATTTTTTATTTAAATCAAAATTTATGTTTGTTTTAAGATCTACTTTTCCATTTATGTCTTTGTAATTAATTTTTGGTAAATTAAATAATTTAGATATTGCATTAACTTGATTAAAATTTATTTTACCATTTGTTCTTAATAAACTTTGTGTTTTGATACCATTTTCATTACGTTCTAAATTCATTTTACTATCAGTTAAATCAAGGTCATATATAGATCCTTTTTTGATTATCAATTGAAAATTATCACCATTGTCAATTTTAGTATGATTAATTTCGGTATTTAATTTTTTTATAGAAAATTTATCTGTTAAATTAATTGAAGCATCAGAAACTTTTCCTGAAAACCCGTAGTCTTTTCCAATGCTTCCATCAGATTCAAAAGGAATAATAAATTCTCCTTCGATAATTCCTTTATTAAATATTTTATTAAGCTTTTTGTTAATAAATTTTGGAAGGAAAATGTTAGTAATTTTTGTTAAATCTTTTATATTATTTTGAGCAAAAGCTAATTCGGATCTTTTTAATAGAAAATCAGATGTAAAAAATGACCTGAGTGGTAAAAACAAATCTAATTTTGTTAAAATAATTTCATTGTCTTTAACTAAAATTTTAGGATCCTGAAGTCTAACCACAAGATTTAATTCGGTAGGGTTAAGATGTATTTTAGTTTTTTCAAAATCTAGCTTAACATGTCTATTCACTTCATTAGCTTTAGTTTTTATAAAACTATCAAATTTATCTGTTTCAATGCCAAAATAACTAAGAAAAAGTGTTAAAAAAAATGCCAATACTAAAACTGTCAAAAAAAATTTTAAAAAAATTTTACTCATGGTTATTTTTTATCCTTTATTTGGTAAAGTGCTGCTTCCAAGAATTCATCTATGTCACCATCAAGTACACTTTCTGGATCAGTATTTTCTAAATTATTCCTCAAATCCTTTACCATTTGATAAGGTTGCAAAACATAAGATCTTATTTGATGACCCCACCCAATATCAGTTTTTGATTTTGCTAAGTTTTCTGATGCTTCTTCTTTTTTTTGTATTTCATATTTATATAAACGAGCCTTTAACATATTAAAACATGTCGCTTTATTTTTATGCTGTGATCTTTCGTTTTGACATTGAACAACAATGTTAGTTGGTAGGTGGGTTATCCTAACTGCACTATCTGTTGTATTAACATGCTGACCTCCTGCTCCACTAGATCTATAGGTATCTACTCTAATATCTTTTTCTTGAATACTTATTTTAATGCTATCGTCTACTACTGGATAAACCCAAACGCTTGCAAAACTTGTATGCCGCCTTGCTCCAGAATCAAAAGGTGAAATTCTTACTAATCTATGAACTCCAGATTCTGATTTTAACCACCCGTACATATAAGGTCCTGTTATTTTTAACGTACTTGATTTTATCCCGGCTTCATCACCTCTATGTTCGCTAATCATTTCAAATTTACATTTTTTCTTTTCGGTCCATTTGGAATACATTCTTCTCAACATTTCAGCCCAATCTTGACTTTCTGTTCCTCCTGCTCCAGCGTGTATCTCTATATATGTATCCAAATGATCATTTTCGTGTGATAAAAAACATGAAACTTCTGTTTTTTTAATTTGATTAACTAATAAATTTATTTTTTTTTCACAATCTTTTATTACAACAGAATCGTTTTCATCTGAGGCAATTTTTAAAAGTTGTTCTAAATTTTCTAATTCATTTACTGTGGAATTAAAATCTTTAAAAATATTTTCAAAAAAATTTTTCTCCTTTAATATTTTTTGTGCAGAGATTTTATCTTTCCAAAAATTTTCTTGTGTTATTTTATTATCTAATATTTTAATTTTTTCTTTAATTTTATTTTTTTCAAAGATACCTTCTAACGTTATCCACTATCTTTTTTGTTTCGGATATTTTATTTTTTATATTTTCCATATTTAATAAAATTTATAAATTGTTTTTTGAATTTCTGAATCATAAAATTCTAATCTATTATTATTAAACGAATTTTCAAGATGAACAATAAAATTATCCTCCGGTTTAAAGGATTCGTATATAACTTTTTTTGTATTGGAGCTTGGTTGTAGCCCCGTTTCAGCATCTACCATGACTAGATTTATATTTTTTGGTACTTTAAAAGGGAGAGCATCTTTTTTCTTAACAACCCTTTCAACAAACTTTTTAAAAATTGGCAAAGCTGCCTTTGCTCCTGTTTCGTATCTGCCTAATGTTTTAGGCTCATCAAAACCCACATAAACACCTATAACTAACTTTGATGTAAATCCTAAAAACCAAGCATCCATATTTTTGTTTGTCGTTCCTGTTTTGCCAGCTAATGCCAAGTTTAGATTCCTTAATTTTCTTCCTGTCCCCCTTTTAACAACTCCCTGCATCATTGATGTAATTTGATAGGCAGTTTCAGGTGAAATAACTTGTTTTCTTTCATCTTTGATTAATGGAATTTCATCTTTTAAATACGATATTTCTGTACATCCTATACATTTTCTTTTATCACCATTAAAAATGGTTTTACCTCTTCTGTCTTGAATTCTATCTATAAATATCGGAATAACTTTTTTTCCTCCGTTTACAAATGTGCAATATGCGTTTGTAAGTTTTATTAAAGTTGTTTCAGCTGCTCCTAAAGATACTGATAATAATTCAGGCACATCAGCATATATTCCAAGGTCATTAGTAATTTCATAGATCTCCTCAAGTCCAACTTTTTGGGCAACTCTGACTGTCATTAAGTTTCTAGATTTT
This sequence comes from uncultured Pelagibacteraceae bacterium, assembly GCA_902588335.1. Taxonomy (GTDB): domain Bacteria; phylum Pseudomonadota; class Alphaproteobacteria; order Pelagibacterales; family Pelagibacteraceae; genus AG-414-E02. Next base: position 14,588 of record CACIOV010000011.1, read on the forward strand.
TCTATGCCTGTCCTTAGAGTAGATGGCCCATAGAATTTTTTTCCATAATTTTCTGGTTTCCAAGTTTTTAATCCTTCTCCTTGATCCATAACGAAAGGTGCGTCTAAAACTAAAGTTGATGGAGTAAAACCATTTTCTAAAGCCGCCGCATAAACAAAAGGTTTAAATGCAGAACCGGGTTGTCTTTTAGCTTGTGTGGCTCTATTAAACTCGCTCAATTTAAAACTAAAACCTCCAGCCATAGCCAAAACTCTTCCTGTATATGGATCCATCACTACAATTGCACCATTAATCTTTGGTAGTTGCTTTAAATTCCATTTATTTTTTTTAATTTTTTTTACATAAATGATATCATTTAAAGTTAAAAGATCTTCAAAACTTTTTTTTCTAGTCCAGCTAACATTTTTAAAATCTATGAATCCTATTTCTTTATTTTCAGTTTCTATTTTTAATGTAAGTTTACCTACATCTATTACTTTTGCTATTTTCCAATTTAAACTTCTGTCAGGAATAAATTCTTGAATATTATCTTGCCAATTTGATAAATTTAAATTTGCTATCGGGCCCCTCCACCCATGTCTTTTATCATATTCTTCCAAACCTTCTCTTAGTGCTTTTAAAGCTTCAATTTGATAATTGGAGTTTAAAGGAGTTCTTATTGATAAACCACCTTTGTAAAGATTATCATTTCCAAAGTTATCACTCACTATTCTTCTTACTTCTTCTGAATAAAAATTTGCTTCTTCAAGAAGTTTTATTTTTCTTTTTTTTGTTTTTATTTCTTTATTTTTTAAATTTTCATATTCAGTCTTATTAATATATGAATTTTCATATAAATTTTTTAAAACAAAATCTCTCCTAGCTTTAGCTCTTTTAAGCGATTTGTATGGATTGTATTTACTAGGAGCCTTGGGTAGCGCAGCCAAAAGAGCTGCTTCTTCATAATTCAAGTCACTAATTGATTTATCAAAATATTCTAAACTCGCTGCAGCAACTCCATATGTGCCTTCTCCTAAATATATTTGATTTAAATATAGTTCCATAATGCGTTCTTTTGAGTAAGCTCTTTCAATTCTAAAAGCTAGAATAGCCTCTTTAATTTTTCTCTTAAGCGAAACTTCACTTGTTAGTAGAAAATTTTTTGCAACCTGTTGTGTAATAGTAGATGCCCCTTCTAATCGTTTATTAGAATAAATATTCTTCAAATTTTTAACTATTGCCCTTGTAATACTTTTTGCATCAACCCCTGGGTGAGAAAAAAAATTTTTATCTTCTGCTGATAAAAATGAATTGATTACATTTTTAGGAACAGAATCGTAGGGAATAAATAGTCTTTTTTGTAAAGCATATTCAGCTATCAATTGTCCTTCGCCAGAGTGAACTCTGCTTGATATCGGAGGTTTATAATTTGCTAATATTTTATAATCTGGAAGATCTGAAGAAAAATACCAAAGAGTAGAAAATGAAAAAATTAGACCTAATATAAAAATCGAAATTGTTAATTTTATGGTTTTTTTAAAGTAAACGAGCATAAATTTGAAGAAATGAATTAAATCTGGCTTTCTTAAGGCATTTCTAGATTTAAGTGAAACCTAAATAAAAGAAATACATGTATTTGTTGCTAAATTTAAGGTATATATCACTTTAGTTAACAAACAAAATTCAAAATATATGAACAGAACTATCATTACAAACAGGAACAAAATTTCATGGGAAAAATTTTATACATTGATGCCTCGCATCCGGATGAGACTAGAATCGTACTCAAATCAGAAAATCATATTGAAGAATATGAGTACGAAAACAAAAATAAACTTTATTTAAAAAATAATATTTATTTAGGAAAAGTTAGCAGAATTGAGCCTTCTTTACAGGCTGCTTTTGTTAATTACGGAAAACAAAGACACGGTTTTTTAGCATTTAATGATATTCAGTCAGATTATTATCAAATACCTCACGATGATAAAGATAAACTCAAAAAAGAGGAAGAAAATTTAAGATTAGAGCTTAAAGAAAAAAGTAATAATGTTGATGAGAATGAAAAAAAGCAAGATGAAAATTCTAATGTAATTTCCTCTAATCTTGAAAACAAAGATAATAACTCTATTGATGAAAAAAAAAATGAAAATTTACCAATAGAAAAAAATAACTTAAATGAAAGAAATAATCAGTTTAACGAACTAAAAAAAAGATACGGCATTAGAAGATATAAAATACAAGAAGTAATCAAACCAGAACAAATAATTTTGGTCCAAGTTTTAAAAGATGAACGAGGCCAGAAAGGTGCCGCATTATCGACTTTTATATCTTTAGCTGGAAAATATAGTGTATTAATGCCAAATACCCCTAAAGGAGGTGGCATTTCTAGAAAAATAGTAAATTCCGATGACAGAAAAAAAATTAGAGCTATTCTGCAAGATATAAAAATTCCTGAAACTATGGGATTGATAGTTAGAACTGCGGGTTTAAATAAAACAAAAAATGAACTTAATAAAGATGTTTTGAACACTATTAAAGTATGGGAAGAAATTAAAGAAAAAGCAGTCGAATCTATAGCTCCCAATTTAGTCTATGAAGAAGGGGACCTTATTAAAAGAGCAATAAGGGACATATATGACAATGAAACTAACAATATAATTGTAGATGGAAATGAAGGCTATCAAAAAGCTAAAAATTTTATGAAATTTTTGATGCCCGAAAGCGTAAAAAGAATAAAAAAATATAGAGGAAAAATTCCTCTTTTCCATGATGTTGGGATTGAAAAAAGTTTAAATAAAATTTTTGAACCGGTTGTGAAATTAGAATCTGGTGGATACTTAGTTATCAATCCTACTGAAGCATTAGTATCAATTGATGTAAATTCAGGGCAGTCGATTAAAGAATCAAATATAGAAAAAACAGCTTTAAAAACTAATCTTGAAGCTGCAGAAGAAATATCTAGACAGATTAAAATAAGAGATCTTTCAGGACTAATTGTAATTGATTTTATTGATATGTTAAATTTTTATAATAGACGAATTATTGAAAGAAAATTAAAAGAAAAACTAAAAGATGACAGAGCTAGAATCCAATTTGGAAGAATAAGTAATTTTGGATTACTTGAAATGACAAGACAAAGATTAAGGGAAAGTTCAGTAAAGTGGAATATGACACTTTCATTAGATTCTTTTGCTTTAAAAATTGTAAAAAAAGGAGAGGAATTAGCCTTTTCTAACAAAGCAAAAATTATAAATATCAGCGTTCCTTTAAAAGTTAAAACTTATATCGAAGAATTTTTAGCCAAAGAAATAAAACATTTTAAAACAAAGTATAAATTAGAATTTAATATAATTGCAGACAATAAGTTAGTAATTCCTGAATATAAAATAGATTTACTAAATAAAAATAATAAAATAATTAAAAAAATTGAAAATATTGAACAAATTGAACAGATTTCATCAAAAATAAATTATGAAAGGAAAAATTTTAAAAATAAAAAATTCAATAAAAATTTTAAAATGAGAAATAAATTTAGAAAAAAATTTAAATATCATTCAAAAATTAAAAAAAATAATTTTGATAATAAAAAGTCAGCTAATTTTTAAATTTAAAATAATTAAATTAAATTCTTTTCAGGCGAGGATGGGCTGCCGTATTTTCTTTTTTTCATCCTTCCAGCTTTAAAAGCTTTTCTTCCTGCTATAACAGCATGCTTCATTGCTTCTGCCATTAAAACTGGGTTTTTTTGCTTCTGCTATCGCAGTATTTAACAAAACTCCATCACACCCTAACTCCATCGCAATAGTTGCGTCTGAAGCTGTACCTACTCCAGCATCAACAATCACTGGAACATCTGATTGTTCTTTTATTAAGGAAATATTTGTTCTGTTTTGTATTCCAATTCCTGATCCAATAGGTGCTCCTAACGGCATGATTGCACACGCTCCAACATCTTCTAATTTTTTTGTCATAATTGGATCATCGGTACAATAAAC
>CACIOV010000012.1 GCA_902588335.1 uncultured Pelagibacteraceae bacterium
ACCCTGATGATGCCTATTAATAAAACAATTAATAGAATTTATAAAACTGCAAAGTTAAAAGTAATTGCAGTTAGGCGAATAAATTAACTATTGGGTTAAATACCATATTGCTATCACTGCTATAATGACAACTTCCATATCTTGCTCCTTTTATAAGTTTAACGAATCAGGCTTAATAGTAGCTAAAAATTAAGTCCATTAAAATCAATTATTTGTTTAATATGAAATAACTTATTGTAAAGTTGCTCTAAATGAAAAAAACTCTAACTATACTGTTGTTTTGTTTATTGTTTAATAATACTGCATTTGCAGAGTCTTATTATTTTAAAAATTGTCAATTAAGCAACGCTGTTTCAGGCAATTACACAATTAATTTTGATAAAAATGTAATTGAAGTAAATTTACACGCTGTGGATGGTACTGTTCAAAATTTTTCTGACAAAATCAAGTCAGTTGAAGAAAATAAGATTATCAGTGAAAAAATTAAAAGTGGAAAAGGTGAGAATGTTTATTATCAATATTTTTTAAATTCCAAATCTCAAACTGTAATAAAATTACAATATAAAAAAGAAAGTGGAATTGACTTAGATGTATTTAAGTTAAATTCAAAAAGAGAGAGTTACTGTACCGATGTTAAAACAAATTGGAATAAAGCTAAAATAGAAAAGACCAAAATTAATAAAGAACAAAAGGAAATTTTAAAAGCGCAGAAAAAAATAAAAAAGGAACAAAGTTCTTTAATTGATTGTCAGGAAAATGATCATAGATTATGGACTAAATGTAAAGGTTCGCACAAGTCAGAAAGTGGACATAAATATACGGGTCTATTTATAAATGGCAAAATTATTAAAGGTATTTCAATATATCCTGGTGGTGCAAAGTATGTTGGAGAATTCAAAGATTATAAACCGCATGGATATGGAACCTTTATTTGGGCAAATGGTGATAGATATGTTGGGGAGTGGAAAGCTGGAAAAACTGATGGTAACGGAACTAAAGTATGGAAAGATGGAAGGGAATATTTGGGAACATTTAAAAATGATAAACTGCACGGAAAAGGAACATTATTTTATCCTGATGGAGAAAAATATGTTGGTGAGTTTATAAACGGAAAACGACATGGAGAAGGAACTTTTTCATATTCTGATGGAAGTGCATACATAGGTAAGTTTATTAACGGTAAACAGCAAGGTGAAGGAGAATGTATTAGTATAGATGGATCAAGCGTTCCTTGTGAAAGTAGAACTGTTACCCAGAAGAAAAATTTTTCAGGCAAGGACACAAAAAATATCTCTATTGTTTCAAAAAAATGGGTCAGAATCAGTCAGTATGAAACCAATACAAAAAAAGGAAAAAAAATTATGGATAAATTAAAAATAGATTTTGACGCAAAAGCTTTGGAGATTTGTGCATCGAAAGGCAGCTATAATACATTAGATAAAAAAATCGAAGTATTAGAGATCGACGAAACTCCAGCTTATGGTCTTGAAACTAAACTCAAAATAGGAATTAGTGGTGTTATAGAATGTAAGTAAAAAAAACTATACTTAATCCAAGTAACCTAATTCCTTCATTTCGTTTTTAAAATTACTTTCAATTTTATTTTTTATTTTTATATCTAAGGATTTTTTCCATTCTTCTAACTCAGCCTTGCGAAAAAATACATTGGATTTAATTGCTTCGTCAAAACCTAATTTATTTTCCAAATTTTTTAATCTTTGAAAGTTACATAACTCAATGCATTGTTTTATTTTTTCTTCATTAATTTCTAAATTCATAAAATCCTTTAAAAAATTTAAAATTTTTGTGAAATTTGTAAATGGATTTTTTTTCAAATCTTCATATTTAACGATTAGACCTTTAAACTTTTTTTCTTTTTTCCAGGAAAGATAATTAATTCTCCACGAACTTCTTATATCTATCATTAAACCATCTTTATCATCGCTTCCGTAAATTCCTTCATTTAACATAAGATCTGCTGCTCTCTCTACACTAACATTTTGATAAGAAGCCAATGACAAAATAACTGATCTAGGATCTCTAACTAGATAAATGTATGCTTTAGTGTTTTTTTCATCACTAAACCAATCATTCTTGTAAGACACGTAAGCATTGTGTGTTTTTAGCAATTTTATTGAATTGTCTAAATTTAATTTTTGTTGAGCTGCTATAAAATATTTTACAACCTCAAACTTATTTTTTTTTAAATTTTCAATATCAATAATACCTTCAAAAAGTTTTTTATGTGGAAATTTAGGAATTTTCTTCAGTAAACTAAAATCAAACTTATTATTATCACCATATAAATAAGTGGACAAAAAAGCTCTCAGCCAAGTATTTCCACTTTTAGGGTAAGAGGCCAGCCAAATAATCATTTTTTACTCCTTGTGTATGGCGAAGAGAGTGGGATTCGAACCCACGATACCTTTAACAGTATACAAGCTTTCAAAGCCTAAGACTCTCAGCAACGTATAGATATATCAATTTTAATTTAATCTTAAAGCTGCAATAACTGCGCCTAATGCTAACTATAAGACGTTTTTGAATAACCAAAACAGGTATACAATAACCTCTATTGTTTGGGGGAAACAATGAGAGAAAAGACTGCAAAAAAGTCAAAAAAAAAGAACAGAAAAAAAAGAAAAGCTAAAGCTTACAGTAAAAAAAAAGCTAATAGTGTAGCAATAGATCTACAAAAGGTTGTAGATTTTAAATTTCAAACTCTAGGAAAAATTTATAAGAATTTTACGGTAAAGCGTACTAGGGAAAAAGAAAAAAAAGAAAAATTTAGAGAACAAAATAGAGAAAAACAAATTAAAGAACAGCAGAAACAATTAAAAGAAGAAGAAAAACAGTTAAAAAAAGAGGAAGAAAATAGATTAAAAGAAATTAACATTATAAGAATTGAGCAAGAGAGAAAGACAAAAGAAGAACGGGAAGAAAGAGAAAAAATTGATCCAATTTATAAGGAGGGCATAGCAAAAGCAGAACAAGAAAAACTAGCAGAACTTGAAAAGGTTTCCCAATTAAAAGAAAAGCGAATAGTAGATGAACGGCAAAAATTAGAAGAGATGAACCGAATTTACACTGAAAAATTAGAAAAAATAGAAAATGAAAACATAATAGCTCTTGAAGAGATCAATAAATTAAAAGAAAAAAGAATAACAGAAGAACAGCAAGAAAAAGAAGAATTGGATAAAAATTATAAAGAAAAAATAGAAAAAGAAAAACAAAGAAGAATCGCAGATACAGAATTAAAAAAAGCTAAAGCTGAAGAAACAAGAAGATTAGAACAAGAAGATCTATCAAAAATAAAAGAGGAAAACAGAATATTAAAAGAAAAAGAGGAGAATAATCTAAAAAAAGAAAAGGAAAGAAGGTTAAAAGCAGAAGAAAAAAGAAGATTAAATGAAGAAGTCATAAGAAGAATAAGAGATGAACAAATAGTTCTAAAAGAGAAAGAAAAGAGTTTAGAAGAAGAATCTGAAAGAATACTAGAAGAGGAAGAAAATAAAAGATTTAAAGAAGAAGATAGAAGAAGATTTCTGGAAGAAACTAGAAGACTGAAAGAAGAAGAAAGAAAAATTAAAAAAGAAAAAAAAATAAAATTTGAAGAAGATGAGGAAAGAAGATTGCAAGAAGAAGAGGAAAGAAGAATAAAAAAAGAAGAAGATGAAACTTCAAGAAAATTAAATTTTATAAAAACAAAAAAAGAAAAAGGAATTGAAGAAGAGAGAAAATTAATTGAAAAAAAGGAACAAACTTACAAGAATAAATTGGATAATGCTGAACAAGAAAAACTCTCACAACTTGAAGAGATCAATAAATTAAAAGAAAAAAGAATAACAGAAGAAAATGAAGCTAGAAGAAAATTAGAAAAAATACATAAAAATAAAATAGAAGAAGTAGAAAAAGATAGATCGAATCGTCTTGAAGAAGCAAAAAGAATAATAGAAAAAAAATTAAGAGAAGACGAAAAAAATAGGAGATTAAAAGAAGAGCAAGAAAGAAAAAAAAGAGCAGATGAAACTAGAAAAATTCAAATTGAAGAAGTAAATAGAGCAAAAGAGATTGAAAGGGAAAATTTAAAAAATATAGAAGAAAGAAAGTTAAGTCATTCTTCGGAACAAGAAAATCTCGAGCAAGAAAAAAAGGATCAGATTTAATGGCGGAGAGAGTGGGATTCGAACCCACGGTACCTTTGACAGTACACAAGCTTTCCAAGCCTGCGCCTTAAACCACTCGGCCATCTCTCCACTTAAGTCTCTTTATTTATTTTCAAAACACCTATGAAAGCCTCCTGAGGAATTTCAACTTTTCCAAATTGTTTTGCTCTGGCTTTTCCTTTTTTTTGTTTATCTAATAATTTTCTTTTTCTATCTCTTGCGCCTCCGCCATGGATTTTGGTAAGGACGTCTTTTTTAAATCCTTTGATTGTTTCCCTGGCAATAATTTTTCCTCCTATGGCTGCCTGAATTGGAATTTGAAAATTATGTCGTGGAATTAATTCTTTAAGTTTTTCACAAACTTGCCGACCTTGAGACTGGGCAAAATCTTTGTAAATAATCATCGATAAAGCATCTACGGGTTCTGCATTAACAAGTATTCCCATTTTAACTAAGCTTCCTTCTTTGTAGCCCGTGATTTCATAATCAAAACTAGCATAACCGCTTGATAAAGATTTAAGTCGATCATAAAAATCAAAAACAACCTCATTTAATGGTAACTCATAGCTTAGTACTGCTCGGTTTCCTGAATAGGTTAAATTATTTTGAACACCTCTTTTGTCTTGGCATATTTTAATAATTGATCCCAAATATTGATCTGGAGTAATTATTGTTGCTTTAATCCAAGGTTCTTCTATAGACAAAATTTGAGTTGGGTCTGGCATATCAGTTGGGTTTTGTAATTCTTTAATAGATCCATCTCTTTTATTAATTTTATAAATCACACCAGGCGTTGTTGTAATAAGATTTATATCAAATTCTCTTTCTAATCTTTGTGTTACTATTTCTAGATGAAGCAAACCCAAAAAACCACAACGAAAACCTAAACCTAAAGCGCTCGAAGCCTCTGGTTCAAATGAAAAACTGGAATCATTAAGTTTTAATTTTGCAATTCCATCTTTAAGTTTTTGATATTCAGAATTATCTACAGGAAATAAACCACAGAAAACTACTGGTTTGCTTGGCTTAAATCCTGGTAGAGGTTTATCTATAGGATTTTGTACATCACATATTGTATCTCCCACTTTAGTATCGGATAAATTTTTTATTCCTGTAATAATGAAACCAATTTCTCCTGATGAAATTTCATCTACATCTTTTGGTTTTGGAGTAAACACTCCTACTTTTTCGATTGTATGCTCAGTATTATTTGACATCATTCTAATTTTCATTCCTTTTTTCAAACTTCCATCAATAGCCCTTACTAAAATTACAACTCCTAAGTAGCTGTCATACCAGCTATCTACAAGCAAACACTTCAGAGGATTTTCAAAATTTCCTTTGGGTGCAGGTAAAGTTTTTACTATAGATTCTAAAATATCTTCCACTCCTTCGCCTGTTTTTCCTGAACAGTTTATTGTCTTACTTGTATCTATTCCAATAACATCTTCAATTTGCTTTTTTACCTTTTCGGTGTCTGAAGCTGGTAAATCAATTTTGTTTAAAACTGGAATAATTTCATGATTATTGTCAAGGGCCTGGTACACATTGGCTAAAGTTTGTGCTTCAACTCCTTGGGAGCTATCTACGATTAAAATTGAACCTTCGCATGCTGAAAGTGAACGGCTTACTTCATAACTAAAATCTACATGACCTGGTGTATCAATAATATTAAGTGTGTAATTTTTTCCGTCTTTTGCTTTATAATTTAAACGAACTGTTTGAGCTTTTATTGTAATTCCTCTTTCTCTCTCAATATCCATTGAGTCAAGAACTTGTTCTTTCATTTCTCTATCAGTTAAACCACCACATTTATGTATTAATCTATCAGCTAAAGTAGATTTGCCATGATCGATGTGCGCAATTATTGAAAAATTGCGTATGTTTTCATTGCTGGACATTAGGATCTTAGCGAAGCACCTGTTACTTCTTGAACTGTTGATATAATTTTTTTGCTTATTTGATCGATATCTTTTTCACTCAAAGTTTTATCTTTAGGTTCTAATGTTACATTAAATGCAATAGATTTCTTTCCTGGCGTAATATTATCTCCTTGATAGACATCAAAAATTTTTACACTTTTAATTAATTCTTTATCAATTTTCTTGACCAAATTAATAATTTCTCCGGAACTATATTTTGCATCAATAACAAAAGCAAAATCTCTAACTACTTTTTGATAATCAGAGACCATATATTGGGGTTTTGCTTCTCTAATTTTCTTCCTTGATTCTGGTACGTTGTCTAAAAAAATTTCAAAACCTAAAATATTATCGGTTCTTAAATCTAATTTTTTAATAATTGATGGATGTATTTCTCCAAAATATGCAAGCTCTGGGCCACTAGTTGATCCTAATGACAACAAACCAGATCTACCTGGGTGATACCATTTTTTTGTTTTATTGCTTACGGTTATTCTTGAGTTGTCAATACCCACTTCGTTTAAAGTTCTTAAAGCATCACTTTTAATATCAAAAACATCAAAATTTCTCTCTTTTTCTATCCAATTTTTTCTAGAATATTTCCCTGTTTTAATTGCACCAATCATTGTTGATTGTTCTCCAGGTTTGTTTCCTTTAAAAACTGGTCCTATCTCAAACAGCATTAGATCTTCAAAATTTCTATGAATGTTTTTTTTTGCGCTAATAATTAAATTAGAATAAAGAGATGATCTTAAAACATCTAAATCAGATGAAATTGGATTAGACAGTTTAATTTCATTTTTTAATTCTGAAAATAAACTATCTGTCTTTGAGTCAGTAAATGACCAAGTGATTGCTTCTGTAAAACCTTTTGATGCAACTGACCTTTGGGAAAAATGAAAAAGCTTTTGTTTATAATTTAGTACATCTTTAATATTTTCTTTTTCAGGATTTATTAAAGGCACTTTGTCATAACCTTTGATTCTTGTTAGCTCTTCAATAAGATCTATATCTTCTTTAATATCTGGTCTCCAAGTAGGGGGCAGAACTTTTATCTTTTTTCCACTCATTTTTAAAGTGCACCCTAATGAATGTAAAATTTTTTTAATTTCCGCTCCAGTTATTGAAAACCCAATAACTTTTGAAAATTTTTCTATTTCTAAATCGATTATTTTTCTTTCATCTTTTATTTTCCCTACGATTGAGAACTTGCTTGCCTCACCGCCACATATTTCCAGTATCATAGACATTCCAAGTTCTAACCCTAGTTTTATAGAATCGGGGTCTATACCTCTTTCAAATCTATATTTAGCATCGGTATCAATATTTAATATTTTAGAAGTTTTTCTGATTGATGATGGTAAAAAATATGCAGATTCTAATAAAATATTTTTAGTTGATAATTCTGTGCCAGATCTAGTTCCTCCAATAATTCCTCCAAGACCTAAAACACCTGCTTTATCGCTTATTGCACACATATTGTTTTGAAGTGTGTATTTTTTATTGTCCAAAGCTTCAAAGGACTCTCCCTTTTTTGAGTTTCTAACAATGATTTCTTGATCAATCTTATTAGCATCGTAAGCGTGCAAAGGTCGATTTAGATCGAACATTACATAATTGGTAACATCTACAATCGCTGATATAGGCTTCAGACCTAAGGATATGATTCTTTTTTTAAGCCAGTCTGGGCTTTCTTTATTTTGAACATTTTTAATATATACACTTCCGAAAATACCACATCCTTGGATTTTTTCTTTTTTTATCGAAACTTTAATTGGACTTTTAAATTTTTGATTTATTTTAGCAGAAGATTCTTTTTTTAAATTCCCCAAACCAGAAGATGCCAAATCTCTGGCAATTCCTCGAACACCTAAACAATCAGGTCTATTTGGCGTAATAGCAATATCCATAGTTTTTTCTCCAACATTCTTAAAATATTTGTCACCAATATTTTTTTCTTTTTTATTTAATTCAATAATTCCTTCTTTGTCCGAAGACTCATCGAGTTCGTAGCCTGAGCAAAGCATCCCGTGAGATTCTATTCCTCTTATTTTTGCTACTTTCAATTTCATGTTTGTTTTGGGTATAACTGCACCAGGAGGAGCATAAACTGCAAATAGTCCATCTCTAGCATTTGAAGCTCCGCAAACAACTTTAATTAGACCTCCAGAGCCTACGTCAACATCACAAAGCTTTAATTTATCTGCGTTAGGATGTTTTTGAGATTTAATAATTTTACAAACAATAAAATTATCTAAATTATCATTTGATGATTTTATATTTTCTACTTCTAAACCAATTTCTGTCAAACGCTCTGCTACTTGATTCAAATTTGCTTTTGTAGTCAAATGGTTTTTTAACCATGATAAAGAAGTTATCATCTGCTTAAACCCCTATAATTTGTTGGGACATCAAGTGGATCAAATCCATAAAATTCTAGCCATCTAATATCGCTTTCAAAAAAAGCTCTAAGATCATTTATTCCATATTTCAACATAGCTAATCGATCAATTCCCACACCGAATGCATACCCTTGATACTGCTTAGGATTTACTTTTGCATTTTTAAGAACGTTAGGATGTACCATTCCGCAACCAAGAATTTCCAACCATTTATCTCCTTCTCCGATTTTAATTTTTCCATCCTGAATTTTATATCCAATATCTACTTCTGCTGATGGTTCGGTAAAAGGAAAATGGCTGGGTCTAAACCTAATTTTTACTTTTTCAACTTCAAAAAACTTCTTAACAAAATAGTATAAGCATCCCTTAAGATGACCCATGTTAACATTTTTATCTATATGCAAACCTTCCAATTGATGAAACATGGGTGAATGTGTTTGATCACTATCATGTCTATAAGTTCTTCCAGGAGCAATTATTTTGAAGGGTGGTTTACTCTTCAACATTGTTCTTATTTGAACTGGTGATGTATGTGTTCGTAAAAGTAAATTTTTAGAACGATCAAGATAAAAGGTATCATGCATATCTCTTGCTGGGTGATTTTCGGGAGTATTTAGTGCAGAAAAATTATAGTATTCATTTTCAACATCTGGCCCCTCTTCAACAGAAAAACCAATCTCAGAAAAAATAGAAGTTACTTCATCTATAACTTGAGAAACTGGATGAATTTTTCCTGCAAAATAAGTTCTGCCGGGTAAAGTTACATCTATTTTTTCATTTCTAAGTTTTTTGTTTATTTCTGATTGATCAAAGTCAATAAGTTTTTTTTCCAGAAGTTCTGTAACTTTGATTTTAAGATTATTAAGTTTTGAAGCAAATTCTTTTCTGTGACCTTGATCCAAGTTACCGATTTTTTGAAAAAGTTCAGTAATAATTCCTTTTTTACCAAAAATTTCAGTTTTTACTAAATCTAAAGATTTGTGATCATTTACATTTTTTATTCTATTTAAAATGTTTGTCTCAATTTGGTTAAAATTTTCCATACTAAAATATTTTCAAGTGATTCCCTGCTTTACTGAAGATAATAGAAATACCCTTATTAGTTAAGGGAGGATTGTACTTTTTTTACAATAGATTTGAATACTTCTGGATTATTATAGGCAATATCTGCTAAAACTTTTCTATCTAGCTTAATTCCTGACTTATTAAGGCCATTTATAAACTTTGAATAAGTGATTCCTTCAGCTCTAACTCCAGCATTTATTCTTTGTATCCACAAAGATCTAAATTCTCTTTTTTTTGCTCTTCGATCTCTATAGGAATACTGCATTGCTTTTTCTAAAGCTTGTTTTGCAACACGGATAGTATTCTTTCTTCTTCCGAACTGACCCTTTACTTGTTTCAGTACTTTCTTGTGTCGAGCGTGACTTGTAACTCCTCTTTTTACTCTTGCCATATTAACCTCTTAAGCTGTAGGGCATATAAGATTTAACAATTTTCGAATCTTGCTTCGACATAATTGTAGTGCCTCTTTGTTTTCTTATTTGTGAATTTGTTCTTTTAATCATTCCATGTCTTTTACCTGATTGGGGCATCTTAACTTTTCCTTTAGCAGTTAATTTAAATCTTTTTTTTGCTGAACTTTTAGTTTTTAACTTGGGCATAAAATTAACGGAGTTTATACAAATTTTATATTTGATTTACAATAAGATTATAATGGCTGAACTATCATAATGATCTGTTTTCCTTCAAACTTCGGCTGAACTTCAACCTTTCCAAGGACGTTTGTGTCATTAATAATACGTTGCATGAGTTCATGACCCAAATGGGTATGTTGCATTTCTCTTCCCTTAAATTGGACAGTGAACTTAACTTTGTCTCCCTTAGATAAAAATTTTTGAGCATTTTTAATTTTAAAATTATAGTCATGAATTTCTGTAACAGGTCTAAGTTTAATTTCTTTTAAATTAATAATTTTTTGCTTCTTTTTTGCTTTGTTTGCTTTTTTTTGCAGATCGTATTTATATTTTCCAATATCAATAATTTTGCAGACTGGAGGGTTGGCATTTGGAGAAATTTCTATTAAATCTAAACCTTCTTGTTTTGCTATATCGATTGCCTCTTTAGTATTAAGAACGCCGAGATTTTTTCCATCACTGCTTATAACTTGAACTTGTGGTGAACGAATCCTTTCATTTGTTTTGGGACCTTTCGGTTTTGTTCTTCTCTGAAAATAATTTTGTCTTTGATATACCACTTAATTTATTGGAAATTTATTTTTTTGAGATATTTTTTTAATTGCTTGGTCAAGTGGAAGGGTTTCTTGTTTTTCCGATCCTAATTTTCTAATTGTAACACTTTTATTTTTAACTTCTTTTTCACCACAAATTAACAATAGCGGTACCTTAGACAATGAATGTTCTCTAATTTTGTAATTTATTTTTTGATTTCTTAGATCCACTTCAGCATTTATATCTGCTTTCAAACATTGTTCAAATATTTTTTTTGCATAATTATCAAATTCTGAAGCTATTGGGAGGACTACAGCCTGTAAAGGAGCTAGCCATAACGGCAACTTTCCAGCATAATGTTCTATTAAAATTCCAATAAATCTTTCTAAGGAACCAAATAAAGCTCGATGTAACATAACTGGAACTTTCTTTAATCCATCGCTTGCAACATAAGTAGCTCCAAGTCTTGAGGGAAGATTTAGATCTACTTGCAAAGTTCCACACTGCCAATCACGTCCAATAGTATCTCGAAGTACAAAATCTATTTTAGGTCCGTAAAATGCTCCTTCGCCTTTATTAATCTCATATTTTAACTTTGTATGTTTTATTGCTTTTAATAATGCAGATTCTGCTTTATCCCAAATATTATCATCTCCTACTCTTTTTTTAGGTCTGTCAGAAAATTGTAACAAGACATTTTCAAAACCAAGATCTTTGTAAATTTCTAATATTAAATTGGTTACACTTAAACATTCATTAGTAATTTGATCTTCTGTACAAAAAATATGCGCATCATCCTGGGTAAAAGCTCTAACTCTTAATAGGCCGTGTAAAGCACCCGAAGGTTCATATCTGTGAACTTTTCCAAATTCTGATAATTTAAGAGGAAGATCTCTATAACTTTTAAGTCCTTGATTAAATACTTGTATGCATCCAGGGCAATTCATTGGTTTAATTGCAAAAGTTTTTTCATCAGGAGTTTCTGAAGTAAACATATTTTCACCAAATTTTTCCCAATGACCCGATTGTTCCCACAAAGTTTTGTCCAATATTTCTGGAGTATTAATCTCTTTATAACCTGCATTTTTTTGTTTTTGCCTCATATAACCAACAAGAGTTTGGAATAAAGCCCAACCTTTATGGTGCCAAAAAACTGCACCGGGACTCTCTTCCCGAAAATGAAATAAATCCATTTCTTTGCCAATTTTTCTATGATCTCTTTTTCCTGCTTCTTCCAATCTTAAAAGATATTCGTCTAATTCTTTTTTGTTACGCCAACAAGTGCCGTATATCCTTTGTAACATTTCATTTTTTGAATCTCCTCTCCAATAGGCGCCGGCGACCTTTGTAAGCTTAAATGCTTTACCAACTTTTCCAGTTGATGGAAGATGAGGTCCTTTACATAAATCATGCCATTTACCATGATGATAAATTGAAACTTCTTCATTCTTTGGAATGTCTTTTATTATTTCAGCTTTGTAATGTTCCCCTATTTTTTTAAAATGTTTTATCGCATCATCTCTTTTCCAAACTTCTCTTGAGGTCAAATCATCACGATCTATTATTTCTTTCATTTTATCTTCGATTTTTTTTAAATCATTATCAGTAAAAGGTTCTTTTCTAGAAAAATCATAATAAAAACCATCCTCAATTACAGGACCAATCGTCACTTGTGTTCCGGGGAATAGTTCTTGCACTGCCATTGCTAATACATGCGCAGCATCATGTCTGATTACTTCTAAACCCTCTTTGTCTTTTTTCGTTATTATTTTTACTTCTACGTCTTTATTAATTGTAAAGCTTAAATCTTTAAGCTCACCATTTACGCTCATTACGCAAGCCTCTTTAGCCAATGACTTGCTAATTTTATTTACTATTTCAAAACCGTCAATTTTTTTTGAGAATGGAATTTTTTTACCATCTAACAATTTTATATCTGGCATTTATTAGAGCAACTTTATCAATTTTTTGTATTCAGTAAAGGTAGTCTGGCACATTTTATCAACATCAAATTTTTTCAATACATTTTTTCTACCTTCAATACCGATAGATTTCAATGTATTGTAGTCTTTTTGCATCACTTCAACTATTGTGCTAGCTAAAGAATTCGAATCTTTGTTTTTAAATAAATAACCTGTCTTATCTTTAGTTATAGTTTCCATTGAGCCTCCTATATCACTTGCAATTATAGGAATTTGCATCGACTGCGCTTCTACTGACACTCTTCCAAAGGCTTCTGGCTCACTAGAGCAAGAACAAACTAAGTTTGAAATTCCATAAGCTATTGGCATTTCTTCACAGTGATCTATAAACTTAACTATCTTATTCAATCTATACTGTTGCACTAAATCAAGAAGTTGTTTTTTATAAACATTTCTTCCCTGTTCATTTCCAAGAATAATTGTTTCAAAAGGCAGTATATCGCTTTTTTCAGAAAGTAATTTAATGGCTTCAATGAATATTTTCTGTCCTTTCCAATATGTTAATCTCCCTGGTAGCAAAATAATAAATTTATTTCTGTCTATATTATTTTTTTTAGCAAACTTTTCTAACTTTATGGGTAAAATTTTTTGAAAATTAAAATAATTAGTATTTATACCTCTAAAAATTACTAGGAGTTTTCTTTTATTTCCTAAAAAAAATTTTCCATAATTATCGTTAATATGAGAAAAAATAAAATTAGAACCTGCTATAACCAAATCCGATCGTACCATAATTGAATTATAAAATTTTTTAATACTACTGCTAAAATTATATGTTCCATGAAATGTTGTTACAATCTTTCTAAAAGTCAGCTTCGCTGCAAAAAAACAAGACCATGCAGGCATACGACTTCTAGCGTGAATAATATTAATATTATAAATTAGCGCTATAAAAGAAATCATTATTGTATTAAACAAAACTAAAATTGGATTTTTTGAATGGACTGGTAGCCTAAATACCTTTACTTTTTTTTTATCAATAAATTTAAGTAATTCTCCTCCACTGGTAACAATAAAAGATTTACAACCTTGCTCGAATAAATAATGAGCTAAATCATAGCACCCTGTTTCGGCTCCTCCATAACCCAATCTAGGTATAACCTGTAAAACTTTGATTTTTTTTTTCATAATTTTGAAATATTATAATATGTCACATGAGCTACAAAAGATCTAAATATTTTACAACTTCAGGCAAAAGAAAAATTAAATATTTGTTTATTAAAAAAAATAGCCAAATTACAGTAGTTTTTTTTCATGGTTTTATGTCTGATATGATTGGAGCAAAACCTAGTGTTATACAAAAATTTTGTAAGAGGCAAAAATTAGATTTTTTAAAATTTGAATACTCAGGCCACGGTAAATCTAGCGGCAAATTCATTAAAGGAAACATATCCAAATGGACAGATGATGCTAAGCAATTAATTAAATCAAAAATTAAAAAAAATAAAAATTTAATTTTTATAGGATCGAGTATGGGCAGTTGGATTGCTTTGAATTTATTTCCGTATTTTAAAAAGAAGATAAGAGGGTTTATTGGCATATCTTCCGCTCCAGAATTTCTAGAAGAATTAATGTGGAAAAAATTTAATAATAAAATAAAAAAAACAATTATGTCTAAAAAAATTTATCACCTCGAGCATGGTGGATTTAATTACCCACTTACTAAACAATTAATTTTAGATGGAAGAAAAAATAAAATATTAAATAATAAAATTAATTTAAATATACCTATTGTTTTATTTCACGGAACAAAAGATGATGTAGTTCCATTAAATTTTTCAAGAAAAATTTTAAAAATTTTCAAAAAATCAAAAAAAAAATTAATTAAAATAAAGAACGGAGATCATAGTTTATCTAGAAAAAATGACTTAAAAAAAATATGCAGTGAATTAAATCGCATGATAAATGATCTTCAACTCTAATTATATTGCTTTTGAAATTTTTGGTTTTGATGTTAATGGATTTAATAATTTATCAAGCATTTCTTTTGGACAAACTTGTTTAAAATTTTTCACTTCATTATTATAATTTTCTAATATTTTGTTAGCTATTTTAGACTGCGTTTCTTTATAATGTTCGTTAATTAATCTTTTTAAATAATTTTTCCAATAATCGGTTTCAGGTATTTGCCAAATTACTGAACTTGGATTTACATAATTTTCAAACTCTTTATTTGGATCGTAAATAAATGACATTCCTCCAGTCATACCCGCTGCAAAATTATCGCCCACTTTACCTAAGATAATTACTGTTCCGCCAGTCATATATTCGCAACCATTAGAATCACAACCTTCGATCACCGCTTCCGCACCAGAATTTCTAACAGCAAATCTTTCCCCGGTTTGTCCTGCCGCAAAAAGTTTACCGGAAGTTGCTCCATAAAGTACTGTATTACCTATAATAGTATTTTCATCACTAATTAAATTACTCTCCAAGGGAGGTTTGATTACTATTGTCGCCCCAGAAAGTCCTTTACCTACATAATCATTTGCATCTCCAATAACATTTAACTTTAAACCTTTTATTCCAAAAGCTCCGAATGATTGACCCGCTGATCCTGAAAAATTAATTTCAACTGTATTATCCTCAATGCCTTTATTACCAAATTTTTTGAAAATATAATGTGATAAACGTGTTCCCACCGCTCTGTGAGTATTTTTAATTTTATAATTTAATTTAATTTTATTTTTTTGAAAAATAAAACTCTTTACTTCATCATAAATTTTTTCATCTAGAGTAGAAGGAACTTTGTTTATTAAATTTGATTCACAATATCTTTTATTTTTACCAGGATCGGCTTGAACTAATAATGGATTAAGATCCAAATCATCTAAATTGGATGTGCCTATACTTACTTGTTTTAAGAGGTCAGTCCTTCCAATAATTTCTTTTAAATTTTTAAATCCTAAATCTGCTAAAATTTCTCTAACCTCCTGAGCTATAAAGGTAAATAAATTAACCACTTTTTCAGGCGTTCCACTAAATTTTTTTCTTAAATTGAAATCTTGAGAACAAATACCTACTGGACAAGTATTCGAATGACATTGACGTACCATAATGCATCCCATAGCAACTAGTGAGGTTGTTCCAATTCCAAACTCTTCTGCTCCCATCATCGCTGCTGTTACTACATCTCTACCAGTTTTTATTCCTCCGTCAGTTCTCAATGTTACTTGATGTCTAAGACCGTTTAAGGTTAAAATTTGATTTGCTTCAGTAAGTCCCATTTCCCAGGGTATCCCAACGTGTTTTATACTTGTTTGCGGACTAGCTCCTGTGCCGCCTGAGTGTCCTGAAATTAAAATTATGTCCGCTTTTGCTTTTGCTACCCCAGCAGCAATGGTTCCAACACCAGTTGATGCTACTAATTTAACCCCGACTCTTGCGTTAGGATTAATTTGTTTAAGATCATAAATAAGCTGGGCTAAATCCTCTATAGAATAAATATCGTGATGTGGGGGTGGTGATATTAGAGTTACTCCCGGAGTTGAATGTCTTAATTTTGCAATTTCTTTTGATACTTTAAAACCAGGCAGTTGTCCTCCTTCCCCTGGCTTAGCGCCCTGTGCAATTTTTATTTCTATTTCTTTACAATTATTTAAATACTCAATAGTTACCCCAAATCTCGCGGAAGCTATTTGTTTAACCTTCGAATTGGCACTGTCTCCATTTTTCATTTTAGCAAATCTTTTTGGATCTTCTCCTCCTTCTCCGCTACATGAAGCAGCTCCGATTCTATTCATTGCTATTGCTAAAGTTTCGTGAGCTTCTGCTGACAAAGCACCATGCGACATGCTCCCGCTTCCAAATCTTTTTCTTAAACTATCTACTGATTCAACTTCATTAATGTTAACTTTTTTTGTCGATTTTTTAAAATCCAAAAGGTCTCTTAAGTTAATTCTGGGTAAATCATAAATACCTTGAACATATTTTTTATAACTCTCATATGAATTGGTGGTCACCGAATGTTGTAGCAGATGAATTAATTGACCTTGATATTGATGATTTTCACCATTTTTTCTGTATTTGTAAATGCCACCTATGGGAAGAATTGATATATTTTTTTGAAAAGCTTTTTTGTGCAACGCTTTTATTTTTTTTTCAATTCCATAAATACCAATACCTGATATTCGAGATATCATTCCTGGAAAATATTTAGATACAATTGCTCTGCTTAGTCCTACAGCTTCAAAATTACATCCGCCTCTATAAGAACTTAAAACTGAAATACCCATTTTAGACATAATTTTTAATAGACCATTATCTACAGATTTAATATATCTTTGAATGCACTCCTTATAACTAAACTTGCCAAATAATTTTTTTTCATATCTTTGGTAAATTGAATCAAAAACCAAGTAAGGATTGATAATTGTTGCACCAACACCTAATAAAACTGCAAAGGAATGGGTATCTAGAACTTCTCCGGTTTGAACACTGATTGAAGCAAAACCCCTTATGCCTAAATTGACCAGCTTAGAATTTACTGCCCCAAACGCAAGAATCATTGGTATTGCAGCTTTTTTGTCAGAAATTTTTTTATCACTCAAAATTAAATGTTTGCATCCCTCTCTAATGGCAATTTCAGATTCTGAGCATAACTGATCTAATCTTTTTTTTAAATTAGTATGAACATCAAATGTGCAGTCTAAAACTTTTATACTATCTTTAAAAAAAGCTGTAAATTTTTCAAACTGATTGTTAGATAAAATTGGACTTTCTAATACATAAATATTGTCTTTGGTTAAATTTTCAAAATCAAGAATATTACCTAGATTTCCAAATCGAGTTTTTAAACTCATCACCTCATTTTCTCTCAATGAATCAATGGGTGGGTTTGTAACTTGACTAAAATTTTGTCTAAAAAAAT
>CACIOV010000013.1 GCA_902588335.1 uncultured Pelagibacteraceae bacterium
CGATTTAGTAGTAGTTGCTGTAGTATCTAAAGGAATTGAATGGGCTTCAGTAGAATTAAGCAGAGTGATAAAAAATAATGTTCCTATTTTAATACTTACTAAAGGTTTATCTATTTATAATAATAATTATGAAATTTTGGCACATAAAATGGAAAGATTGTTTAAAAAAAATGGAATCAACGAAACAAATATTTCAGCAGCGGGAGGTCCTTGTTTAGCTAAAGAGCTAGCTAACAAAGCACACACTTCAGTTGTTTTTGCTAACAAAGATATTAAGGTAGCGGAAAAAATTTCTAAATTAGTTTCAACAGACTATTACCATGTGTCCACATCTAATGATGTAATTGGTGTGGAAACTTGTGCTGCGATCAAGAATATTTTTTCAATGGCTGTAGGTGCTTCACAGGGTTTATGTGCTTCTACCAAATCAAAGGAAAAAAATTATTTAAATACAGCCGCTGCTCTCATTCAAGAATCTATATATGAAATGATTACTTTTGTAGAAAAATTAAAAGGAAAAAAAGAAACAGTTATAGGGCTTGCCGGAATTGGAGATTTATATGTAAGTGCTGATGGAGGAAGAAATAGTAAGATGGGAGAATATTTAGGTCAGGGAATGACATTTAATGAAGCAAAAAAGACAAAAATGTCTAACGTTACCGTTGAAGGAGCAGACCTTGCATTAGAAATTGGAGAAAAAATAAAAAAAGATTTTGATAGTAAAACGCTCCCTCTAATGATCAGCATGATTGATACAATCTGTGAAGAAAAACCTTTAAAAGTTGATTGGAAAAATTTTAAATAAATACTTTGAAAACTAAAAAGAAATTTATTGTAGCAATAGATCAAGGCACGACATCTTCAAGAGCCATTTTATTTAATACAAAAGGAAAATCGTTATTTAAATCTCAATTAGAATTTAAACAGTACTTTCCCAAAAATGGATGGGTTGAACACAATCCTGAAGAAATATGGAATAAAACAAAAAAAGTTCTGGTTGATGTAATTAAAAAAAGTAAAAAACTTAATGGTGATATACTAACGATAGGTATTACAAACCAAAGAGAAACAACTATTTTATGGGATAAAGTCTCAGGAAAACCAGTTTATAACGCGATAGTTTGGCAAGACAGAAGAACAGAAGATTTTTGCAAAAAATTCAGAACTAATAAGAGAGAGCATCTCATTAATAGAAAAACAGGCTTACTAATTGATCCTTATTTTTCAGGAACCAAAATTAAATGGATAATTCAAAATATTTCTAAGGCAAAAAAACTTTTAAAAAGAAAACAATTACTTTTTGGTACCATTGACACTTTCTTGCTATGGAGACTTACTAAAGGAAAAATACATGCAACAGATGCAACAAATGCATCAAGAACCATGTTATATAATATCAATACAAATAAATGGGATAATCAAATACTGAAAAGTCTAAAAATTCCTTCTCATATACTTCCAGTCATTAAAAATTCTTCTGACAACTTCGGAAGGACTCACAAATCTATTACTGAAAAATCTTATCCAATTACTGGTGTAGTGGGGGATCAACAAGCTGCTACCATTGGACAATGTTGTTTTGAAAAAGGTTCAGTCAAAAGCACATATGGAACAGGCGCTTTTGTATTAATGAATACGGGTCAAAAGAAAATATATTCAAAAAACAAGTTGCTAACGACTATTTGTTATAGATTAAAAGGCAAATCCACTTATGCTTTAGAAGGTTCAATATTTATTGCTGGAGCAGGTGTTCAATGGGCAAGAGATAAAATGAAATTAATTAAAAAGGCCAGTGAAACAGAAAAAGTTACAAAATCGCTTAAAAGTAATAGTGGGGTATATTTGGTTCCTGCCTTTGTAGGATTAGGTGCACCATACTGGGATTCTAAAGCAAGAGGGGTTTTATCTGGATTAACCAGAAATACAGGACCTAAGGAAATTATAAGAGCCATTATCGAGTCTACGGCATATCAAAGTCATGATCTATTCAATGCAATGAGAAAAGATGGTTTAAAACCAAAAATTATTAAAGTAGATGGGGGAATGGTAAAAAATAATTGGTTTTCACAATTTTTATCAGATGTATTAAATATAAAAGTTTATCGATCTCAAATTGATGAAACTACAGCATTGGGTGCAGCTTTTATGGCAGGATTACAAATAGGTGTGTTTAAATCATTGAGTGATATTACAAAAATGTGGAAATTGAACAGAAAGTTTATTCCAAAAATAAAAAAATCTGAAAGATTAAATATCCTTAAAGGATGGTCTCAAGCTATGAGAAGAACCTTAGTTCAATAACGATTTATAAACCAAATCCTGTAGGAATAATTATATAGTGAATAGCTAATACAATACCAACCGAAATACTTAATCCAAAAACCATTTTAATAAAGTCTTTACCAATTAATGGAAACACGTATTTAAATTTGTATTCTTTATTCATCGTAGAAATTGCAAGCTCTCTCCCGCATAACAATCCTACAAAAACCCATGTTGTTGACATTGGTAGATCGTTTAATTCTTTAAAGTAATAAAGGACCGCAGCATAAATGGTATTAATAATAGTTGCTGATCGCGCATATCTAGTTCCAGTTTTCTCCAAAACTACTGTTTGGATCCGTCCACCCTGTATGTAGAAAATATAAAAAAGAAGAATTGTAAAATAAGTTACAACGATTAATAATAATGTAAGATCAAGTTGTCTTGGAAGATATACTGCAATATTTGCAACATCATGAGAAAGCCAAGCTGCCCATAAATAGGCTGAACTTACCCAAACCGCATTTCGCCAAAAAGAAATTTTCCAGCCAGTGGTAATTTCATCAAATTTTTCATTAATAAATTTAGAAATAACAACCCAGCAAACATAAGCAGCAACTGCAGCAAGACCATAACCCACAACACTCTTTAAAAGCATTTTTTCTAAAACAACCGTTGAAGCAAACGCTGAAAGAACTAAGAAAGTAGTTGATACTGGTATTCCAATTCTTGTTAGCAATAATAATATTCCAGGTGCTACAGCGTGATACCATTGAATTTCTTGGTAAGGAATTCTTGTTAATCTTCCAAACGAAATATCTCCATCATAAGCCCACCAGCCATAAATCAATACAACAGCCATCATAAAAGATGCAGAGCCGGCCAACGTATACCATTTAAACCACTTCTTTTTTGAAGCAATAAAAGTACCTAGTGTTTGAATTGAGTCGTTAGCAATTACAGACCATCCCGCTAAGCCGAAGCCAACAATTGTGTATAATAAGGTAAGTTCCATATTTTGAATACAAGCTCTTTGTAAACTTTTTATAAGGTTAGTCTAGATATATATAAAGCTATTTTTAGAATCGTTAGGGGGTAGGGTTCAACTTATTTTCATTTATTAGTAAGTCAAGTTGAATTTAAATTATTTGACATTTAAATGTGTGATGTTATAACATAACATATGAAAATGATTAAATGTAAGCTTAAGAACGATCAACAAGTTTTAGGTGTATTAAAGAAAAATTCTAAGGGTATGTCAGCGTATGATGTTTTAAAGGAATTGCAAAAGTACAAAAACATTAAACCAATGACAATTTACCGTTCATTAAAGAATTTACAAAAACTTGGGGTTGTACATAAGTCTAATCAAAGCAAAAGTTATTTTCTTTGTCATAGTGATGCAAAAGAAAAACATAATCCGGCATTAGCTATTTGCAAAAAATGTGAAAAAACTGAGGAAATTAATCCAAGTATTTTTTCTAAAATATTTAGCAATTTAAAGACTAAAGAAAAATATGACTTTTCAAATTTTGAACTTGAAATATCAACTTTATGTAGGAGATGTATCTAATGAAAAAAATAACTTTTTTAACTGTAATCATGTCTATTTTTAGCGTCACTTATGTTCACGCTGCAGAAGGACACTCACATGAACTACCAGAATTTCTTCATTTTATGGAAGAATTAATAGAAGAACATAGCATATTAAGAGGCTTTGTTTTTGGTGTCATACATACAACAATACCACTAGTCGGCTTTTATACGGGTTGGAGTATAAACCGTTTATTAAAAATAATATCTAATGGCGCAATTGCCGGAATAATTGGAATTGTTATAGCTCATGTTATTGCAGATTTTATAGCAGCTTTAGCAGATCCTGATTTAAAAAGCGCAGCTTATGGAATCGTTCTTGGTGGGTTAGTACCTTTATTAGCTGTACCGTTTTTAGAAAAATATGTTACTAAAAGCAGATATCATACAGTAGTAGGGGATCACGAAGATCTTAAAAAAGATCTAAAGAAAAAACATAAATAAAAATACTAGAAACAGTTTCTACTATTAAATCCAGAAATTATTCCTTTATTATTTATTGTAAACTTTCTTATACATTTAATTTTATATTTTTGGGTTGTAAAAACCAAGACTTTACTTTCCCCCATATGAACTACATCATCTGGTTTTCCAAATTCTTCTATTAATACTATTTGTTGTTTTCCTAATAATCTATTTAAATTTTTTTCTTCTTCTTTTGACAATGTATCAATTTTACGTTCTATGGTTTTGCATGAGGAAAGCAAAAATATTAATAGAAATATTAAATAAAATTTTTTCATCTTAACAATAATTAAGTAGATTATTATTTATTTTTGTGAGTAATATTTTTCTCTTTAAGTTTTTTTTGTAATTCGTTTTTTTCAAACATTTCTTTCACAATATCGCAACCACCTATAAATTCACCTTTTATATATAGTTGTGGTATAGTAGGCCAATCGCTGAAGGCTTTAATTCCTTCTCTAATTTCCAAATCTTCTAGTACGTTAATTCCTTTAAAATTTACCTCTAAATGTTTTAGTACATTAGATACAGCCAATGAAAATCCACATTGTGGAACCTCAGGAGTCCCTTTCATAAACAAGCATACTTCATTATTACTTACTAAATTGTTTATTCTTTCTTTAATGTTTTCATTCATAAATTAGATTTCTACTGTATTTAAAGCCAGAGCATGCAACTCATTGCCCATTTTACCTTTTAATGCTTTATATACAAGCTTATGTTGTTCTATTTTACTTTTACCAGTAAAAATTTTGGACTTAATAGTCGCAGAATAGTGATTATTATCACCTGCTAAATCTACAATAGTAATTTCTGCATCAGGCATAGCTTCCATAATTAAATTTTTTATTTCTTCAGCTTTAAGAGTCATGATTAGTCATATTTATTTAAAGTAATTTTTAAACCAGTAAGAATTTAATTTATTTAGCTCAGATATTTCTATTTTAAATTCTTTATCTATATTTAAACTATCTTCTTGGGTTTTTCCAATTATTTCATAATGAATACTATTTTCTTTTAAAATTTTAATCACTTCATCTTTATTTTTGTCACTAACTTCAAGTAAGTATCTACTCTGATCTTCCCCAAACATATATTCGTGGAGATTAAGTTTACTTTGCGGGGCTTTAATTTTAACTCCAATTTTCTTAGGAATGCACATTTCTGCTAATGTCACTAAAATTCCACCAGAAGATACATCGTGTACAGAGCTTAGTAACTTTTTAGAAATAAGTCTTTTTATTATTAATCCATTATTTTTTTCATTAAATAGATTTATTTCAGGCGGTGGTCCTTTATCTAATTTTAGAATTTCTCTAAAGAATTCACTTTGATTAAGATGGCCTGAAGTTTTGCCAACAACAAATATATTACTCCCAATTTCTTTTAGATTTTTAGTCATCATAAAATCTAAATCTTTTATCAAACCAACCCCACCAATTGTTGGAGTTGGAGATATAGCTTTATTTTCTGTTTCGTTATAAAAAGAAACATTTCCCGAAACCACAGGAAAATCTAAATATGAGCATGCTTGTGAAATACCTTCTATAGTTTCAACAAATTGACCCATTATTTTATCTTTTTCTGGATTTCCAAAATTCAAACAATTTGTGATTGCTAGAGGATTAGCTCCAACCGAGATAAGATTTCTCCAAGCTTCACACACTACTTGTTTACCACCAGTTAATGGATTAGCTAAACAATAGTGAGCAGAAGAGTCTATAGTTACTGCTATTCCCTTCTTTTTACCATGAACTCTTACAACAGCTGAATCACCACCAGGTTTTTGAACAGTATCACCCATAACTGTATGATCATATTGTTCCCAAACCCAACTTTTTTCTGAGTTATTTGGAGTTGTTAAAATTTTTTTTAAACAATCAATTATATTTAAAGACTTATAATTTTTTTTAGGAATTATTTTTTTTGAAACTGAACTTTTTTTCCATTTTCTATCATAAATCGGAGCATTTGTAGATAAAGAGCTGAGAGGAAGATTAGCAACTTCTTTACCAGAAAAATTTAAAACTAAATTTTTAGAATTTGTAGTTTTTCCAATTACTGAAAAATCTAAATTCCATTTGTTAAAAATTTTTTTGGCATTTTCTTCTTTTCCAGATTTTAAAATTAATAACATTCTCTCCTGACTCTCAGAAAGCATTATTTCGTATGGTGTCATTTTTTCTTCTCTACATGGAATTTTATCTAAATTTATTTCTATTCCTAAATCACCTTTTGAAGCCATTTCAACGCTGGAAGAAGTTAAACCAGCAGCTCCCATATCTTGAATTGAAATAATTGAATCATCTTTCATCAATTCTAAACATGCTTCTAAAAGTAATTTTTCTGTAAAAGGATCACCAACTTGTACAGTAGGTTTTTTTGATTCAGTATCATTATCAAACTCTGCTGAAGCCATGCTAGCTCCATGTATCCCATCTCTTCCAGTTTTTGAGCCAACGTAAATTACTGGTTGATTTATTCCTCGAGCTTTGG
This sequence comes from uncultured Pelagibacteraceae bacterium, assembly GCA_902588335.1. GTDB lineage: Bacteria > Pseudomonadota > Alphaproteobacteria > Pelagibacterales > Pelagibacteraceae > AG-414-E02. Next base: position 6,817 of record CACIOV010000013.1, read on the forward strand.
AATAAAAAATTTTATTTTTTTTAACTAATCCTATGGCCATAGCATTGACCAAAATATTTTCACTATACGAACTATTAAATTTAACTTCTCCTCCTACCGTAGGAATTCCAATGCAGTTTCCATAACCACCTATTCCTGCAACAACGCCATTTAATAAATTTTTAGTCTTAGGATGATCATGGTTTCCAAAATGAATAGAATTTAGTGTTGCTATAGGTCTAGCTCCCATAGTAAAAACATCTCTTAATATTCCACCCACTCCAGTAGCAGCTCCTTGATAAGGTTCAATATAAGATGGATGATTATGACTCTCAATTTTAAAAACTAGAGCATCGTTATCATCAATATCAACTACTCCAGCATTTTCTCCAGGTCCCTGAATAACTTTTTTATTTTTAACGGGTAATGTCTTTAAATATTTTTTTGAGGATTTGTACGAACAATGCTCATTCCACATTGCAGAAAAAATTCCTAATTCAAGAAGATTTGGTTTTCTTCCAACTAAATTTATTATTTTTTTATATTCTTCAGGATTAATACCATGATTGTTAATTATATCTGGAGTTATTTCCATTTTTTTTTAATGCGATTTAAAAAGGCTTTCAAACATAATAGACCCATCCTCGCCAGATAATAATGGATCAATAAGTCTTTCAGGATGGGGCATCATGCCTAAAATATTTTTTTCATTATTTAGTATTCCAGCAATATTATTTGATGATCCATTGGGATTAGAAATTTTATTGACAAGACCTTGCTCATTGCAATATTTAAAAGCTATTAAATTTTTATCTTCAAGATTTTTTAACAAATCTTCATTTGCAAAATAATTTCCTTCATTATGTGCAATTGGTAATTCAATGATATTTTTCTTTTTATATTTTAAGCAAAACTTGTTTTCCATATTTACTACTTTTAGAAAAACATTTTTTGATAAAAATCTTAGATTTTTATTTCTTAATAACACGCCAGGCAATAAACCGGATTCGATTAAAATTTGAAAACCATTACAAATTCCTAATACCAAAGCTCCTTTTTTTGCATGTTTTACTACATCATTAATGATTTTTGATTTACTAGCTATACATCCGGTTCTTAAGTAATCACCATAAGCAAAACCACCAGGCAAAACAACTAAATCAGATTTTGGTAAATTTGTTTCATCATGCCACACCATTTCATTTTTAATTTGAAATTTTTCAAGCGCTACAGCAATATCTCTATCACAATTTGATCCGGGAAAGACAATTACTGATGATTTCATTATTCCAGATTTATTTTATAATCTTCGATAACTGTATTTGTTAAAAGTTTTTTACAAATATCTTCAGCAATGATTTTTGCTTTATCTTTATTAGATTCATTTATTTCAATTTCAAAATACTTACCTTGCCTAACATTAGTAATATTTTGGTATCCCATATTTTTTAAGGTTTGATTTACGACTTTGCCTTGTGGATCAAGTACTTCTTTTTTCAAAGTGACTATTGCCGATATTTTCAATTTATTTTTTCTTTATATTGACAACTTTTGGTTTACCAAATTTGACTTCACTGATATTTGTCTCTTCATGAATTATTCCAAGTCTTCTAGCTACCTCTTGATAGGCTTGAATAATATTTCCTAGATCTTTTCTAAATCTATCTTTATCTAATTTTTTTTCGCTAGATACATCCCACAATCTACATGTGTCAGGACTTATTTCGTCAGCTAATAAAATTTTTCTTTTGACATTTGCTCTTCCAAATTCAAGTTTAAAGTCCACAAGTTTGATCCCTACACCTCTGAACATTCCTTGCATAAAATCATTAATTCTTAAGCATTTATCAATAATCCAATCTAATGTTTCTGCACTGTCTATCCATCCAAATTCTAATATATGTTCTTTTGAGACAACAGGATCTCCCAAATCGTCATTTTTGTAGGAAAATTCAACAAGAGGTCTTTTTAATATAGTACCATCTGCTATTCCTAATCTTTTCGTTAAAGATCCTGTAGCAATATTTCTTACAATAAATTCAACTGGAAATATTTCGCAGAGAGTAATCAATTGTTCTCTCATATTTAATCTTTTAATTAAATGGGTTTCTATTCCAATTTGATTTAAGTTGTTTAAAATATGTTCAGAAATTCTATTATTTAGAACACCTTTACCTTCAACAGTTGCCTTCTTTTGATTATTAAAAGCTGTAGCGTCGTCTTTAAAGTGTTGAATGCCTGTTCCGTTTTCCGGACCTTCGTAAATGATTTTTGCTTTTCCTTCGTAAAGTTTTTTTCCTTTATTCATTCTATTTGAAAACTCTTTTATATATTACTTCTATCCTTTTTGTATGATAGTTAATATCAAACATCTTCATTAAATCTTTATTAGAAATTTTTTTATTAATCAATGAGTCTTTAGATAAACTTTCATAAAAAGATATATTCTTTGACCAAGTTTTCTGAGCATTTTTTTGTACCAAGGTATATGCCTTTTCTCTAGAAAAACCACGTTTTGTCAGTTCAATCATTACTTTTTGTGAAAATATTAATCCTTTTGTAATATCAAGATTCCGTAACATTTTTTTTGGATAAACATTCATATTTTTAAGGATATTTTTTAACCTACTTAATGCAAAATCTAACGTTATAGTAGAATCTGGTCCAATATTTCGCTCAACACTAGAATGTGAAATATCTCTTTCATGCCACAGAGAGATATTTTCAAGCGCAGGAACAACATAACTTCTAATCATTCTTGCAAGACCAGTTAAATTTTCACTTAGAATTGGATTTTTTTTGTGAGGCATGGCCGAAGAACCTTTTTGTTTTTTATCAAAAAATTCTTCAACTTCTTGTATCTCTGTTTTCTGCAAGTTTCTTATTTCAGTAGCTACTCTCTCTATTGATCCAGCAATTATTCCTAAAGTTGAAAAATATAATGCATGTCTGTCTCGTGGTATAACTTGTGTTGATACAGGCTCTACTTTTAAGTTAAATTTTTTAGCAACATATGACTCAATTTTTGGATCAATATTTGCAAAAGTTCCTACCGCACCTGATATTGCGCAAGTAGCAATTTCTTTATTTGCGTTTTCCATTCTTTTTTTGTTTCTTTTAAATTCTTCATAAAAACTTGCTAACTTTAAACCAAAAGTTGTTGGTTCAGCATGAATACCGTGACTTCTACCAATACAAATAGTTTTTTTATACTTCAAGGATTTGGTTTTTAGTATTTTTAATACTTCATCAATGTCTTTAACTATGATTTTTCCTGATTGAAGCAATTGGATGTTGAAACATGTATCCAAAACATCAGATGAAGTCATTCCTTTATGTAAAAACCTTCCTTCATTGCCGACTTTTTCAGTAATAGAGGTAAGAAAAGCAATAACATCATGATGTACTTTTTTTTCTATTTTATGAATTCTGCTTACATTTATTTTTGCTTTTTTTTTGACTTTTGCTGCTATACCCTTGGGTATAATTTTGAACTTCTCCATAGCTTGTGCTGCAGCAATTTCAATGTCTAGCCAAATTTTATATTTATTCTTTTCATCCCAAATTTCTTTTAAATCTTTTCTGGAATATCTTTCAATCATAACAAATAAGGAGGTTGTTCATATTTTTTTTTAGATTTAGTAAAAATTTCAAAACCATCTTTTGTTACTCCAACAGTATGTTCAAATTGTGCTGATAAAGATTTGTCTTTTGTTACCGCTGTCCAACCATCTTTAAGCAATTTAGTATTATATAAACCTTCATTTATCATTGGCTCCACAGTAAAAATCATTCCTTCTACTAACTTGATTCCTTCTCCTTTTTTGCCGTAGTGCAATACATTTGGAGGTTCATGAAATATTTTACCTATGCCATGACCACAAAATTCTCTTACTACTGAAAAACCTTTTTTTTCAACATAGGTTTGGATAGTTTCACCAATATCTCCTAAGTGTATTCCACTTTTAATTATGGAAATAGCTTTCATCATAGAATTATAAGTAGCTGAGACTAAATTTTTACTTTTAACTGATACATCTCCAACAAAAAACATTCTACTTGTATCTCCATGCCAACCATTAACGATTGCTGTAACATCTATATTAACAATATCTCCATCCTTTAAATATTTTTGTGTTGGTATTCCATGACAAACAACGTGATTTACAGAAGTGCAACAAGACTTTGGAAAACCTTTATAGTAAAGTGGAGCAGAATATCCACCATTGTCTCTTATAAATTCATAGCAAATTTTATCTAATTTATCTGTTGAAACTCCAGGTTTAACGTGCGATGTGACTTCATCAAGAGCATCAGCAGCTACAGCGCCAGCAATTTTAATTTGTTCAAAAGAATGTTTATAATTATTAGTCATTATTAATTTGATTATTAAGTTTTATCTCTTCATTACTTAATTTACAATCGTAACAAAGCATTTTTACTCCATTTTTTAAAGCTTCATCAAGAGTATTTTTATACTCTTGATCAATATCATTCGCAATTTTAAAAGATCTACAATCCTCTCTTTGAACTAAATACAATATATAACTTTCATATCCTTTTTTTTTAGCTAGCATTAATTCTTTTAAATGTTTTGTACCACGGGACGTAATAGCATCAGGAAATTCAGCAACGTAGTCATTTCTTAACAAGGTAACATTTTTTACTTCTAAGAAGCATTTTTTTTTACCGTCACTTAGAAAAAAATCAAATCTAGTTTTATCTGAAAATTTAACTTCACGCTTAATATTTTTAAATTTAACTAAAGTATCAATTTTTTTATCGCTTAGAGCTTCAAAGACTATTTTATTAGTAAATAAAGTGTTTATACCTACTTTTTCATTTTTTACTTCAATTATTTCAAGAGTATATTTTAATTTTCTTTTCGGATTATCTGATATGGAAAACCAAACCTTATTACCTCTATCTAATAATCCCATCATAGATCCGGAATTAGGGCAATGAGCTGTAATGACTTTGTTTTTATATTTTATATCAGCAAAAAATCTTTTGTATCTTTTTATTAAAGTTCCTTGTAATAATTTATTATTAAATTTCATCTATTATGAATATTATTGAATATGAATAAAACTAAAGAAAAAGTAAATGCTGCAATTGTTATAATTGGTAATGAAATTCTCTCTGGGAGAACTCAAGATATCAATGTTGTTACTATTTCTAAGTGGTTAAACGAGCTTGGAGTTAAACTGGAGGAGGTACGAGTAATTCCAGATATAGAAAATTCTATCATTAAAACAGTAAATGAATTAAAAAAAAAATTTAATTATGTCTTCACAACAGGGGGCATAGGACCAACCCATGATGACATTACTTCAAAGTCGATTGCCAAAGCTTTCAATTTGTCCTACGGATATAACAAAGAGGCATATTCTATTTTAGAAAAATATTATGGAAAAACAAAATTTAATATTGGTAGAAAAAAAATGGCAATGATGCCCAAAAAAGCTTCGTTAATTTTAAATCCTTCAAGTGGTGCCCCTGGTTTTGTTATAAACAATGTTTATTGCTTACCTGGAGTACCCTCCATTCTTAAATCAATGTTAGGTGGATTGACAAATAAAATCAAAGGAGGAAAGAAAATTTTAAGTAAAACAATAAGCTTGCATACTGTAGAAAGTGAAATAGCAAAGTCACTCGGGGAAATTCAACATAAATCCAAAAAAGTTGACATTGGTAGCTATCCTTTTTTTAGACTCGGAAAAATTGGAGTTTCAATAGTAATTAGATCTACTGATAAAAAAAAAATTGACGACTGTTATAAAGAAATTGTAAGTTTCGTGAAAAGAAAAAAAATAAATATGATAGGTGGAAAATAAATATGAAGTATTATTTTGCTTACGGAAGTAATTTACACCATGCTCAAATGAAAAAAAGGTGTCCAAAATGCCGTTTTATTAAAAAACATATTCTTAATGGATATCAATTAACTTTTAGAAGCAAGTATGGGGCTTGTGATATTGAAAAAAAAGTAGGAAAAAAAGTTTATGGAGCGTTATATGTTATTTCAAAGTGCGCAGAGAAAAGATTAGATGTTTATGAAGAATATCCAACATTATACAAGAAAATATATTTTAGTTATAAAGGAAATAAAGTGATGACCTATACAATGGTCAGAAAAACAAAATTAGTTCCACCAACGACTCGTTATTTAAATATTGTTAAACAAGGTTACAAAGATTGTAAAATTAATATTAGAAGCTTACAAACTGCTTTGCAGCCTGTAGAACATCTTCAACGGTAATAGCCGATATATCATTGGTATTATGAATCTCTTTACTATCTAAGATTATTGATTTTTCGTACTCAGGTGCAAATTTTTTTGAGTCTGTTGGCCCAAACAAGGAAATCATTGGTATCCTGGCTAATGAAAGCATGTGCATAACACCATTATCAATTGTAATTGCAAAATCTAATCTTTTGCCAAGACAGGTTACCAATGCTGGAGATGAAAGATTTGATTCATGTTCGGGGAAAAGTGAATATGGTATTAATTTCTGAATTTTATTTTTTAAATCAATATTTTTTTTCTCAATAAAAAAAACGGGCGTTTTATTACTTTGTTTAAACATATTACACAAATCAACAATATTTTTTAAAGGCCATTCTTTTTTCCTATAAACATTGCCTTGAGTAATAGAGAATCCAATATAATTACTTTTAGGTAATAATTTTTTTGATTCTGCTGTGAACTTATCCTCAATATTACTTAGATCATAATCTTCCAATTTGCAGTCAGTGTTTAGTAGAATATTTACGGCTTGAAGCATATTAATATTCATTTTACTAACTTTCTTTAAATTTAGGTTTGGTTTAGAAAATTTAAAATTAAGACAGGGTGATAAAAAATATTTATGTGGTATCATTTTTAATATTAAAGAATTTCTAAATTTTGATTGTAAATCTATTATTAAGTCAAATTTCTTAATATTTTTTTCTTTAACTTTTTTTTTTAGGATTAACAAATGCCACCATCTAAAACCAAAGTATTTAATATTTAAATCTAATGTGTTTATATGACAATTAAAATCTTTAAGATTTGAATTAAAGTGATTTTCATGAGCACAAAGATAAAAAAAGTTAGCGTTTTTAAATTTATTTTTTAGCGCATTAATGAATGGCAATATTTGTAGGGCATCACCAATTCCACCGCCTGAATTATAAATAAGTATTCGATCAATCATTTTAATTATAGCAAGCGTAAACCTTATTAATTAATTTTTTAATTAATTTTTTTTCATTAGCGGGAGAATATTTATTGATAAGCTTATTTCTGCTCCCAGAGGTTTTTTTGTGCCAATTCTCAGGGAAATTGTTAATTGTATTTATTATTTTTTCACAAAAGTTTTTGATGTTTCCTGGTTGAATTTCATCAAAAATTGGTTTGATCCAATATTCTTTACCACCTCCACCAGAGTAACCAATGACTTTATTTCCTGCAATTGCAGCTTCCAGAGGGGGTAAACCAAAACCCTCTAGATATGAGAAAGATAAAAATATTTTAGATTTACTTAATTTTTTAAAGAGTTTTTTTTCATCTAGATTGCCTAGTGACTCTACTTTCCATTTTTTTGGTAATTTTTTAAATAAAAATAAAGATAAAATATGGTAGTGATCACCTAATTTTTTTGGCATCAATGTAATTAAATTATTTTTTTTTGATGGTATCTTAAATTTTTTATGATCAATTGATAAGTTGACTTTTAAAATTTTATTTTTGCAATTTGGAAAAATAAATTTTATACTTTTATATGTTTCTTCAGAAGTTGTAATAATGAATTCAGCATTATCGTAAGATTCTTTAAGTTTTTGGTGATCGTAAAATGAATTCATATGATAATACCCTTGAACGAATATTGAATATTTGATTTTTTGTTTAACTAAAAATTCATTTGCAAAATGAGCCCAAATTTCAGGCATAATAACAAAATCAGTGTCAGGATTAAAATTCATGTCATTTTTAGTAAGAATCTTATTTTTTGCCCAAGACGATGATGGAGTAAAGGAACTTACTGCTTTCATTTCATTAGCAAACCATCCATATTTTTTTGATGATTTGGTAAAAATTCTTTTTTTAAATGATAAAGAGAGTTTACTTAATTTCTTTTTTTTTAAATGTAAAATTTGAGATGAAATATTATTAATTGCAAATTTATTAATTAGTTCGCTATGTTGATAAATGACTTTTGATCCACCGGAAGGACCTTTATGCGCAGGTAACACATATATAATATTTCTTTTTTTTTTATGGTTCATTAAACGTATAAATTCTATATAATTTTTTTACGTAATTACAACCATTATTGATTAAACTTAATAGATTAGCGCCTAAGAAGATTAAATCACAATTTAGTCTTGTTAAATTATTAATGTTAGAATAAATACAATAAAAACAGTAATGCCCTCGTGGTGAAATTGGTAGACACAAAGGACTTAAAATCCTTGCCCGTTTGGGAGTGCCAGTTCGAGTCTGGCCGAGGGCACCAAAAATTGATGCTTAATTTTTTAAATAATTAAAAAAATGAAAATTTTTGATTGCACTACATTTTTTAATGAAAACTTAATGTTAGAAGTCAGATTTAACATTCTAAATAAATTTGTAGATAAATTCATAGTTGTTGAGTCAAGATATTCACATAGTGGTGAAAAAAAACAATTAAATTTTGATATAAATAAATTTTCAGAATTTAAAAAAAAAATTATTTATGTAGTAATAGACAATGAGCCGAATGACATAGTTTATCAAATAAAAAACGATAATAAATTTGAAAAAAAAGAAGATATGAGAACTAACAGCATAAAAAGGATAGCACATCAAAGAAACAAAATAATGGATTTTTTAGATGAAGCCAGCAATGAAGATTTTATATTTTATAGTGACAATGATGAGATTCCTAATTTAGAAAATATAAATTTTGATGATATTAAAAATAAAATAGTAATTTTTAAACAAAAATTATTTTATTATAAATTTAACCTTAATTGCGATCGTATTGATTGGTTTGGAACAAAAGGCTGTGAAAAGAAAAATATTATTTCTCTCAGTTGGCTTAGAGAAGTTAAAGCAAAAAAGTATCCATTTTTTAGATTTGATACATTATTTTCAAAAACAAAGTATAAAAACGTAAAAATAATAGAAGATGGAGGCTGGCATTTTTCGCAACTAAAAACACCAAAAGATATTGAAATTAAACTTTTAAACCAAGAACATCATGATGAATATAGACTTGCTAAAGAAAAATTACCTAGTATTGCTGATTTAATTAAAAGAAAATCCATAGTTTATGATCATAAAGCTAAATCTACAGATTATAAATTTTCTAATGAATTTAAGTTAAAAACGCTTTCATTAAATCATATGCCTTTATTCTTAAAACAAAATGTAAAAAAATATTCTGAATGGTTTGATTTTGAAAAGTAATTTATGATTAAGTGCCACTTCATTATTGATAATAATAAAAAAAATAAAAAAATTAAAAAATATTTTTTACGAAAATATAAAAATTATCCATTAAAATTATCAAATACAGTAATTGTAGTAGGCGGCGATGGATATATGCTTCAATCATTAAAAAAATATCAGAAATACAATAAAGCCTTTTATGGAATTAATAGAGGAACATTTGGTTTTTTGATGAATAAATTTAGATCTAAGGATATTATAAAATCTATATCAAGAGCCAAACATTTTTACATCTCCCCACTAGTTGTTAAAGCTGTTACTAAAAATGGTAAAATATTTAGAGCTATTGCTATAAATGAAATTTCTTTATTAAGACAAACGAGACAAACAGCTTCATTACAAATTTTAAATAGAAAAAAAATTTTAATAAAAAAGTTAATTTGTGATGGTGTTTTAGTTTCCACCCCAGCAGGGAGCACCGCATATAATTTATCTGTTGGTGGTCCTATTTTATCTTTAGATTCAAAAAAACTAGCAATTACACCAATAAGTCCATTTAGGCCCAGAAGATGGAAGGGAAAAATTGTTACATCATCATCTAAGATAAAAATTAAAAATTTAAATATTTATAAGAGATCTGTAAGTGTTGTTGCTGATAACATAGAAATAAGAAACATAAAAAATGTTACAATCAATATGAGTAACAAAATAAAATTTAAATTGTTATATGATAAAAACAACAGCTTAACAAAAAAAATTAAATTAGAGCAAAGCATGAACAAATGATTATATTTCGTTAAAATTAAAAAAAATGAAGAAATTTATTATACTATTTCCTGTATATAATGATTGGAAATCCTTATTAAAATTATGTGAGGAAATTGATATTCAAGTAAAGGATTTAGGAGCAGAATTTTCTTTCTTATTCATAAACGATGCATCTACTGAAAAAAAAGAAAATTTTTCATTAAATTTGAACAAAATTAATTCTATTAAAATTATTAATATGAAGAAAAATCATTTATCCGGAAGATGTATTGCTACCGGTTTACAATATGTGGTTAAAGAGGAAAAATTTGATTATATAATTGTAATGGATTCTGATGGTGAAGATAAACCTGAATATATTGCAGA
>CACIOV010000014.1 GCA_902588335.1 uncultured Pelagibacteraceae bacterium
AAGCGATGCAAAAGTAAAAAATTTAGTGATAAAGGTGTTTTAGTTAAATTTCCAAAGAAAAAACAAGATCTTAGAATTGATTTACCCACAGTAGGATTAAAAACTTTAACACAATGCAAATCAGCAAAACTTAAAGGAATTGTATTAAAAGGTAAGCAAAATGTTTTTTTAGAAAGAAAAAAATGTATCAACTTCGCTAATAAAAATAAAATGTTTATTATAGTTAAATGAAAAAAATATTTGTATTAACCGGTGAAACTTCGGGAGATAAATTGGCCTCAAAAGTTATTGCACAACTTAAAAATTCAAGATCAGATATAGAATATTTATCTGTTGGTGGCGAACATTTAAAAGCTTTAGGTATTAAATCACTTTATGATTTAAAAGAAGTTACTTATCTTGGATTCACAAAAGTTTTATTAAATGTTTTTAAAATTAAAAGCAAAATCAATGAGACTGTAAAGGAAATTATTAAATTTAAACCGGATATTCTTTTTTCGGTAGATAGTCCTGATTTTACATTACGTGTAGCAAAAGAAGTAAAAAAAAAAGATCCAAATATAAAAGCAATTCATTTTGTGGCTCCACAAGTTTGGGTTTGGAGAGAACATAGAGTTAAGCAACTTAAAATCTTTTTAGACCACGTTTTATTATTATTTCCATTTGAGAAAAAGTATTTTGATAAAGAGGATATACAATCAACTTTCACAGGACATCCTTTGTTGGAAGAGCAAAGCAAAAGTAAAGTTGATATTAGTCAAATCATTAGAGATAACAAAAAGATTTTTTCTATCTACCCGGGTAGTAGATTATCTGAAATTAATGTTTTAATCCCAATTTTATTTAAATTTATAAAAAAAATGAATAAAAAATACAAAGATTTGTTTTTTGTTTTTCATTCTACAGCTGAACATGTTCATTTAATTCAAAATCTTTTACTAAAAGAAGGGTTTAAAAATTGTGGAGCTATATCTGACGAAAAAATAAAATCTCATATACTTAAATCATCCATGTTTGCAGTAGCTAAGTCTGGAACTATTTCATTAGAAATTTGTAATTCTAAAATACCATCAATAATTATTTATAAAATGGGAATGATTAACTTTTTTATTGTCAAAATGTTGGTGAAGGTTAAATTTGCCAATATTATTAATATTGCTGCTAACGAAGAAATAATTCCAGAATTATTACAATCTAATTGTAACCCAATTAACATTTACAATACCGTTGATAAACTTTTAAGTGATAAAAATTCTATGGAAAAGCAAGTAAATAAATCTCAAAAAATAATTAGCAATTTTAAAACTGAAAAATCCTCTAAAATTGCAAGTTCAATTATAGAAAGCTATTTCTAATTTTTTAGCCTTTTAATAACCACATCCTTGTTCAGTGAAAGAATAATATTGTAGATGCCAGGTCCAAACCTAGATCCTGTTAAAACAATTCTCAATGGCTGACCTACACCTTTTAGATTTGTTTTATGTTTATCAATTAATCCATTTACAGCTTTTTCAAGATTTTCTTTGGTAACTTTTGACATTTTTTCAAATTCATTAAGAAAGTCTTTTATAATGTTTTTAGAAGAATTATCTAAAAGCTTAGTATCTTCAGGAGATATCTGAATATTATCTTGAAGAATGTATTGAGAGTTATGGTAAATATCCTCAAGTGTTTTTGCTTTATTTTTTAAAAAATTCATAGATTTTATAAGAGAATTTTCCTTAGATTGATCAATATTTTTTTTAAATTTTTGAGAATAAATTTTTAAAAATCTAAACAATTCTTTCTCATCCATGTGTTTAATATAGTGCTCATTTAAAGAAAGTATTCTAGACATATCTAATTTTGATGGGGATTTTCCAACACCCTTTAAATCAAAAAGTTTTATACTTTCATCTAAGTTAAAAATTTCTTTATCTTTGTAAGACCATCCTAGACGTAAAAGATAATTTCTTAATGCTTCAGATAAAATTCCAATTTTTATATAATCATCTATAGTTGAGGCTTTATCTCTTTTAGAAAGTTTAGATCCTTTTTCACTATGAATAAGTGGTATATGAGCAAATTCAGGGACATTCCATTTCATTGCTTCATAAATTTGTTTTTGCTTAAAAGTATTTATTTTGTGATCATCACCTCTTATTACGTGAGTAATTTTCATTAGATGATCGTCAACCACTGCAGACAATTGATAAGTTGGAGAACCATCTTGTCTCAAAATAACAAAATCTTCGATGATTGAGTTTGTAATATTGACTTCACCTTGAACAAGATCTTTAACAATTGAGTTTCCAGAAATTTTACTTTTAAATCTAATTACTGGTTTGACATTCTTTGGTACCTTAAGATTTTTTGGATCTCTCCATTTTCTATTGTAAACATAAGGTATTCCTTTCTTTTTGCATTTTTCTTTTTGTTCTTTAATTTCTTCTTCAGAACAGTAGCATTTATATGCGAAACCATTTTTTAAAAGTTCTTCAGCAATTTCTTTATGTTTATTTATATTCTTTGATTGGATGTATTCTTTATCATCATGGTTTATTCCAATCCAATCAAGAGAGTCTATAATTTGTTTTTTATATTCTTCTTTAGATCTTTCTTTATCAGTATCTTCAATTCTTAAATAAAATTTACCCTTATTATTTTTTGAAAATAACCAATTAAAAAGAGCTGTTCTCACCCCACCAATATGAAGTGGTCCAGTAGGAGATGGAGCAAATCTAGTTGCTACTAAACTCATAAATTATTATTAGACTATTTTATTGAAAGTTTCTATATAAAGATACTAAGACACCTTGAACTTTTACTCTATCTGGACCAAAGATTTTAGTTTCGTATCTTTTGTTTGCGCTCTCAAGAGCTACGACTTTACCTTTTTTTCTTATTCTTTTAAGCATTGCTTCATGATCATCTATGAGAGCAACTACTATTTGTCCATTGTTTGCTGTACTAGTTTTTTTTACAATTACTGTATCACCATCATTTATTCCAGCTTCAATCATTGAATCTCCTGAAATTTTCAAACCAAAATGCTCTCCATTTTTACTTAGTTCTTCTGGAAGAGTTACTCTGCTAACTTCATTTTGTATTGCTTCAATCGGAGTTCCAGCAGCAATTCTACCTAATACAGGAATTTCATTTACATTTTTCTTTATATTTTCAGAATCTAGGCCTCCTCTAATTACACTTGGTGAGAAAGAGTTATAGATGTCATTTGCACTAGCTGTTTCTGGCAATCTTACAACTTCTAATGCCCTAGCTTTATGAGCTAATCGTTTTATAAAACCTCTTTCTTCGAGAGCTGAGATAAGTCTATGAATGCCAGATTTCGACTTTAAATTTAGAGAGTTTTTCATTTCTTCATAAGAAGGTGAGACACCTGTAGATCTTATTTTTTTATTTATGAATAAAAGCAGGTTTTTTTGTTTTTTAGTTAGCATAGAACAAATATCGTACATTTATTGTTCTATAAAAGTTCTTTTGATTTAACAATAGATTAAAAGTCAACAAAATGAAGGTTTATTTAATCAAAGAACTGAGAAAATAGGATTTTTATCTAAGTTCTTCAAGAGTGATTCACCAATTAGAAATGTTTTAATCTTAGTTTTTTTTGCAATTTCTAATAGCTCTTCTTTTGTTTTAATTCCACTTTCAGAAATTAATGGTCCTGTATGATTTATTAAAATATTATGAATATCATAAGTTGTATTAACATTTGTTTCTAAAGTCTTAAGATTTCTATTATTTATACCAATTAAAGCATCTTTAAATTTTAAACAATTTTTTGCTTCTTCTTTAGTATGAACTTCAACAATAACTGACATATCCAATTTTAAAGCATCTTCATATAGTTGATAGGACATTTTTTCAGTAACACCTGCAAGAATTATTAAAATTGCATCAGCTCCATAACTTTTTGCAAGATAAATTTGAAATGGATCAATAAAAAAATCTTTACATAAAATAGGTAATTTTATTTTTTTTTTAATTTTATGCATATGGATTAAATTTCCATGAAAAAAATCTTCTTCTGTAAGAATAGATAAACATGTTGCTTTGTTTTCATGATATTTTTTAGCTATATCAACTGGATTATAATCTTGAACAATTATACCAGAAGAAGGACTTCCTTTTTTAATTTCTGCGATAATAGATATTTTATTATTAATAATATTATTTTCAATTTTTTTTTTAAAATCGACAAAAGTATTATTTTTATTAATTTTTTCTTTCAAAGATTCTATTGAAATAGTTTTTTTTAAATCGTTTAATTTTTGTTCTTTCTTTTTTATTATTTTATTTAAAGTATTTTCAATCATTTTGGATAGTCTCTAAATGTTCGTAAGTTTTTCCACTTAATATATGTTCCCTTGAATTTTTATAGGCTTCAATAAATTTAGTATGATTGCTAGAAACAATAAGACCTGCCGCAGCATTTAAGCAAACAGCTTTTGAAAAATCATTATCTTCACCTTTGAATATACGAATTATTTCATTTGCATTAAAATTAGAATCATCACCTAGTAAATTCTTAAATTTATCTGCATTAATTTTTAAATCTTGAGGATCAATCGTTATTTCAGAAATTTGATTATCTTTTATTTGTATAACATTTGTTTTAGCATAAGGAGAAATTTCATCTAAGCCATCTTCACTATTTACAATCCAAGCGAATTTAATGTTAAGATTTTTTAAACTATCACCAAAAATTTTAAGTAATTTTTTATCAAATACACCAACAACTTGATTCTGAACTAGCGCAGGGCTGCTTAAAGGACCAATCATATTGAATATAGTTCTTTTTCCAATTCTTTTTCTTATTGGTCCTACATGTTTCATTGCACTATGATAATTTGGCGCAAACATAAAACCAAAATTATATTTATTTATTTGATTTTCTACTTCCTTGGGTTCTAAATTAATTTTTATCTTTAATTTTTCTAGAACATCGCCAGATCCACACTTAGAAGATACAGCTTTGTTACCATGTTTAGCAATTTTGACACCCATACTTGCCAGTAACAAAGCTGAGGCTGTAGATATATTTAAAGTATTTTTTCCATCTCCACCTGTTCCACAAGTATCAATACAATTATCAACATTAACTCTTTTAGATTTATTTCTCAAAACATGAACTCCGCCAGCTATTTCACTTGCCACTTCACCTTTGGCAGATAACAAAGTTAAAAAGTTAAATATCTCATCATCTGAAGCTTTACCGCTCATTAAAATTTCAAAAGCAGTTTTACTTTCTTCAAATGTTAAACTATGTTTATTAGATAATTTTTCTAAATATATTTTCATCATTATTTATAATTAATAAAATTTCTTAAAATTCTTAAACCCATTGAAGTTTTAATACTTTCTGGATGAAACTGAACTCCATGTATATTGTATTTATTATGCATTATTCCCATAATCACTTTATCTTTTGTTTCTGCAGTTATAATTAAATCACTACTAAAATTTTTTTTATCAATAATTAAACTGTGATATCTAGTAGCTGATATCACTTTTTTTATTCCTTTAAAAATACCTTGGCCTTTATGTATAATAATACTTGTTTTTCCATGCATTAATTTTTTTGCACCAACTATCTTGCATTTAAATGCTTGCCCTATAATTTGATGACCTAGACAGACTCCTAGTATAGGAATTGTTTTGTAGAAGTATCTAACTATCTTAAGGCAATTTCCAGCTTGATCAGGGTTTCCAGGACCTGGTGAAATTACTATTTTTTTATATTTATTTTTTTTTATTTTTCTGATTTCAATTTTGTCGTTTCTATAGACATCCACTTTGCATTTAAGGGAAGAAAGATAATGGTATAAGTTGTAAGTAAAACTATCGTAATTATCTATTAATAAAACTTTCATTTTAATTTAAAGAATTAATTAAAGCCTTTGCTTTATTTACTGTTTCTACATACTCTTTTTCAGGAACACTATCAGAAACTATTCCAGCTCCAGACTGTATATAAAATTTATTATTTTTTATAAGTGCAGTTCTTAAAGCTATACAAGTATCAAAGTTTTGGTTAGCTGAAAAATAACCAATTGAGCCAGCGTACATTTTTCTTTTGGATTTTTCTAATTCATCTATAATTTCCATAGCGCGTATTTTGGGAGCACCAGTGACTGTACCAGCAGGAAATCCACTCAACATTGTGCTCAATAATGATTGTTTTTTATCAAATTTACCCTCAACATTAGAAACTATATGCATAACATGTGAATATTTTTCTATTTTAAATTGTTCGGTAACTTTAACCGAGTTTATTTCACTTACTTTACCAACGTCGTTTCTACCAAGATCTAAAAGCATAAGATGTTCAGACAATTCTTTTTTATCATTCAAGAGCTGATTTTTATAAACTTTATCTTTTTTGGTATTTAGACCTCGGGGTCTGGTGCCTGCAATGGGTCTAATAGTAATTTTATTATTTCTTAAGCGGACTAAAATTTCGGGACTACTACCAATTATTTGAAAGTCATCAAAGTTGAAAAAAAACATAAAGGGAGACGGGTTTGTAATTCTTAATTTTTTATATATTTCTAATGGATCTTTAGTAAGCTTAGTTTCAAATCTTTGACTTAAAACTACCTGAAAAATATCACCTTTTTTTATATATTCTTTAGCTTTCAAAACTATTTTTTTAAATCTTTTTTTCGATATATTTGATTTAACATCAATTTTTTTAAGAATTTTTTCTTTTACTTTAGTTTTGGACCTATGACTAAAAGATAAATATTTTAAAAGATAAATGTCTTGTATTATCTTCGAATAATAATTTTCATAATTATTAATATGTTCGTCAGCAAAACAATTTATAATAAAATAAATTTTTTTTTTTAGATTATCATGAATTATTATTGTTTTTGGTCTAAGTAGTCTTATATCTGGAATTTTTAGATCATCTATACAGTTATCAGGTATTTTTTCAATATATCTAATAATATCATAAGAAAAATACCCAACTAAAAGTGTTGAAAGTGGAGGAAGATTTTTTGGAAGTGGAAAATTAAAATTTTCAATAAGATTTTTTAGAAAATGGTAAGGAGAGCCTTTTATTATTTTTCTTTTATTGTTTTTAATTATATGAATTTTTTTTTTATTAAATTCCCATATTTTATCAGGATTTGCACCAATTATCGTGTATCGACCGCGAAATCTTCTTTTTTCAACAGATTCAAAAATAAAGCTATTTTTTTTAGTTAAAAAATTATCGATTATGTTTTCTATTACTTTTAAATTTTTACAATCAGCTTTATGAAAAATTATTTGGTTTTTTTTATTTTTATGTTTTTTTTTAAAGTTAGATAAACTTGTATTTATATTCATCAATTAAAATAATTTTTTACAGTGTCTAAAGCTTGGTAATTTATATCAATTTTATACCTTTTTTTAATGTAGTCATCATAAGTATTATATAATTCATTTGCTATTTTGATCTTAGCTAGATTTGAGTACTCTTTATATTCGTCAGAATTTTCATCAATATTAACGCTTTCAATTTTATCAATATAAACTAAATAATTTTCAATGAAATTAATATCATTAATAACAAAGACTCTGTTTTCAGGAAAAGCATAAATCTCATTAACAATTTCTTTTTTTAATATCTTATTATCATTTTTATTTGATAAACTAATTTTTTTAACATTTATATTTTCATTAATTGACAATTTATCAAAATCTGACTTATTAAATTTGTCACTATTTAATTTACTTATTAAATTGGATAGATATTTTCTTTTTATATCTTTTTCTAAATTTAACAATATATCTTTTTTAACAGAAACATCGTCAAAACTTTTTTGAATATTTTCAGTTTTAATAATTTCTATAATAAAATATTTTTCAACAATTTCTATTAAAGCAGTAGGTTCATCATTTTTAAGATTTAGAATATTTTTAATTAGATTTTTGGGAAAATTTTCAATATTTTTTGAATTTACTTCTTTTCCCGATTTATCAAAAGTGAATGTATTAATATTTTCCAAATTATATTTCTGTATGATGTGATCAAAATTTTTACCTTCTATTATTTTATCATCAATTTCATCAATTTTTTCAAAATACAAATTGGTATATTCGTCATTACCAGTTAATTTTTTTGGATCTAATTCTAATAATCTTATTGATTTATGAGTCTCTATGTATTTATTTTTATTATTTTCAAAGTAAGATTTGATTTGATCATCAGAAAGTTTTATTTTTTTTTTAAAAATATCATTTAAATTTATAAGTTGAACGTTTCTTTTTTGATTAACTTTATTGTAAGCATTGTTAACTGAAAATTTAGGTGGAAAAATACCTCCTCCAATTAAATCAAATAATTGCCTTTTTGTTTCACTTTTATATAAATTATTTTCAAAATAAGAAGCTGTTATATTATTTTTTAATAAAAACTTTTCATATTCAAGCCTAGAAAATTTATTTTCTCTTTTGAAATTTTCTTGATATCTAATTATTTTAGCCAAAGAATCGTCAGATATTTTTATTCCGAAATGTTCTATTTCTTTTTCAATTAATTTTTCTCCAATATACTCTGAAAGTAAATTTTCCAGTTGGCTACTTGTAATTTTATTATTCTCTATATTAAATTCTTCTATAAAGTTTCCAAAATCTTCTATAGAATATTTTTCTTTATCTATTACTACTATAATATTTTTGCTACCTCCTTTGAATGTCCCTCCCATACCCCAAAAAACGAAAGGAATAACAACTATACCCAAAAGTATTTTTGCGTAAATGGTGCTTGAAAATTTTCTTAATGATCCCAACATTTTGATTAAATTTATTTTATTGTTATATATTTAGATACTCTATAAATTAAATTTTAAATCATGACAAATAAATTAAAATATTTTATTGGTAATTGGAAAATGTTTGGTGATTTTGGCTCATTTAAAATCATCAATAAAATAAATCAATTTAGTTATAAATCCAAAAAACAAACTATTAAAAGAAAAATTATTTTATGTGTGCCAAGTACATTAATACATTTTTTTAATCAAAAACTTAAATCAAAATTTATTTCTCTTGGAGTTCAAAATTGCCATTACCATCAAGGTTACGGACCATTTACTGGTTCAGTTAGTGCATTAATGTTAAAAAAAGCTGGTGCAGATTATATAATACTTGGACATTCCGAAAATAGATTTGAAGGAGAAACCAATAGTTTGATTAAAAAAAAAATTATATCTGCTCTCAAACAAAAATTAAACATAATATTTTGTATTGGCGAGACACTTAAAGAAAAAAATAAAGGAAAGACTTTTACTATTCTTAGAAGTCAAATAAGAAGTTCGTTAAGTAAAAAATTTAATATGAACAAAATTATTTTGGCTTATGAACCCGTTTGGTCAATCGGAACTAATAAAATTCCTAGAATTGATGAACTAAAAAAGAATATTGAATTTATTAAAACAAATTTTAAAAAAATTTTTAAAACCACAAAAACTCCAAAAGTTTTATATGGGGGCTCTGTTAATGCCAAAAACATAAAATTATTTTCTTCAGTACCTCAAATTGATGGATTTTTAATCGGAGGAGCATCACAATCTTCAAAAAAATTTATTGATATAATAATAAATTACTATAAATAACAACCATGGAAAATATTATTTTAATCTTTAATATAATTTTAGCCATCCTTCTAGTCGGTGTGGTGCTATTGCAAAAATCAGAAGGTGGAGCCTTAGGTTTAGGAGCTTCACAAGAAAGTTTTGTATCTTCTAGATCAGCAGGCAGCTTTTTGACTAAAACAACAGCAATAATAGCTACCTTGTTCATTATTACCAGTATTTCACTAACAATTATGTCTAAAGAAAAAATTTCAAGCTCCTCAGTTTTAGAAAAAATAGAAGAAAAAGAAGATTCTTCTGAACCTGAAATTCCAAAATCAGATCAATAATTTATCTTTAATTTTTTTTATAAATCAGATATACTGTTCTTCCATGGCGCGATATGTATTTGTCACTGGCGGCGTGGTATCATCACTAGGTAAAGGGTTATCTTCTGCTTCTCTAGCGGCACTTCTACAATTAAGAGGTTTTAAAGTTAGAATAAGAAAACTCGATCCTTATTTAAATGTTGATCCTGGAACAATGAATCCTTTTCAACACGGGGAAGTTTTCGTTACTGATGATGGAGCAGAAACTGATCTAGACATAGGTCACTATGAAAGATTCACAGGAATTTCTGCTACTCAGTCTGACAATATAACAACAGGCGGAATTTATAGTGATATTATAAAAAAAGAAAGAAGAGGAGATTACTTAGGTGGAACCGTACAGGTTGTTCCACATGTTACAGATCGTATAAAAAGATTTATATCTCATAATGTTAAAAATGAAGATTTTATTATTTGTGAAATTGGTGGAACAGTTGGAGATATAGAAAGTTTACCTTTTCTTGAAGCAATTAGACAATTTTCAAACGATATAGGGAAAAAGAATAGTTTATTTATTCATTTGACTTTGGTTCCATATCTTAAAGCTTCAGGAGAACTTAAAACTAAACCAACGCAGCATTCAGTTAAAGAATTAAGAAGTTTGGGTATACAACCAGATATAATAATTTGTAGATCAGAAAGAGAAATTCCAAAAGCAGAAAGGAAAAAGATATCTCTATTTTGCAATGTTTCTATAGAGAATGTTATTGAAACTGTTGATGTGAAAACCATATATGAAGCACCAATTAGTTTTCACAAAGAAAAATTTGATGAACGTGTACTGTCTTATTTTAATATTAAGAATAAAAAATCACCTAACCTTACTAAATGGAAAAATATTACATCAAAGGTTTTAAATCCAAGACAGAATGTAAATATAGGTATTATAGGAAAATATGTTAATCTCAAAGATGCCTACAAATCTTTAGACGAAGCATTAATTCATGGTGGAATATCTAACAATCTTAAAGTTAACCTTAAAAGAATAGATTCTGAGAATTTAAAACCTGAAAATATTAAACCATTGCTAAAAGATGTTTCAGGAGTTCTTATACCTGGTGGTTTTGGAAAAAGAGGAAGCGAAGGCAAAATTGCTGCCATAAAATATGCAAGATTGAACAATATACCTTTCTTTGGAATATGTTTTGGTATGCAAATGGCTATTATTGAAGCTGCCAGAAATTTGCTTAATATTAAAAATGCTTCTACCAGTGAATTTGGAAACAATTGTACTCCAGTTGTGGGCTTAATTGAAGAATGGCAAAAAGGAAAAAAAAGAATAAAAGGAAGTGAGAAAAATTTGGGTGGAACTATGAGACTAGGTTTATATGATGCTATATTAAAAAATAATTCTTTAATATCTAAAATATATAGTGAAAGGAAAATTAAAGAAAGACACAGACATAGATACGAAGTAAATATTGAATATAAGAATGATTTTGAAAAAAAGGGTTTAATTTTTTCAGCTTTATCACCAGATGGTATGCTTCCTGAGATAATTGAATTAAAAAATCATCCATGGTTTGTTGGAGTTCAATTTCATCCAGAGTTTAAATCGAGACCTTTTACTCCTCATCCATTGTTCTCATCATTTATAAAAGCAGCAGAAAAAAATAAGGTAAAAAATTAATGGAAAACAAATTAGTTAAATGTGGAAAATTAAGTATTTCAAATAATAGTCCATTCACCTTGATAGCTGGGCCTTGTCAATTAGAGAATGAAAAACATGCATTAAATGTTGCAACTGAGTTGAAAAAAATTACTGATAAACTTGGTGTAGGTTTAATTTATAAAACATCTTTTGATAAAGCTAATAGAACAAGCTTAAAAGGGAAAAGAGGAGCTGGTCTTGAAAATTCTCTACCAGTTTTTGATAAAATTCGAAAGGATTTACAAATACCAGTTTTAACTGACATACATACAGCAGAGCAATGTGAAATTGTTTCGAGTCACGTTGACGTTTTGCAGATACCAGCTTTTTTATGCAGACAGACTGATTTATTAATTGCAGCTGCTAAAACTGGAAAAATTATAAATGTTAAAAAGGGACAATTTTTAGCTCCTTGGGATATGGTTAATGTTACAAAAAAAATTGAAGATTCTGGAAATAAAAATATTTTGGTTACTGAAAGAGGAGCCAGCTTTGGTTACAACACACTAGTATCCGATATGAGATCATTGCCTATTATGGCTCAAAATGGTTACCCAGTAGTTTTTGATGCCACTCACTCAGTTCAGCAACCTGGAGGAATGGGTGATAAAAGTGGAGGGCAAAGGGAGTTTGTTGAATATCTTGCTCGTGCTGCTATTGCTGTAGGTGTTGCAGCTATTTTTATGGAAACACATCCAGATCCAGATAATGCACCATCAGACGGACCAAATATGGTTCCAATATCAAAAATGCCAAGTTTGTTAAAGCAGCTGGTAGAGATTGATAAATTAATAAAGAATGGCAAAAATTAAAAAGATCAAAGGTCGACAGGTTTTTGATAGTAGAGGTAACCCAACAATAGAAACTGAAGTGTATTTAGATGATGGGGTTAAATCTTCCGCTATTGTTCCTTCAGGAGCATCCACAGGAACACATGAAGCTTTTGAATTAAGAGACGTTGGAAATAAAAGCTATTTAGGAAAAAGCGTCTTTAAAGCAATAGAAAAAGTAAACGGAGAAATATCCAAGGCACTTATTGGTTTGTCCGGAGATGATCAAAAAAAAATTGACAATACTTTAATTGAACTTGATGGAACTAAGCAAAAAAAGAGATTAGGAGCAAACGCAATATTATCAGTGTCTTTAGCTTTAAGTAAAGTTTCAGCGATTTCAAAAAAAATACCCTTATATAAAAATTTGGGAAATAAAAAAACACTACCATTGCCTTTAATGAATATCATCAATGGAGGAAAACACGCTAATAATTCATTAAGAATTCAAGAATTTATGATAAGACCAGATAAAGCAAAAAATTTTAAAGAAGCCATCAATATGTGCTTTTTAGTAATAAAAAAATTGAAATCTATTATGAATCATAAAAATTATTCAACAACTGTAGGAGATGAAGGAGGTTTTGCACCCTCTCTATCAAATAACGAAGAAGCCATTGAATTTATCTTAGAAGCAATAACCAAGTCAGGTTTTAAAACAGGTTCAGATATTTCTATTTGTCTTGATATAGCTGCCAATGAACTATTTAAGGATAAAAAATATTCTGTAAATTCATCTAAATTTATATCCTCAGAAAAAACGATACAGTATTATTTAGATTTAATAAAAAAATATCCAATAAAATCTATAGAAGATCCGTTTGCCGAAGATGATTGGAATTCCTGGATCAATTTGACTAAAAATTTAAACAAAGAAACTCAAATAGTAGGTGACGATTTATTTGTTACGAATAAAGATCGCTTATCAAAAGGCATTAACTCAAGAGCTGCTAATGCAATATTAATTAAACCAAATCAAATAGGAACTTTAACAGAAACAATAGAGGTTATTAATTTAGCCCACAAAAATGGTTATAAAACCATTATTTCACACAGATCTGGTGATTCAGAAGATACATTCATAGCTGATTTGGCCGTTGCAACAAATTCATCTCAAATCAAAACAGGCTCCCTAGCTCGATCAGAAAGAGTCGCTAAATATAATCGTTTGTTATTAATAGAAGATGAACTTGGAAATTCTGCAAAAATGGCTAAAGTTTAAATATATGAGATTTATAGAAATAATTAATAGAAAAAAATTTACATTAATAAGTATATTTTTATGCCTTTACGTCATATTAAATCTATTCGATGGAGAAAGAGGACTTATCTCATATTTTGAAAAACAAGAAATAAAGAAACATCTTTTACAGGAAAAAGAATTACTTGCAACACGCGTAGATAAGCTTGAAAAAAAAAATAGTTTATTAACTGACATCATAGATATAGATTATTTAGAGACATTATATAGAAAAAAATTTATGATGGGCAAACCAAGCGAAAAAATTTACGTAAAATAAAAATAATGAAACTTAGACATCCTGAAAAAGTTAATAATCCTATTAATCCAATACAAAAGAAGCCAAACTGGATAAGATCTAGAATTTTAGATACTCAAAACTACTTTAGAACTAGAGAGATAATTAACAAAAAAAAACTCCATACTGTTTGTCAGGAAGCTAGTTGTCCTAATATTTCTGAATGTTGGAGCAAAAGACATGCCACATTTATGATTATGGGAGATGTATGTACTAGAGCGTGTTCTTTCTGTAATGTTAAAACTGGAAAACCTACTTTTTTGGATCCATTGGAACCATCTAAAATTGCTCATGCTACAAAAGAGTTAAATTTAAAACATGTTGTGATTACATCAGTTGATAGAGATGATCTTAAAGACGGAGGAGCTGATCACTTTTCTAAAGTAATAATTGAAACAAGAAAAGTAAACGATAAAACAACAATAGAAGTTTTAACACCTGATTTTTTAAGAAAAGGAGAAGCGTATAAAAAAGTTGTAAACGCTTACCCTGATGTTTTTAATCATAACATAGAAACAGTTCCTAGTTTGTATAGAAGAGTAAGACCGGGTTCTAGATATTTTGCATCTGTTAATTTATTAAAATCTGTTAAGGAAATAAATAAGAAAATATTTACTAAGTCAGGTATAATGTTAGGTCTTGGAGAAACTAAAGATGAGGTGTTGCAGGTAATGGATGATTTATTATCTGCAAATGTAGATTTCCTAACCATTGGTCAATATCTTCAACCTTCGGTAAAACATTATCCTTTAAAACGTTATGTCCATCCTGATGAATTCCAGAAATTTAAAGAAATAGCTTTATCAAAAGGTTTCTTAATTGTTGCCTCTTCACCTCTTACTAGATCTTCTTACCATGCTGATGAAGATTTTTCTGTAATGAAAAAATTGAGAGAAAAACAATCTCAATGCCATCTGCCTCAATAAAAAAAGAAATACCCTGTTCAAAAGATGATTTAATACAAATGATTTTAGATATTGAAAAATATCCAAAATTTGTTCCTTGGTGTATTGACAGTAAAATCCACAGTAAAAACGATAAAGGAAATATAGTTGAAATCACAGCGGATCTTACTATTGGTAAAAGTTTTTTTAACGAGACGTATAAAAGTTTTGTAATTTATAACAAAACATCAGATTCAATTCATGTAACTAATATAGAAGGTCCTTTAAAACACCTAGAAAACAATTGGCTTTTTACTCAAAAAGGAAAAAATAGTGAGGTAGAATTTCATGTTGATTTTGAATTAAAAAACAAAGTTTTAAACATTTTGATGATTAAGTCATTTGACAACGGTTTAAAAAAAATAGCTGATGCTTTTGAAAAAAGGGCAATTGAATTATTTCAGAGCGCTTAGAATTAATTTGAGCGATTTATTAACAGCAGCCTTTTGAATATGCTGACGTCCTTTGTTTTTAAATAAATATTTATTCACAAAAATTCTGTTTTTTTGTTTAATACCAATGAAAACTAAACCAACAGGTTTTTTCCTTGTGCCTCCACCAGGACCAGCAATTCCTGTTATAGAAAGAGACATGCTGGTTTTTCCAATTTTGCTTACATTTTTAGCCATAGCAAAGCAAACTTGTTTACTCACAGCTCCATACTTTTTTATTAATTTTTTTGAAATTTTAATAACCTTAATTTTGGTTTGATTAGAATAAGCTACTAAACCAAGATTAAATACTTTAGAAGATCCGGGAATAGAAGTAATGTTGCTAGAAAGCAATCCTCCAGTACAAGACTCAACAAAGGAAATTTTTATTCTTTTTTTAGTAAGTTTTTCTACTATTTTTTTGGTAAGAATTTTCATTAAGTTATCCACCCAGGAAGAAAAGTGCTATGCATAAGGTAATAATTGTATAAAAGCTTGCAATAACATCATCAAGCATAATTCCTAAAGAACCTTTAACATTATTATCTACATAATTAATGGGATAAGGTTTCCATACATCAAATAATCTAAATAATAAAAAAGCTGAGATACAATAGTATATCATAGGAAGTGGATATAAAGTTTCGTAAACTGGTAAAGCTAACAAAGGTATCATTTGGCCCACAACTTCATCTATAACAATTTCTTGAGGATCTTCTGATTTAAATTCATCAAAGGAATTATTTATTGCTACAAAAGAATAAGAAAAAATTATTAATGTAATTAAAAATAAAATTTCAACATTAAAAATATTAATTAGTAATAAAAACAAAAGACAAGTTGCTAATGATGCGAATGTTCCAGGAGCATATTTTATTTTTCCAATCATTAGAAATGTTAGAAAAAATAAATTAAACTTTTTAATCATTTTTTATAACCGCAGTTATTACTTCAGAAGCTATAGCTTTTCCTTTTCCAATCAAACCAAGTTTTTCTGTTGTTTTGCCTTTGATATTTATTTGATCAGGATTTATTTCACATAATTTGCTTATATTTTTTATCATTTTTTTTGAATATTTTCTTAATTTAGGTTTTTCTAAAATAATATTTATATCGATGTTATTAATGGAAAAATTTCTAGATTTGATTAATTCGATTACTTTTTGAAGCAAAATAGTAGATCTAATATTTTTATATTTTTTATTTTTATCAGAGAATAATTTTCCAATATCACCTAATCTGCAAGCACCAAGCAAGCTATCAATGAGAGCATGTAATACTGGGTCTGAATCTGAATGACCTTTTAATCCTAGATGATAGGATATTTTAATGCCACCCAAGTAAAGTTTTCTTTTTTTAACTAATCTATGAACATCAAATCCTATACCGATGTATGTCTTGCCTTTTTTTAGTGACCTGAAAATATCAAGATCTTCTTTGTCAGTTATTTTTAAATTTATTTTACTTCCATTTATAGCTACAACTTTTTCACCAGCTTCAGTAAATAACCCGCTATCATCATCAAAATTCAGATTTATATTTACTTTGTGTTTTTCATAGATTTTTTTATAAGTAAAACCTTGTGGCGTTTGAGCAAATCTCAAACTACCACGCTGAATATTTTTAAAGATAACATTTTCATTAGCTCTTTTCGTTGCATCATTTATTTTTATTATAGGTATTACAG
>CACIOV010000015.1 GCA_902588335.1 uncultured Pelagibacteraceae bacterium
TATTGAAACCGATATACTGCTAGTAGATTCTTATGGAGAATCCCTAAAATATTACGATATATCGAAGTATGTCTTTCTTGGAAAATCTTTAGTTAAAACTTTAATTGATGACAGCGGACAAAATCCTATTGAGCCTGCAAGATTGGGTTGTAAAATTTTTCATGGCCCATATATCAGTAATTTTCATGAAATATATAAATATTTAAAATCATTAGGTATTACCAAAGTGGTAAATAGTTCTGATGAACTAAGTTTATCACTAGTTGAAGAATTCAAAGAAAATAATGCTAAAAATCATGAGATTGCAGTAAAAATAGAGAATTATGGTCAAAATATATTGAATAATACGATCATAGAATTAAAAAAATATATATAAATAATTATAGATGAATTTTTTTAAACCAAAGTTTTGGGATAAAAATAAAATTTCATTTTTTTCCATTGTACTTTTTCCAAGCTCTTTAATAATTAAATTTTTAATTTTTGTGAAACGTTCTTTGACAAAAACCCAACAATGTTCGATTCCTGTAATTTGTGTTGGAAATATTTATTTAGGAGGAACAGGAAAGACTCCTTTAAGTATCAAAATATTTTCAATTTTAAAAAATTTGAATATGAATCCTGCTTTTATCAGAAAAAAATATGATTCTTTTCAAGACGAAGTAGATCTTCAAAAACAAGTAGGGCCGATTTATCAAAATACAAAAAGAATAGAGGCTTTGAAGAAAGCAATCGAAAATAGTGCAAATGTTGCTATTCTTGATGATGGTTTTCAAGATTTCTCGATAAATAAAAATTTATCTATAGTTTGTTTTAATGAAAAACAATGGATTGGTAATGGTTTGATTATTCCGGCTGGACCATTAAGAGAAGATCTTTCCGGTTTAAAAAGAGCCAACTGCGTTATTATAAATGGCAAAAAAAATATTGATATTGAAAATAAAATATTTAGTAAAAATGAAAAAATAAAAATCTTTTACTCGAATCATAAACCGCAAAATATCGAAAAATTTAAAAATAAGAAGATTGTGGCTTTTGCTGGCATTGGCAATCCTACAAACTTCTTCGATCTGTTAATGGATAATAAGTTAAATATTGTTGAAACGGTGAAATTTCCCGACCATCATGAATATTCTGAACAAGAGTTAAAAAATTTATCAAATAAAACAAAAAATAATAACTCTATCTTGTTAACAACAGAAAAAGATTATTTTAGAATAAATCAAAATTATAAAAAAAATATAAATTATTTAAAAATATCGGTTGAAATAGAAAATCAAAATCAATTTATTGAAGAAATAAAAAAAATTATATGAAAATTGTTAAGTATTTTTTTGAATTTATAAGCATAATTTCTTTCTTTTGTATCTTTAAAATTATAGGTCTTAGAAATGCTTCTGATCTTGGAAGTGTGCTTGGAAGATTTGTTGGTCCGCTATTTAGATCAAAAAATATAATAAAGCAAAATATAAAAATTGGATTGGGAGATATAGATAAAAAAAAAGAAGCAGAAATTATCAATGGAATGTGGTCAAACATAGGAAGAACTTTTGCGGAATATATTTTTTTAAAAAATTTCAAATTTAATAATACTAATTTTAATCATATTAAAATTAATGGCACTAACCACTTAGAAGAGATTAAAAAAAATAATCTGCCAGTAATTTTTTATTCCGCACATTTTGCAAATTTTGAATTGATGGCAATGGAATTAAATAAGTTTGAAATTAAACTTGCGGCAATTTATAGACCATTAAATAACTTTTTTTTAAATCCATTAATGGAATATTTAAGAATGAAATATATTTGCCCTAATCAAATTCCAAAAGGTCGGATGGGAATGAGAGAAATAATTAATAAAGTGAAGAATGGTTATAGTATTGCGCTAATGGTTGATCAGCGTGTGAGTGAGGGTCGCAGAACTCCCTTTTTTTAGCAAACCAGCTCATACAACTACCATACCCGCGCAACTTGCTTTGAAGTATGATTGTAAATTAGTGCCAATATCTTTGGAAAGAAAAGAAGGTCCAAATTTTGAAATGACTATTCATGAACCATATAAAATCAAAAAGACAGGTGATGATGAGGAGGATACAAAAAATATTACACTTAAAATTAATCAAGTTGTAGAAAACATGATACTTAAAAATCCACAACAATGGATTTGGTCTCATAATAGATGGAAATAAAATGAGTGAAGAAAAAATTTTCAAAGTTGCTCCCAGTGGACTCGACTATGCTTTAAAATGTAAAAGATGTTTATGGCTATCTCACAAAGGCATCAAACTTGACGCTTTTTTTCCTCCAATATTTAATGCTTTTGACCTTATACAAAAAAAATTCTTAATTACTCAATCTGTAAAATTAATGTCAAAAGATTTGCCTGATGGTCGTATTATGACAGAACTTAACGGATTTATAGGATCGTCCACACTTAATGATAAAAAAGGAAGATCTTTTGTGATTAGTGGTAAAACAGACGTGGTTGTCGAATTTAAAACTAGTCCAAAAAAATACGGAATTATAGATTTAAAAACTACTAATATTAATCCATCAAAAATTGAAAATTACAAGTTACAATTAGAAAGTTATGCTACCATTTTTCAAAATCCAAATTCTAAAACTCCAAAATTTTCTAATATTGAAGAGTTGGGTTTATATCTTTTTGAACCAAAAGAGATTTCAAAAATTTCTGACGGAGCTTGTAATATGAAATTTGAAACTTTGTATCTAAAAGGTAATAGGTGTCATGATGATTTAATAAAAAGGGTTACTGATATTATCGATATTTATCTTATGGACAGACCACCAGAATATAATCTGGCTTGCTCTAGTTGTAAATTTGTCAACTCTCTAAAGAAAGAAAAATACATTTGAATTACTTAATGTCTAAGACTGTTGCGGGGTCTAACCGTGTTTGAAACCAATTAAGCCTAACATCCAAATGTGCCCCTGTTGATCTTCCTGTTGATCCAACAGTTCCTATAACATCTCCTTGTTTAACTTTTTGACCTTTTTTAACCATTAATGTTTTCATATGCATATAAAGTGTCGAAATGCCATGACCATGGTCAAAGATTAAAGTACCACCTGTATAAAATAGATCTGGCTCTGCTAAAGTTACAACTCCATCTAACATAGCTTTAATTTCCGTACCTTCTTCAGCAGCAAAATCTATTCCGTAATGAGGCCATTTAGGTTTTCCATTTAAAATTCTTTGACTTCCATAAACACCGGTAACGATTGCGTTTTCTAACGGGTTAATAAATTTATTTTTAAAAAAAGTTAAATTACTATTGATGGCTCTTGCCTCGCCTATCCATTTATTTTCTCTCTTAATTCTTTCGTAAACTTCCTCTGGGGGCGTCACCTTCTTTTCTTCAAGTCCATCTATTCTCTGAATTTTATATTCTCTTTTAAAAACCTTTTTTATAATTTTTTTTTCATTTATTTTTATTACAACATCATTTTTTCTGTCTCTTCCTAATCCAAAAGCAAAATATCCATCAGATGTAACTTTTACTTTTTTTTTATCAATAAAAACCTTAGATCCTGGTTCGGTTTTGCCAAGAATAAACGAACCCTGAATAAATTTTCCATCAAATGTTGCGGCAAAACTTGAGGTTGTAAATAATAAAAAAACTATACTAATTAAAATTCTCATTTTTTATTTAGTTCTTCATATCTCTGCTGAACCTCTTTTGGCGAAAAATAAGCTTCCTGCAGTTCAACATTCCAATAAGTTAATTGATTGATCGGTATATTTTTTCCTGAAACTGCGCAAATAACATGATCACCCTCTTCAATAATTTCAAAATTGTTTGGGTGAAATTTAAGTTTTGCTTTATTTTTGTTCATGTATATCCAATTATTGATATATCTATAATATATGAATTTAGCAGTCATAGGAAGTGGTGGACGAGAACATGCAATTTGTTACAAAATAAAGCAATCTCCAAAAATAAAAAAACTTATATGCATACCTGGTAATGCTGGCACTCAAAAAATAGCTGAAAATGTGAAAGAAGATATTTCGAATTTCGACGCAATTTATGAAGTAATTAAAAAAAAAAATATTGATCTTGTGATTATTGGACCTGAACAGCCTTTGGTAGATGGTTTGGTCGATTATTTAAATGAAAAAAAAGTCAGAGTATTTGGTCCAAGTAAGTTTTCGTCACAATTGGAGGGTTCGAAAGCATTTATGAAAAACTTATGTAAAAAAAATAATATTCCAACAGCAAATTTTGGAGTTTTTGATAATTTTGCTGACGTATCTAATTTTATTAAAAAAAACAAAACCCCAATAGTTGTAAAAGCAGATGGTCTAGCTGCTGGTAAAGGAGTTTCGATATGCAAATCTAAAAAAGATGCTTTGAATGACGCTAGATTAATTTTAGAAGGTAAGTTTAAATCTTCAAATCGAGTAGTTTTGGAAGAATTTCTAGAAGGAGAAGAGCTAAGCTATTTTGTGATAGTTGATGAAAATTCCTACCATTTTTTTGGTTCAGCTCAAGATCATAAAAGAGTTGGCGAAGGTGATACAGGTCCAAATACAGGAGGTATGGGAGCTTATTCACCAGCACCATTGCTTACAAAAAAGCTAGAAGAAAAAATAAAAAAAAAAATTATAGAGCCTACGCTAAAATCTATGAAAGACTTAGGGCACCCATACAAGGGTTTTTTATACGCAGGTTTAATAATTAACAATGAAGAACCCTATCTGATTGAATATAATATTAGAATGGGCGATCCTGAATGCCAAGTTATTATGATGAGATTAAAAACAGACTTATTAGACATAATAGACCTAGCAACAAAAAATAAAATAAGTAATTTAAAAATTGAATGGACTAAAAAAAATTCCATTACTATTGTTTTGTGTGCCAAGGGTTACCCCTCTAACTATATTAAAAATAGTGAAATAAAAAATTTACCAAATATTTTAACAGATAAAAATAATCAAATATTTCATGCTGGAACTTATAAAAAAAATAATAAAACTTATTCCAATGGTGGAAGAGTATTAAATATAACTTCGTTATCGAAAAACTTAACGGATGCAAGAAATAAATCTTTATCTAATATAAATAAAATAAACTGGAAAGATGGTTTCTTTCGAAAAGATATTGGCTGGAGAGCAATAAATAATAAATAATTATGAGAATTATAGCAGGCAATTTAAAAGGATCTACTTTACATATGCCGAAAGGTAAAAATACAAGACCACTTAAGGATTTGGTTAAAGAAAATATTTTCAATTTATTAATTCACTCAAAAAAAATTTCATTACAATTAGAAAAATCAAAAATTTTAGATTTGTATGCAGGAACAGGATCTTTTGGATTAGAATGTCTATCGAGGCAAGCTAAATGTGTGTATTTTATAGAAAATGAAAAATCTTCATTTGAAATTTTAGAAAAAAATATTAAGAAATTTAAAATAAACAAAAAAGCAAAAATATTTTTTAATGATGTTTTTACTTTAATAAAAAAACAAAATATTTCAGTATCAAAATTTGATCTTATTTTTTGCGACCCACCCTTTAAGAATACAAATACAGAAAAATTAGTTGAATTAATTTTCAATAAAGGTTTATTGAAAGAAAATGGAATTATAATTTTACATAGAAATAAAACTACAAAAGAAAAACTGCCAAATTATTTCGAAATTATTGATGAAAGAATATACGGAATATCAAAAATAATATTTGGAAAACTACTATCTTAAATATTTTTTTGTTTCAATTTTAACTTCCTCAACAGCTGGTTGATCAAATGGATTTACATTCATTAAACGTGAAAGAAGAATTGTTTCTAAAACAAAAAAAGTAAAAATTTCACCTAATTCATTTTCATTTTTTTTATTAAAAGTTATGGATCTAAATGGAATTTTCTTTAATTTAAAAATATTTTTCATTGCTTTACATTGGGCTTCTTTTACAAAATTTAAACTTTTATTCTTTAAAAATTTCATTCCTAATGGCGTAACATTTTCAGAAATTTTATATTTATTTTCTTTATCTGATGAATTCAAAAAAGTAAAAAATTTATCTTTTGGGCCATTTAAATAAAGCTGCAAAAGACTGTGGTGATCTCTTGGAGCAAAAGACAATATTGGTGTAACTCCCTTGCCTTTTTTTCCTAAGCTTTCAGCAACAAGTTGTTGATACCAATAACCCAGATCATTTAAACTAGAATCATAATTTAAAATTACAGAATTTTTAATGTTTTGAGTATTTAAAGTATAAATACTGGCTACATTTTGAATTAAAGAGGAAATAAAATTTTTATTTTTAATTAATTTTTTTAAATTTTTAAAACTTCTTATCTTAAGCCCCATTAATGCAGCCGGAAACATTCCGACTTCTGATAAAACAGAATAACGACCGCCTATAAATTCTCTGTGTTCAATAATTTCAGCATTATATTTGTTTGCTAAATTCGTTAAACTATTATCAGTAGTTTCTGTAATAAAAATTAATTTATTTTTAAACAAATTTTTTGAAAATATTATGCTCAAATTTGTTATAGTTTCTAATGTGTTGCCCGATTTTGAAACGACAACAAAACAAGAGTTTTTTAAATTTTTTATTTTTTTTACTTCTAAGTTTAAATTTGAATCTAAATTATCTAAAAAAAACACTTCCTTTCTTATTTTTTTCTTTAAAAACGTGTAGATGCTTTTTGTTCCTAAAATTGATCCTCCCATCCCAATAACAATAATATTTTTATACTTGGAAAATTTTTTAACCATTGTGGTAGAAAAATCAAACTCATAATTTTTTTCGTAAGATTCAAGCAAAGGAATTTGATTGTTTTTCAAATCTGCTAAAAAAGAACTAAAAAAAATTTTAGTTTTTTTGACATTCTTTTTATATGTTTTTAAATTCGTAAAATAACTTTTAAAAAAATTATCTTTTTTTAACATTTATTTTGATCGAATCTTTTTTAATATAGAATTTTCGACAGAGCTGGATTCTGATGAGCCGCTTTCAATTGTTATTTCTAAATTTTTTTCAAAATCAGAAATTTCTTCTTTCTCAGCTGACAGCTCACCTGGCGCAGGTAAATTTTCGAAATCAGGAGGTATAATAAGTGGATCTTTTTTTTGTATAAAAAATTCGTCAACCGAATTTTTTTTATCACCGGTCAATCCTCTTTTTACTGAATCCATAGTTTCACACGACGTTATAAAAAAAATTAGAAACAAAATATATATTATTTTTTTATGCATCCTTGGAAATTTTTTCTTTCTTTAATATCTCAATGACTATTAATCCAATTATACCTACTGTAATAAAAATATCAGCAACATTAAATATAAACCAGTGATAATTGCCTAAATGCAGATCTATAAAGTCAGGCACGGCATAATAATATATTCTATCAAACAGATTTCCTAGCGAACCTCCAATTACCATTGCAATTAGATAGGCATAAACTTTCTTAGATTTTATAAGCAAGTATATAAGGCCTATATTAATGATTGCTATAATTGATGTTAATATATGATAATAAATATTTGTTTCCAAAGAAGCCAAGCCAAAGCCAATACCAGTATTCCACACTAAATAAAAATTTAAAAATGGATATATATAAAAATCAATATCCGTTCCTTCTGTCTGCAAATTTATTAAATAAATTTTAGTAATTCTATCCAAAAAAAATATAGTCAAAATAATTATAATTTTTTTCATGAAAAATTAATTTTTTAGACCACAGTTATCTCTTTCACATGGAGCTTGTAAAATTTTCCAGCATCTAGAGCATTTGTTGCCTTTTGCTTTTTTTACTAAAACTTTGACGCCCTCCACTTCATCTAATTCAAAAAGTTTGTCATCATTAACTTTCGTTTTTATTTCAACTTTTGATGTTATAAAATATTCAGATAAGTCAACATCCTTGACAAGTTTTAAGTAATCTTCAGCTAGGTAGATTTGAACTTCAGCTTCCAAACTGGAGCCGATGTCTTTATTTGATCTTTTGATTTCGATAGCAGCATTTGCAACATTTCTAATTTTTTTTAGTTTATTCCATTTTTGAAATAATTTAGCATTTTCCCATTTTGATGGAATCTTTGGAAAAGTTTCTAAATGAATACTGGTATTTTTTTCTTCATTTAATATTTGAAAAATCTCTTCAGTAGTAAAAGACAGTATAGGAGCGAACCATTTTAATAACATATCTAAAGCCAAAGCTAATAAATTAGTACAAATTTTTCTTTTTTGAGATTGTAAATCATCGCAGTAAAGCACGTCTTTTCTAATATCAAAATAAAATGCTGATAAATCTAATGAGCAAAAATTCAGTAACTCTTTATAAAGCTTATGAAAATTATATTCCTTAAAGTATTTTTCAAAATTTTTATTAAGTTCAAATATTTGATGAAGAATATAACGTTCTAGTTCTGGCCATTTTTCAATTTCTTTAGAATTTAAATCAAAATCTATTTTTTTATCTTTTAAATTTCCTAATAAAAATCTAAATGTATTCCTAATTTTTCTATAAGACTCTGCGTGTTGTTCTAAAATTGAATAGTCTAATCTCAAATCTTCCGCATAATCAGATGCCGCAACCCAAGTTCGTAGAATATCTGCCCCATATTTTTTTAGTATATCTTCTGGTGCAATTATATTTCCTGTTGATTTTGACATTTTCAAACCTTTGCCGTCGACTACAAACCCATGGGTAAGGATGCTTTTAAAAGGTGCTTTTCCTCTGGTTCCGCATGATTCCAGTAATGAAGAATGGAACCATCCTCTGTGTTGATCGGACCCTTCTAAGTACATAGATGCTGGCCAAGTTAAATCTTTTCGCTTTTCTAAAACATAACTATGGGTAGCTCCACTATCAAACCAAACTTCGACTATATCGTTGGATTTAATATAATCTTCTTTTTTATATTTTTTTCCTAAAAATTTTTGTGGATCATCAGTAAACCAGCAGTCCGCACCTTCTTTTTCAAAAATTTTAGCAATATTTTCAATTACATCTATATCTTTTAAAGGTTTATTTGTTTTTTTTGAAACAAACAGAGGTAAAGGCACTCCCCAGATTCTCTGTCTGGACACGCACCAGTCTGGTCTTGTTTCTATCATGGATCTAATTCTATCTCTGCCTCTTTCTGGATAAAAATCAGTATCGTCAATAGCTTTAAGTGCTTTTTTTCTTAAGTCTTTTTCTTCCATAGAAATAAACCATTGAGATGTAGCTCTATGAACCAAAGGGGCTTTAGATCTCCAAGAATGAGGGTAGCTGTGAGTTAGTTTTCCATTTGACAATAATTTTTTACACTCTTTGAGGCTTTCAATTACTATTTGATCTGCTTTAAAAATATGAATTCCTTCAAATTTTTTAATATGTTTAGTATATCTACCGTCATCATCTATTGTATCCAAAGATTTAATTCCATGTTTTAAACACAGATTAAAATCATCTGGTCCGTGGCTTGGCGCACAATGAACAATACCTGTTCCTTGTTCAAGGGTTACAAAATTTGCTTCCAACATTGGGACATCATATTGAAATCCTAAATTTTCGAAAGGATGTGAGCAAATTGTTCCTTCAAAATCTTTTCCTTTTATTTTTTCAATTAATTTATAAGTTTCTATTTTACACTCCTTTGAAACTTGCTCAAGAAGTTGTGATGCAATTACAATTTTTTTATTATCAAAATTCTCTGATACTGAATTAATCTCTACAATCGAATAATCTAGATTTTTGTTATATGCTAAAGCTTTATTCGCAGGTATTGTCCACGGCGTTGTAGTCCATATAACAACCTCAGCACCTTTTAATAAATTAATTTTTGAAGTCTTAACTTTAAAACCAACATATACTGTATTAGAAGTGTGATCTTTATATTCAACCTCAGCATCAGCAAGAGCAGTTTTTTCCACTGTTGACCAAAGAACAGGTTTGTAGCCTTTGTATAAACTACCATCTAATAAAAATTTTCCTAATTCTCTTGCAATCTGCGCCTCTGCGTCAAAGCTCATTGTGGAGTAATAATTTTTCCAGTCTCCTTCAACACCTAACCTTCTAAATTCTTTAATATGTACCTTGATCCATTTTTCTGCAAATTCTCTACACTCTTTTCTAAAATCTTTTATTGGCACTTGATCTTTATCTTTTTTATTTTTTTTATATTGCTCTTCAATTTTCCATTCTATTGGCAATCCATGACAATCCCAGCCAGGAACATAAACTGAATCTTTTCCATCCATTTGGTGAAATCTAGTTATTATATCTTTAAGAATTTTATTTAAAGCTGTTCCCATATGTATATGACCATTTGCATATGGGGGTCCATCATGTAAAACAAATTTCTTTTTTCCCTTGCGAGATTCTCTGAGCTTATTATACAAATTTAACTTTTCCCAAATTTTTAAAATCTCAGGTTCTCTGTTAGGTAAGTTTGCCTTCATTGAAAAAGCAGTTTTGGGTAAATTAATATTTTCCTTGGTCATACAACTAACTTTGCTTTTAAACCTTTTTTGGCTGAAATTACATCTTTATTCATTTGCCTTATTAATCTTGCTGAATTGCTAAATTTTCTATCTCCTCTTATAAATTTTACAAAATAGATTCTTAATTTTTTTCTGTACAAATTTTGTTTAATATTAAATATGTTTATTTCAAGAAAAATTTCCTTACCTTTGAAAGTGGGTCTAGATCCCAAATAAGCAACACCCTGATGCATATATTTTTTATTTCCTATTGTAACTTTAACTGCATAAATGCCTTTTTTAGGCAATACATAATTTCTTATGTGGATATTGCATGTGCGATATCCCAATTTTCTTCCTAATTTTTTTCCTTTTCTTACGTAACCTTCTATAAACCAGGTTCTGGAAAGTAATTTGTTTGCTAGACCAACATGACCTCTCTGAAGATATTTGCGGATTCTAGTGGATGAAATTATCTTCCCTTCTTGCTTAAAAGGATTAATTTTCAATAGTCTATAATTATACTTTTCTCCAAATTTTTTAAGCAACTTTACATTTCCTTTTCTTTTATTACCAAATTTAAAATTATCACTTACAAAAATTAATTTTGGATTTATTTTTTTATAAATAACATTTTTTATAAAATTTTCTGCACTCATCTTTGAGAAACTTTTATTAAATTTTATATTAATTACAAAGTCTGCTTCGTATTTTTTAAAAAATTTAAATTTTTGTTCTTCTGATGCCAGTCTAAAATTCCTAATTTTTTTATTAAAAAACATTACTGGTAAGGGAGAAAAAGTTAAAATTCCGAATCCTAATCTATTTTTTTTGGCAAATGCTCTTGCGCGTTTAAAAACTTTTTGATGTCCTTGATGTGCGCCATCAAAATTTCCAATGGCTAGAGAAGATCTTTTGTATTTTTTAGAGATATATAGATTTTTAAAAATTTTCATAATTCTACCAGCTTAATCTTTCTTGATAATAATTTGTCTTAGCTTTATATTTTTTTAAAACTTCATCATAATTTTTTTTCGTCAGATTTAAAAATTCCTTTTTGTGAATTCCATCAACTATCAACAGTGAGTCAAATTTCATTTTATTTGCTCCTCTTATATCTGTCTGAATATTATCTCCAACAGCAAGAATGGCTTCATTTTTTTTTGTACAAAAATTATAAATTTCGGGATAAGGTTTACCAAAGTAAATTACTGTTCCGCCCAATTTCTCAAATATAGCAGCCACTGAACCGGCGCAGTATTCTTTCTTTGAACCTCGATGCACTACTAAATCGGGATTTGTGCATACCATTATTAATTTTGTATATTTTTTTAATAAGTTTTCATAATAATTTAATGAATTTTCCTCACCATCAAAAAGTCCTGTGCATAAGATAAAATCACATTTATTTAAATCTGTTTTATTTTTTTCGAATCCTTTAATTAAATCTTCATCTCTTTTAGGACCTAAATGATAAAACTTTTCCCCATAAATATTCTTTTTTAAAGTTTGCAACGCAGCCTCTCCTGAAGTAAAAATATTATTGAGGAAAATTTTATTCATTTTTAAATTTATCAAATATTTTTCAACACTTTTTGATGGTCTTGGAGCATTAGATATTAATACAAACCTTTTGTTTAGCTTATGCAAATTTTCCAAAACATCTATTGCTTCCGGATATAGTTGAATTCCATTGTGAATAACGCCCCACAAATCTATAAAAAAAGCGTCATATTTGCTTTGAACCTGACTTAGACCCTTAATAAATTTCGCTTTCATAATATTAAATGATTAGCTCAAGAAAGATTAAAAATACACCATTTTGGTGCATTTGTGCTATAAATTGTAAGTTTTTTAAAGGGGGATTGTAATTTTTGTATCCGGCATTATATATCTGCATATAAAAAATTAGGAGAAAATTATTATGAAATTTAGACCATTGCATGACCGTGTTTTGATAGAAGTTTTAGACAGCGAGGAAAAAACGTCCGGAGGGATAATTATCCCTGATACTGCTAAAGAAAAACCTCAGGAGGGTAAAGTTGTAGCGATAGGATCAGGTGCTAGAACAGAAGATGGTAAAATTATACCTATGGATGTCAAAGTAGGTGATTTGGTTCTTTTTGGAAAATGGTCAGGAACCGAAGTAAAAATTGACGGAAAAGAATACAGCATAATGAAAGAATCTGACATTATGGGAATCTCGAAAGGAAAAAAATAAAATGGCAAAAATTGTAAAATTTGACACAGACGCAAGAAATAAAATGCTCAAGGGAGTTGACACTCTTGCAAATGCAGTAAAAGTTACTCTAGGTCCAAAAGGAAGAAATGTTGTTTTGGATAAATCTTATGGAGCACCACGAACAACGAAGGACGGCGTAACCGTTGCTAAAGAAATCGAATTACAGGATAAATTTGAAAATATGGGCGCTCAGATGGTTAAAGAAGTTGCTAGCAAAACTAATGATGAGGCCGGTGACGGAACAACTACAGCTACAATTTTAGCTCAATCAATAGTGAGAGAAGGAATTAAGTATGTTACAGCTGGAATGAATCCAATGGATGTAAAAAGAGGATTAGATAATGCTGTAGCTCACGTCATTGAAAAAATAAAATCTTCTTCAAAAAAAGTAAAAACTAATGATGAAGTTGCGCAAGTTGGAACGATTTCTGCTAATGGAGAAAAAGAAATTGGAGACATGATTTCAAAAGCTATGCAAAAAGTAGGAAACGAAGGAGTAATTACCGTTGAAGAAGCTAAAGGGCTAGCTACAGAATTAGATGTGGTAGAAGGAATGCAATTCGACAGAGGGTATCTTTCGCCTTATTTTATAACTAATGCTGACAAAATGACTACAGAACTTGATAATCCCTTAATTTTATTACATGAGAAAAAATTAGCTAATTTGCAAGCTATGGTTCCTCTTTTAGAATCAGTTGTACAAGCTGGACGTCCGCTTATGATAATTTCTGAAGATGTGGAAGGAGAAGCTTTAGCAACATTGGTCGTAAATAAACTTAGAGGTGGCTTAAAAGTTGTAGCTGTAAAAGCGCCTGGATTTGGCGACAGAAGAAAAGCTATGTTAGAAGATATTGGTATACTAACAGGTGGACAAGTAATTTCTGAAGATCTCGGAATTAAATTAGAAAACGTAAAAATAAATGATCTTGGGTCTTGCAAAAAAGTAAAAGTGGACAAAGACAATAGTACGATTGTTGCTGGATCGGGTAAAAAAGCTGACATAGAAGCAAGATGTAATCAAATTAGACAGCAAATTGAAGAAACAACTTCTGATTATGATAAGGAAAAACTTCAAGAAAGATTAGCTAAACTAGCTGGTGGAGTTGCTGTAATTAAAGTTGGTGGTGCAACTGAAGTAGAAGTTAAGGAGAGAAAAGATAGAGTTGAAGATGCACTAAACTCAACTAGAGCTGCTGTCGAAGAAGGTGTTGTTGTTGGTGGTGGATGTGCATTGCTTTATGCCGCTCAGGATTTGGATAAGGTAAAATTTAAAGGTTCCGATCAAAAAGCAGGAGTGGACATTGTAAGAAAAGCATTAGAAGCCCCTATAAGACAAATTACCGCAAATGCAGGTGTTGATGGATCAGTAATAGTTGGAAAACTTTTAGAAAGTAAAAAACCATCTCAAGGTTATGATGCTCAAAATGAAAATTATTGCGATATGTTCGCTAAGGGAATTATAGATCCAACTAAAGTTGTTAGAACAGCTTTACAAGACGCAGCCTCAATAGCAGGCTTGCTTATTACGACCGAAGCAATGGTTGCTGATAAACCAGAAGAAAAAGACTCTGCTCCTGCGATGCCTCCAGGTGGAATGGGCGGTATGGGAGGAATGGGTGGCATGGGAATGTAAAAATTCCGACCCAATAAAATATTCAAAAAGGGCAGTTTTTACTGCCCTTTTTTTTTAAACTTTATATAATAACCTTATGCTTGTATGGGGGATAGACAAAAAAATATTTAATACTGAAGATTATAAATTAAACAATAATCTTGCTGTTAGATTAGCAAAAAAAAAATTTAATATGATGTGTAAATTTTACACTAGTGTTAAACCTAAAAATATTCTTACATTTTTAAAAATGAATAGAGAAATTTGGAAAAGTTTTAAAGGTGATGGATTAGATCTAGGAGGGGGCATAGGATTGGTTTCAAGTATTATCGCAACAAAAAAGAAGGTAAATAAAATTTATTGTCTTGAGATTGTTAAAAATGCAGTTTTAAAATGTCAACCAATTACAAAAAAAAAGATTTTGAGTTCTAAAGAGAACAAAGTAATTTCAGTTTTAGGATCTTTTAAAAATATTGAATTAGATAAATCATCAATTGATTTTTGTATTGCGTGGGATTCTTTACATCATGCAGATAATATTATTAAAACTTTAAGTGAAGTAAAAAAGGTATTAAAAAAAAAAGGAAAATTTATTATTGTAGATAGAGCTCATGATAATCATACACCTGACTCTGAAATTAGAAGAATGAGAAATATTGTATATTCTAAAGAATTTTTGAAATTAAATTATCTTCCTACAAATAAAATTTTAACTAGAAAAATGAATGGAGAAAGAGAATATAGATATAAAGATTGGGAAAGTTTTTTTAAAAAAAAAGGTTTTAAAATTGAAAAGAGGCTTATAATGAAAGAAAGACATAAA
The DNA here is from genome assembly GCA_902588335.1 of uncultured Pelagibacteraceae bacterium. Lineage (GTDB taxonomy): Bacteria > Pseudomonadota > Alphaproteobacteria > Pelagibacterales > Pelagibacteraceae > AG-414-E02. The sequence goes on from CACIOV010000015.1 coordinate 15,128, forward strand.
AGCGTTCTTAATAAAAGAAATGATGACATATTAAGGAAAAAATTGTTAATTTTGATACTGGTGAATTTTTAAAAAAAAAAATTATTTATATTTTAACTCATAAGAGTTATTGAATTAGCGAATGAGAATGTAACCCACTTAAATTAATAAATTTAAAAAAGATCGCAAAGTTGCGACCTTTTTTTTTGAAATTAATAAACAAGCTTGAGAATTTAAAATATATCCATCCTTAAGGACTCTAAGATTATTGTCTTTTAAAGTTTTCCCTGTTGAGGTTATATCAGTGATAATTTCAGATGACCCTATGAACGGATATGTTTCTGTCGCGCCAAGACTTGGCACAAGTTTGTATTGGGTAATTCCTTTTGAAACTAGAAAATTATTAGTTAAATTTGGATATTTTGTTGCAACTCGTAACCTGGTGTTCTTTTTGTCTCTAAAATCAAAAGAAACTTCCTCTAAATCTGCTACTGTTTGAACATCTATCCAATCATTAGGAATAGCAACCACAACGTCTGCTAAACCAAAATCTAGTTTTTTTTTAATTTCAATTTTTTTCTGAAGATTAATAGACGATTCTTGTAATAGATCTAGACCAGATATTCCTATGTCAATTGTTCCATCGCCAAGTCTTTGGATTATCTCTTTAGCGTGCAAATAAATAATTTTTGAATTAGGCAAATTCTCTACTTGAGCAAAATAATTTCTTTCACCTCCATTGGATGTTGGTTTAAGATTATTTTTTTCAAAAAAACTTATTGAGTTTTCTTTTAACCTTCCTTTGCTTGGCAGTCCTATAGTTATTAAATTTTTCATATTTATAAGTTGTTTAAATTAATTGCTGCTCCAACTGCTGAAATATTTTTTTTAGATCCAAGGCTTTTTAATAAACCATCATATCTTCCACCTCTTGCTATCTCTTTTTTTGATGAGTTATATATTTCAAAAACTATTCCAGTATAATATTCTATATCTCTACCAAAATTTGTTGAAAAAATAGTTTTTGAATTTATTTTTGATAAATTTTTGATAGTTGATAAATCTTTGAAAACACTATTGCTTAATTTATTTTTTTTAACAAAGCTTTTTAAAGTTTTCTCTAATTGATTGATTGGACAATTAATTTTTAAAAATTCTCTTATAATTTTAACAATTTTTTTATTTTCCACAAACGATCTTGGATCTTTTATTTTTCTATCGAATCTAGACAAAATTTCAGAAACTTTACGACTTGCAATTTCTTTGCTTTGATCAAGATTTTTCATTTCGGTAAATCTTTTTTTATCTAGCTCAGCCGCTGTTGGATCTACATCGGAGTTAGTTTCAAGCCTTTTAAGCAAATCTTCAAAATATTGAGGTCTCCAAAAGTGTCTTTTCAGTCTCATCTTCCATCTTTCTGGGATCGTCAAAGACTCTATTAACTTTTGAAATAAACTTACATCACTCACTTTAATCGATGTATTT